>JBBINF010000029.1:3034-13288 GCA_037444045.1 Sulfolobales archaeon | reverse complement strand
AAAGGAAAAGGACGTCCAAAAGGTCCTCCATGTAGTTATCCTTCTCTATGAAGACTAAGTTCCTGTAGTACCTCCTCTTCCCGTCCTCTATTGACTCCCTCAGTTTTTCGAGGAATTCCTTCTTCTCCACTTGTTATAGTAGGCTGTGGGACTTAAAGGTTCTACTAGAGGGATCTTAAACCCACTTCCTTCCTCATCAACGATATGTCCTCTTTGGTCAACCTAACGTCTAACTGGGTCTCCTCGGAGAAGTCCCTTGAGACGAACACCACCCTTATGAGTCGGGTATCGCTCACCTTTTGGACGAAGTCCTTGTCTATGTAGTACTCGAGGTAAAGAGGGTTATTCACGTCGTCCTTCACTATGTTCCTGAGCACTACGTCCTTGCCTTCCCTGTCAACCTCTATGTCCACTGGGGGATTTGGAACCTTTGGGTAGTCTTCGGTCATACAGACCACTACGTTGTCACAGCAGACTACGCACTTCCCTTCTCCTAGGCTATTTTTGACCTCGTCGGGTATCTCCAATTCATAACATTTATATCAAGTAGTTTAAAAAACGTATATGATCTCGGCATCTGGCAAGAAAATCGTCGCGACCCAGAACTACATAGCTAGCTACGTGGGGTCTAAGGTTCTGGAAAGCGGGGGGAACGCCTTCGACGCTAGCGTGGCTATAAGTGCGGTCTTGTCCGTTGTTATGCCCCACACAAGTGGGTTGGGAGGTGACGGGTTCCTACTGGCAAAGACCCCCGAGGGCGTAATAGCCTATAACGCCTCCGGATGGGCACCAAAGGGGCTTAGGGCTGAGACTATTGGGGTCAGGGACGTTAACTCAATAGTAGTCCCCGGGCTAGTGGATCTCTGGGATTTCCTCCAGGAGTACACTACAAAGCCCTACGAGGAGCTCCTCTATCCAGCCATAAAGCTCGCAGTTGACGGTTTTAACGCTGGGAGGAGCTTGTCGAAGGCCATCGAGGGCTTTTCCGGTAACGCAGAGTGGAACTCTACCTTTGGCGGTAAGTCTTTCTCTGACTCCATTAGGATACCAAGGCTTGGGAAAGTATTGAAAGAGGTCTCCAAGGATCCGAGGAACTTTTACGAGAAGGTCTCCGAGAGGTTGGTGGAGGGGTTGAGGAAGGAGGGGAGCCCAATGGAGGTAGAGGACTTCTACTCGTTCAGGGGCGAGAAGGTGAGGCCGTTAAGCACTACTTACAAGGACTACACGCTCTACGAGCTCCCTCCAAACTCCCAAGGGGTCACCACACTACAACTACTGAAGATGGTGGAGATCTCTGGCATAAACAGGGCACCCTTTAAGGACAAGGAGAGGGTAAAAAAGCACGTGGAACTCTCCGTCCTGGCTTACGAGGACAGGAACAAATACGTGGCGGACCCTAGGTTTTACGACGTCCCTAACTTCCTGCTTGACGAGGACTACCTAAGGAAAAGGGTTAACTCTTTGCCCCAGAAAATGGAGACTAAAGACGGGGACACCACGTTCTTCGTAGTTGGGGACGGGGAGAACGAAGTGGGCTTTATCCAGAGCCTGTTTTACCCGTTTGGCTCCGGTATCATGGTAGAGGGGGTAGTGTTTAACAACAGGGGCCACGGCTTTTCGTCGGGGGCAAACAGGCCTATGGGCAGGAAGAGGCCTATGCACACCCTCTCTATCCTCCTCGCTGAAGGGAAGGGGGATACGCTAATAATAGGGTGTGCAGGGGCAGACCTTAGGCCACAGATACACGCCGAAGTCTTCGAAAACTACGTAGACTACGGCATGGAAATAGACGAGGCTGTGGCAGCCCCAAGGTTCATGTACCTTGGGGACAGAGTCATTGCGGAGACAGGGATAAGCAACGGGTTTGAAGACGTAGGCTACCTATCCCACCAAGTGGGGATAGTCCAGGCTATGAAGAGGAAAGGGGACAGATACATAGCCGTGGCGGACCCTAGAAGTGAAGGGGTGGCTCTTCCGGTTCATTTCTACAGTTAGCCTCTTTGAAGGCTAATAGCACTGCGCCGTATTCAGCAGGTACCCTACTTGGCACTCCCTCGATGCCAGCCCGCCTTAGGAACTCGTTAAAGAGATTTAAGTAGAGCTCGGAGGAGAAAAGGCCTCCAGAAAGGTACACCTTTCTCTCGGATATCTTCTTCGAAGCGTAAATTGCAATCGAGGAGAGCTCCTTAGCCGCGTTGTAAATGATCTCCCTGGCTACTGGGTCTCCTTCTGACGCCGCCTTATCCACTGCTCTAGCTAAGCCGGCTATCTCGTTAACCTTATGTCCCTCATGGTACGCCCACTTTATCAAGTCGTCGAGATCCCTTATCCTCAGCTCCTCAAGTAACATTTTCCCTAACCTAGTCATCTCCTCCCTCCCCTCTAGCATCTTAGTTAACCTCCTCAAAGCCTCCCTGCCTATCCAGTACGCGGATCCGTCGTCTGAAAGCAACCAACCTTCCCCGCCGTACTTATACCTCCTCCTTCCGTCGTAAGCCACTACGACGCTCCCAGTACCGGCTATCGTTATAACTCCTGGCCTTCCCCTTGTCTCCGCGTAGAGAGCTATGAACGAGTCGTGCTCTATAATCACTTTCTTCCCTATACCACTCAAGGCTCTTGAAAGGACTTCGTAGTCGTGCCTCGAGTCGAGCCCTGCCAGTCCTATGCAGACCACGTCCGGAACCCTATTATTAGTAGCGTAAAGGATTGCCTCCCTTATGTGAGCTAATGCCTTTTCAAGGCCTACGTTATGGTAATTCCCTGGGCCGCTAACGTGGTATCCGATTAGCTTCCCTTCACACGTGTACGCTAGGGCGCCCGTTGAGGTACCCCCAGCGTCCACTCCAACTAGAATCATAATGCTAGAATTACACTCTATAGATTTTAAATATCTGCGTCCCAGATATAGCACAATGAAGGTTCTCATACTTGGTATAGACGGCTACCTGGGTTGGCCACTTGCCCTAAGACTTGGAGCCAGAGGGCATGAGGTAATTGGCATCGATAACCTCTCCACTAGGAAGTTCTCAGAAGAGGTAGGGGCGGATTCGGCGTTCCCTCTGCCTAGCCCAGAGGACAGAGTTAAGGAGGCTAAAAAGCACTTGGGGATAGACATAAAGTTTTACGTTAGAGACGTAAACGACTACGACTTCCTCAAGGAAGTGCTACAGAGGCATAGACCGGACGTAGTGGTGCACTTCGCAGAACAGAGGTCGGCCCCGTATTCAATGAAGGACTATAAGCACGCCGTGTACACTTTAGAGAACAACTTAAGCAGTACTGTTAAGCTAGTCTACGCAGTTAAGGAAGTGGATCCAACAATCCATATCTTAAAGATGGGAACTATGGGAGAGTACGGCACCCCCAACTTCGACATACCGGAGTCCCCCTTTGTGGAGGTCGAGATAAACGGAAAGAGGGACAAGATAGTCTTCCCAAGGTGGGGCGGTTCCATATACCACTGGTCAAAGATATTCGATACCGACCTCCTCCTCTACTTCAACTCCCTCTTTGGGATCACCGTTACTGACATAATGCAGGGCCCAGTTTACGGGACTAGGACGCAAGAGATTGTAGAGGAGGGGCTTAGAACTAGGTTCGACTTCGATGAGACGTGGGGAACTGTAGTGAACAGGTTCTGTGTAGAGGCCGTCCTTGGCCTTCCATTGACCCCTTACGGAAAGGGAGGACAGACGAGGGGGTTCATATCCCTCGAGGACAGCATGGAGGCACTTAGGCTCTTAATTGAGCACCCCCCAAAACAGGGGGAGTACAGACTTGTCCACCAATTCGCCGAGATCTATAGCGTAAGGAGGATTGCAGAGATCGTGAAGGAGGCAGCTGAGAGCCTAGGGTTGGAGACGAGGATAGAGAACGTGGAGAACCCCAGAGTTGAGGCAGAAGAGCACTATTACAACCCGGAAATAAAGGTCTTGCCTAGCCTAGGGTTCCGCCCCAAGAAGAACTTAAAAGAGGAAGTAAAGGTTATGATAGAGGACTTAATACCCTATAAGGAGAGGTTATCTAGGCTTAAGCACGTAATAATGCCAAAGACCAAGTGGAAGCAATAATACTTGTTTTCAAGTTATGGACTAAGTATATAAAAAAAGAAATGTAAAGTATATGACAATGTTAGATTATTATCTAATAGCGGCAGTCAGTCTACTGGTCTCAGTGTGGAGCGTCTACAACTCGTTTTTTGCCTTCTTAGGAATCACGTGGAACGTTAACGAAAACAAGGCCAGTTCTGGCCCCTCGTTCTCGATAATAGTACCAGCAAAGAACGAGGAGAAGGTAATAGGTAGGCTGCTCGACAGATTAGAGAACCAGGAGTACGATAGGTCAAAGGTAGAGATCATAGTAGTGGAAGACGGATCGACCGACAACACTCTTGGAGTGTGCAAAAACTACGAGGCTACTTACGACAATGTGAAGTGCGTCCATCTATCTCCCTCCCCTGTACCTAACGGGAAGAGCAGAGCGTTGAACTACGCCGTAAGGATGGCAAAAGGGGAGATAATAGGCATATACGACGCGGACACCGTGCCGCGGCTAGACGCCCTATCTTACGTAGCGTCGAAGTTTATAAGCGACGTAAACGTTGGTGCCCTCCAAGGTAGGCTCGTACCTATCAACGTTAGGGAGAGCGCGGTAGCTAGGTTTGCTTCGCTAGAGGAGCTCTTTTACGAGTACTCGATAGCTGGGAGGGCTAGGTTAAGCTTCTTTGTCCCCCTTGAGGGCACTTGCACGTTTATTAGAAAGTCTGTGCTAGAGGAAGTGGGAATGTGGAACGAGAACACTTTGACGGAAGATTTGGACTTGAGCTTGAAGATAACTGCTAAGGGCTACAAAATAGTGTATTCCCCAAACGTCATAGCCTGGAGGGAAGTACCTACTAGCTTAAGGGCTCTGGTAAGGCAGAGGCTAAGGTGGTACAGGGGACACTTTGAGGTATCGATAAGCGTTAAGGGGATTAGGTTCGACCCAAGGCTGTTGGACGCTATGCTCATAGTCGCTAGCCCAATATTCATGGTCTTAAGCCTAGCAAACTACTCCTTGGTCATCCTCTACCCCTCTCAGATATACCTCCTTGTCACAGCCATGGTCTCGTTGGCTTCCTTCACCTCCTTAATACTGGCAATAATGATCTCGAGGAAGCACTTAATAGAATTCGCATTCCCCTTCCTCTCTATAGCGTACATGAACTTCGTGGCTTTACTCAACCTCCTCGCAGTTCTCATGGAGGTGTCAAGGTTCCCCAAGACTTGGGTAAAGACGGAGAGGACAGGAAGTGTTACGGTGAGGTTAAATGATAGTTGAGCTCTTAGCTAAGATGAAAATTCACGACTACCTTTCTCATGAGAGGGAAGAGAACGTCTTTTACGTAACCGACCTAGTTAGGTGCCCGCTTAAGACGTACTACGAACAAAAGTACAGGGAAATAGCGGTAAGCCAAGCGTTAACGCCATCTACCATACTTGGCGAGCTAGTGCACAGAGGTCTGGAGTCCTTAGTCCAACTGGAGGGATACAACGTTAAGAGCGAGGTAGAGGCTGAAAAGGTAGTTAACGTAGGGAAGGAAGTTAGGGTGAAGGGGAGGTGCGACATAATGCTTGAAAAGGACGGAGAGAGGACGATAGTGGAGATAAAGTCGTCTAGGAGCGACGCTGGAATACCCCACAAGCACCACGTAATGCAACTTAGGATTTACCTATGGCTTTTTGAGGCAAAGAAAGGCATACTCCTCTACGTTACGCCCGATAGGTTTACAGAGTACGAAGTCAACGAACCAATGGACGAAGCCTCTATCGTAAGCCTCGTCCAACAGACGTTGGACAGGAACCCCTCCCCTAGGTTCCAGTGGGAGTGCAAGTACTGCCAGTTTTCCATAATTTGCCCCAACAAGAGATGATTTTTATTTCAACACTCCACTTAGGTAACTTATGAGAACAAGGCCAGTAGTCCTTACGATTGCAGGGAGCGACTCTGGAGGAGGCGCGGGACTACAGGCTGACTTGAAGACCTTTACTGCTATAGGCGTTTTCGGGACGACGGTAGTGACTGGGTTAACTGCCCAGAACACTTTGGGGGTAACGAAGATCCTGGAGGTACCTCTTGACTTCATAGAGGCCCAGTTCGACGCGGTTATGAAGGATCTGGAGCCCAAGTTCGCCAAAACTGGGATGCTGGCGTCAAAGGAAGTAATCCGCCTAGTTGCAAGGAAGGTCAAGGAGTACGGCCTTAGCCTAGTTTACGACCCAGTCATGGTTGCCAAGTCCGGAGACCCCTTAGTCACGGAGGACGTGATACCGGCAGTGAAGGAACTAGCGAGGCTGGCAGTTATAATAACGCCTAATAAGTACGAGGCTGAGAAGATCCTTGGAAGGAAAATAGGGGGCATCGAAGACCTTAGGGAGTCGGCAAAGGAGCTTTACAAGAGCCTCTCGGTCAACGTTGTAGTCAAGGGAGGTTCATCCCTTGGAGGGGTTGACTACGCATTAATAGACGGAGAGGAAATAGAGCTCAAGGGCGAGGAAATCCACACTAAGAACACACACGGTACGGGCGACATATTCTCAGCCTCCATAACCGCCTTCCTGGCGAAAGGCTATGAGCTAAAGAGGGCTGTGCTTGAGGCAAAGGACTTTGTGACTAAGTCAATAAAGTTCTCGTTGGACTTGGGCAAAGGTAAAGGACCAGCTGACCCCTTTGCTCCAGTTGAGGTAGACGTAGAGAAGGAGAGGGCCAGGGAAGAGGCTGAGAAGTTGGTAGAGTACTTAGAGGTGAACAAGGAGTTGACAAAGAAACTTATTGACCCCGAGGAGAAGCTTAACTTGGGCGTAATGACAAAATACGGTGACGTGGCCACTTTAGCTGGGGGGATCATAAGGTACATTGACTGGATAAAGGTCGACGGGCCAATAGTGGTCAACTACTACACAAACCTTGTGACAGAGGTGCTTAGGGAGACTGGGAAGAGGGTGGGGATCTCCATATCTATGTCGGATAGGCTACTCAAGCTAGCCGACATGGGAGTAATTAAGGTCACGGAAAGCGGTATAGGCTCAAACGTGGTAATAAGGAAGGGGAGGGCAGTCCTAGTCGCGGACTCGTTAGACGAAATGAAGAGGCTCGTGGAGGCGATAGCAAACGATACAAGTAGTAGGTAGCTACAACGTCGACTTCTTCATAAGGGTTAAGAGGCTTCCCCAGCCTGGAGAAACAGTGTTCTGCGACGAGATACTGGTAAAACACGGGGGTAAGGGGTCGAACCAGGCTGTCTCTGCAGCTAGGCTGGGAGGCAACGTGTCTTTCACGGGCGCGGTGGGCAACGACGAGTACGGTAAAAGGGCCTTAGCTTTCTGGAGAGAGGAAAGGGTAGACGCCAGTAGAGTGAAGGTAAAGGAAGGTAGCACTGGGAACGCGTATATCTTTCTTGACGAGAGCGGAGAGAGTACAATCGTCGTCAACAGGGGCGCCAATTTCCTTCTTGAGGAAGAAGATGTGACTGACCTCAAAGGGGACTTATTGCTAACACAACTGGAGATCAAGGAAAACGTAGTGAAGAAGGCCTTGAAGGAATTCCAGGGTCTTAGAATTCTCAACCCTGCTCCCGCTTACCTAACTGACGTTTCCGTCTTAGAACACGTGGATATCCTCACCCCAAACGAGATAGAGTTTAAACAGTTAACTTCGTATGACGACATAGACTTCGGGTTGAACGAGCTGTTGAAAAGGGTTAGGACTGCAGTAGTAGTTACCCTAGGTGAGAGGGGGGCCCTAGTTGCGACGAGGAACAGGAAAGTCCTAATACCTGCCCCAAAAGTGAGGGTTGTTGACACAACTGGTGCTGGAGACGTGTTCAACGCGTCACTCGCCTTTTTCCTTGAGAGGGGCTACAACCTAGAGGACGCAGTGGAAAAGGCGGTCAAAATAGCCTCGTATTCAGTGACTCAACTTGGCGCTTTAGGTCCAAGGTGGGAGGAGGTGAGGGAATTTGTCGAAGAGGAATGAACGCCAAAAGAAGAAAGAGAAGAAAAAGGAATACAAATGCGTAGGTCTCTGCGATATACCAGACGCCGACGAGAGGGACGACGTATGAGAATAACCTTCTTGGGAACGGGCTCAGGGGCCTCAGTTGGAAGCAAAAGGGTAAAGTCATCAATCCTAGTAGAGTCTAAGGAAACTAAGGTACTCCTAGATCTGGGAACTGGGGCGAACTTTAGGCTTGAGGACTTAGGGAAGCTGGACGTTGACGCGGTGTTCTTAACGCACCTGCACATAGACCACATGAACGGGGTATTTGAGCTTCTAGTGCAGAGAAAAGTGAATAGGCTACCTAACGTCAAGATCTTTTCTCCCCCTGGCTTTACAAAGGTATTAAGGGACTTCGTTGAGTTAGGCAACGAAATAGAGGCAGAAGTGATTGAAGATCCCCTGCCGAGGGCTAAGGTAGGGAACCTAGAAGTTTACTCAGTAAAGGCCTGCCACAAGATCTACGCGGTATCCTACGTGATAAAGGAAGAGGGAAAAAAGTTACTGTATTCAGGGGACACGAGAGAGCCATGCGACGACATCATAAGGGAGGCTAAAGGCGCTGATCTGGTGATACACGAGGCATCTTGCCTATCTGGTTGCGAACAGTTTGGACACACTAGTGTACCTACTGTCCTTTCACTATTTGACATCAAAAAGCTCATATTAACTCATATACCCTCACAAAGAGAGAAAGAAATTATAGAATTTGTAGGAGATAGAGTTAAAATAGCCAACGACGGATTGGTTATAGATGTGTAGGTTACTGGCTTTTAGTACTGAGGGTAAGCTCGACGAGAGGGTATTAAACGCCTTCGCTGAAGTAGCAAAGCACGACTTCCTCTCGTCCTCCCCGCATAGCGACGGGTGGGGGATGTCTGTATTTATTTACGAAAAGTCGTGGAAGAACTTCAGCTACAAGACCAGAACCCCTGCCTTTGAGGATCCTTTCTATAGGAGGCTACCCTCAGTAATTGAGGGAGAAAAGCTAGCTGGCCTAATCCACGCCAGGAAAGCTGGTAAAAGGTTCCTGGTAGGCCTATCTCACTCACACCCCTATCACGCAAGGGTAGGGACATACGAGCTCTACTTCGCGCATAACGGCTCCGTCTCGAGGAAGTTCTTTGAAAACCCTTCTCTACCCTACACCGACAGCTATATGTTTTTCCTTGAGATCGTTAAGAGGGTTAGCCAAGGCGCGACTCCCCTTGAGGCTTACACTGAGGCGTTTGAGAGCGCTAAGCCCTTCTCCTCTAGCCTAAACTCAGTCCTCATCTCCTACAGCGAGTCAGAAGGCCCAAAGATCTACGTGGGGTATTACTACAACAAGGCTAGGTTGAGGGAAAGGGAAGAGTACTACAAGCTCTTCAAATACAAGGGGTATGTATTTTCTTCTACACTAAGATATTATATAGGTAATGAGTCAGAAGAACTGGTATATGGAGATATAATAAGCTTATAGCTCATGTTAAAACTTTTATAACGCAAGCTTATACTTCTGAATGAGGATATTAACATATGGCAAGCAGTATAATAGTAGGAAGACAAGTTAGGTACCTAAACGAGTTTGGATTTGAAGTGACCAGTAGGCCCTCTGTGGGATACAAAATAGAGTCCTACTATATCCCCACTAACTCCGTAAAGGAGGTAGTAATAGCTAAGGTAGAAGGGGACGTAGAGAAAGAGATAGCGAGAGTGTCAAGCCTTGACAACGTCATGGACATCGTTAAGGCGTTTGAAGGCTATCCCCAAAAATTGGTTGAGACAATACTTCAAATTCTTAAGTGAGTTTTTAGTTATTATATTTTATGAAAGAGGAAATAATCGAGGCTAAAATTTTAGAATATGGTAAGTTGAAGTCCATATACAACGACATTCTTTTTTATAGGAAGTACTCCGAAATCCTGGGGAGGTCGGGGGAGAGCGTAGGGTCTCCACCCCCTTCCCTCAGGGATCTCCGCCTGGTCCAAAACAGGATAGGCCCCTTGAAAGTGGTGGTACAGGGAAATAACGCTAAACTCCCAGAGGTAGGGGCTGTAGTCCTATTGCCTAGGGAGGGGAACCCGAAGTTCGCGTTAGCGGACTTCAGCCAAGGAATTAAGGTCTACTTAAGTTACGAAAGGGAGAACCCAATAGTAGGGATAGACATTGGGATAAGGCACTTGTTCACCGTAGTTGCCATAACTGGGGGGAAGCTATATAAGGCTAGGTTCTTTG
>JBBINF010000029.1:0-2989 GCA_037444045.1 Sulfolobales archaeon | reverse complement strand
GTACCTAGGGGAAGAGCAGGGGATAAGACACCTAGAGGAAATTAAGGTAAAAGTCAAGGGGATTGCTAAAGAAGTGCTGATCTTCGTGAAGGATCTCGAACCTAAGGTTGTAGCGATTGAAGACCTTAGGGAGTATGAGGGTAAGGTGGGCAGGGGACTAAGGACCTTGCAGGACATGTTAGAAAAGGAGTTTTACACTAGTGGAGTGAGGTTTAGGAGACTGAACCCATACAGCACTTCCAAGATATGTTCGCGCTGTGGGTACAAGAAGGGAGAAGTAATGGGATCTATATTCGTGTGTCCTTCCTGTGGGTATAAGGCAGACAGGGACTTTAACGCCGCCTATAACTTAGCGCTAATGTGCTACTACACGTGCTAAGCTATAAATCCCTAAAGGGTATACTGTATCTCCATGAGAGTAAAGAAACTCCAAGCCCTCCTAGAAAAGGAGAACGTCGACTTTGCGATCTTTGGCCCAACAAGCAACATGTTCTACTTAACGGGTTTTAGAGAAGAGCAGATGGAGAGGCCCCTTTTCTTCGTAGTTGGTAAAAATGACTTCTTCTTCTTAGCCCCGAAAATTTACGAAGAACAACTGGAAAAACTTGACTTCGAGGTAGTGGTATACAACGACGGAGAAGACCCCTATTCCAAGTTAAACATACCAAAGGGGGCTTCGCTTGCGATAGACGACCAACTGTGGTCTGTATTCCTCGTGAATATTGTAAATAGGTTCTCTCCATCAAACCTATTGCCCGCCTCAGCCGTAATCTCTCCACTTAGGATGGTAAAGGAAGAGGAAGAGTTAAGGACACTTAAGGAAGGGCTCAAAATAGCTGAGAGGGCGTTTACCGAGTTCCTTAACGACATCTCAGAGGGCTACAGCGAGTGCAGACTGGCTAAGGTGCTTGAGGAGAAGTTCATCAACTTAGGGGCAGAGGGGGCCTCCTTTGGGACAATCGTAACCTCTGGGAGTAACACTTCCATGCCCCACTTGAGGTGCACGGAAAAGAAGGTAAAAAGGGGGGACGTAATTGTGGTGGACTTCGGCGTTAAGTACAAGGGTTACAGCACCGACACGACTAGAGTGGTGAGCTTAGGCACCCCAGAGAAGGAAGTGGAGGAGATATTCGAAATAGTGAGGGGAGCACAGGAGGAGGCTGAGAACTCCTCCGAGGGGATGACTGGCAAGGAGATAGACTCCTTGGCGAGGGACTACATGCGTAAGTACTCCATGGATAAATTCTTCATCCATAGGACTGGACACGGTATAGGCATAGACGTCCACGAGGAACCTTACATTTCCCAAGATTACAACAAGAAAATAACTAAGAACATGGTTTTTACAGTAGAGCCCGGCATATACATCCCTGGAAAGTTCGGAATAAGGGTAGAGGACATGGTAGTTATGGATGGAAAGCCGAGAGTGCTCAACTCGCTGAATAAAGAGATATTTGTGGTCTAAACCGCATCAACTGCCTTCCTCAGTATTCTTACCCCTTCCACTATCTCCTCCTCGCTAGCGACAGATACGCTTAGCCTAGCCATGGTCTCCCCTCCTTTCAGGAAGAAGGGCTTGGCAGGGACGAAGCTCAGCCCCATCTTTACTGCCTCTTGGAACACCTTCCAGCTGTCCTTTTCTAGATCCACCAGCTGGAAGAAACCGCACTCGGCCTTGTTGAACTTGTGGAACCCCTCCTCGTGCAGGACTTTACTCATGAGCTCCAGCTTTCTCTTGTAGTGGTTAGCGAGGAGGTTCATCCTAGACGTTACCACTTGGTTCCTCAGAAGGTGGGCGACCACGTATTGGTTGACAGTGGAGGTGGAGAAGTCCAGCTGTTCCAGTAAGGACACCTTTTCCGCTATGTCCTTCCTTGCCAAGATAAAGCCTATCCTCAGCCCGGGGGCTATTACCTTGCTAAAGCTGCTCACGTAAATCACCCTGCCATACTTGTCGTAACTCTTTATGGCGGGGGGGACTTCACCCGCAATAGGCCTATACGGGTCGTCCTCTATTACGTAGAAGTCGTACTGCTCTGCAAGCTCCACTATCTCCCTCCTCCTGTCGTCGCCCATGTTGATCCCCGCGGGGTTGTGGCAATTGGGTATTACATAGAGGAGCTTTATCTTCACTATCCTCAGCGTCTCCCTCAGTTGCTCAGTCACTATACCCCTCCCGTCTACGTTTATGGGGATCACTGAGGACGATCTCAACTTGAGTGAGTTAAAGGTCTCAATAAAGGTGGGGTTTTCAACTGCAATGACGTCGTCTTCAAGGAAGTACTTACCAAGCAACTCCATCGCATGTTGGGCTCCAGAGGTCACCACTACCTCGTCGTCTCCCTTACTGAGGCCAAGCCCTGGCAAGTACTTCTCTATTTCCTTGACAAGTTCTTCCTGACCTCCAGCTCCGGGGTAAGAGAAGGCGGTAGACTTGTATTTCTCTATGACCTCTTGGTAGGCCCTCATTATTTCCTCCAAGGGAATAAGCCTAGGGTCCGGAGTGCCGCTAGCCAAGTTAATCTTAGCCTTCCTAGCTAGCCTGGATGCCAGCTCCACAGGAGAGATCTCTATCTCTTCGCCAATCCTGGACGCCATCTGCCCCTCAGCTCCACCTCTGTGCCTAGTCCCTTTCTTTTAGCCTGCTCGTAAATAAACTTTAACAACGCAACGTCCTCAAGCCCTATTCCCACAGACTTAAAGATGGTGATGCCTTCCCTGTTCACGCTAACCTTTCCAGAGATGATTGAGGAGAGCTGGACTACCTTGTTTACGTCAAGCATCTTCATCTTGTTTGCCAGTATTAGATCTCCAGCCTCTTCCATAGCCTGTTCAAAGTCCTCCACTGCTATTACACTTGAAGCCTTGATTACGTCGGGGAAAGCCTCTGCCCTCTCCTCAATGTTTGACCCCATCAAGTTCAAGTGTTGAGACCTTTTGAGGAAGTCCAGCTTCAAGAACGGATCCTTAGAGGACGTTATAGTCACTA
>JBBINF010000028.1:0-13387 GCA_037444045.1 Sulfolobales archaeon | reverse complement strand
TCCATGCCGAAGGCTATTAGGCTGTTTATCAAGTCCGCCTTCTGGACTGCGTCAACGATGGAGAGCACTTGGTCTGTTAAGTTCATCACGAGGTCTAGCTGGCCTTTCTTGTCCCAATCCTCCATCTTGTCAACGAGTTTCTCCATTGTGGGGAGCGCTTGTACGAACTTGTTTATCTTCTGTAAGTTTTCTGGGCTTAACAGCACCTCTAGGGGGTCTTGTTGGTTTGACATGGGTATTCCTCAATTATGTATATTTTTAAGTTAAATAACCTTTTATGAGGTTGAAGTTTCTTATGTAGATGGAACCCTTACCTCCGGCGACGGGAATTTTTAATAGTTTTCACGTGTAACACTAACTTGTGACGATAGTAGTCTCTCCCTCAGCGTTTGGAAAACTGAGGGAAATAATGGAGAAGTTCAAGGGGGAAAAGGTAATTATAACAACTTACGGCGTTAGCTACGCCTTGGAGAACAAGATAGACATAGACTTCGCCCTAGACCTAGGGGCAAAGGTAAGGGCGTACTCCCACAAGCCGTCAAAGGTCTCTGACTTATCCCTCCCTGAGTCTGAGGCCCTGCTGGTGGCAAAGGACATAGAGGCCATACTGGTAGTAGGCGACGAGAAGGTAAAGGAGGAGGCGGAGAAGATGGGGATCAAGACTATCCTCGTCTAGCCAGAGGACTTAGCCATCATCTTCAATAGGATGTGTGGAGGGAAGCTACCCGGGATCTCAGCTTTTTCGTTAACTACTATCTTTGGCACGCTCATCACCCTAAACTTCTTAGCTAGGTCTGGGTAGTCGTTAACGTCTATAACTTCCAGTTCAACGTTCTCGTTAACTATGGGCACTTGGTAGAGCAACTCGGCCGCCAGTGGGCACTTGGTACAGTCTGGGGTAACAAAGAGCTTAACGTTACCCCTTATTGCCTTAGCCATTTCCACCTCCTTTTCGTCCAAGTGGACCACGTTGTTTGAGACCCTTACCAAGGCGTTTAAGAAGGGCCACAGCTCGTTAATTTGCGGTATGCCCCTATAGGTGAAGTAGACCCTATCTCCCTTTTTGACGCGTATTGTGGGCTTCTCGCAGTCCACAGCCTCTAGTCTCACTCCGTCCTTTTTCAGCGACAAAACGAAGTCCTCAGCCTTGCAGAACTCAATGGTCAACCCGTTTATGGCGTTTAGGTACTGCCTTATTACTGGGTCATAGCTCATAAGAAATACCTCAATGATTCTATTCCTTCCACCGCTTTAATTAACCTTTTTTCAAGTTCCTCTTGAGTTTCGAACCTCTTGATTACAAGGAGAGTACTGCCCTCAATTCTGTACTCCACTGGTCCTCCCACTCCTTGGACTAGCCTCGACGCCCTTGCGTACCTCACTCCCATAGACACCAGGTCGTCGAGGGTCTCGCTCCCTGTGGGCAGGGGGATTGGGAAGACCAAGGTGTTGCCCTCGACGTAAAACTCGTAGTCCCCCATGTTCACCGAGAGCTTGTCCTGCTTTCTCTCTAACGAGTACCCCTTCTTTGCGAGGAAGTCGTCAATCACTTTTCATCCCCTTAAACCTATCCACGTCGAGGTTATAGAAGCTTCTCGCCGAGTTCACTATTGCCTCTGAGAGCGAGGGGTGCACGAACGCGGTCATCGCCAACTCCCTAATGCTCATCCTCGCCTTAACTGCCAGCGCTATGGCGTTTACAAGCTCCTCTGCTATGTTTGATACCACTTCCCCGTAGACTACCCTCCCCCTCTCGTCAACCCCTATCCTGACGTAACCTTCCCTAAACCCGCTTACGGTTGCCCTGCTGGTAGCCGAGAAGGGGAACTCCTCCGTCTTAACCGCCAAATTGACGTCTCCCACAACCCCCACTTGTGGGTCTGTGTACACTACCTGCGGGACGTGGAGGTAGTCCACTTCCTCCCTAGCGCCCATGGCGTTAAGTCCCGCAACTATCCCCTCTAGCATTGCGGTGTGTGCTACTTTCTTCCTCTTGTTGACCACGTCTCCAATTGCGTACACCTTGGGGTTTGAAGTCTGCATCTCTCTGTTAACGCAGATCCCGTTCTCCGAGCTTATCAGTTCCAGCCTTTCCATACCCCTGGGGAAAGCCGGGGCTCTTCCGGTGGCGTAGACTATTACCTCTCCCTCAAATACCCCCTTATTCGTTACCACCTTCTCGTCCTTTACTTCCCTCACCTCTACGCCCTCTTTTACCTCCACGCCGTCCCAGTCAAGGGCCTCCATTATCACGTTCCTGGCTTCCTCGCTGTACTCCTTGAGCACCCTCCCCCTGGCGATAAGGGAGACCTTTGCCCCAAGCCTCGCGTAGATCTGTGCTATCTCGACCCCGGCGAAGCCGCCGCCTATTACCACTAAGCTAGAAGGCACGCTCTTCAAGTTCACAGCCTCGTCCTCGCTTATTGCCCTCTCTATGCCGGGGTAGTTGGGGCGTAGTGGCACGGAACCAGTGGCGAGCACCAGTCTGTCGTACTCCAAGCTCTTGCCGTCAACTGAGACCCTTCCCTCGTCCTCAATTACCCCTTCCCCTATGTACACCTCTGCCCCCGCGTCCTCCACCAGCTTCCTGCCCGCCTCGGACAAGTACTGGATTACCTCGTCCCTCTTTTTAAAGAACTCCCCCAAGGAGACGGAGATGTTGAGCCCCTTGTAATAACCTATCTCCTGAAGCCTAGAGGAAAGGAAAGAAATGTCTGACAAAAAAATACTTGGGATACACCCGGAGTTTACGCATACCCCGCCGAACGCCCTTTTCTCCACTATTGCGACTTTGGCCCCGTTCCTGGCTAACACGCTAGCCGCTACGTACCCAGCGGATCCTCCGCCTATTACGACGGCGTCATACCTCATGTTAATCAGAAGAACAGCGTTCTGTCAGCGTCCAAGGTTAGGTCTATGAGAGTTGAACCTCCCACTAGTTCAATTCCGTCGACTACGTCTGACTCGTTCATGTGGCACATGTCCTTAAGGCTCTGGACGCAGACGTACATCTTCACTCCGTTGTCCTTAGCCATGTCGAAGAAGTGGATGAACGGGTTTCCTCCCTTCTTCCTCTCTTCCTCTTGCCACTTCTTTGAGAGTAGGAGTGGCCCCTTTATCATGAAGAACACTGAGGTCTCGTACTCCATAGACGCTGATATTGAAGCCATGAATAGAGGTGCATACGTCCTGTCTAGGTCCTCTGGGCCGTGGGTTACTACTATTAGTATTTTCTTTTTCTGCTCTTGTCCTTGGGTTTCAGCTGTGGTCTGACTCATTTTCCCCCAAGACTATTTTAATTTAGCTTACTTATATTTTTTATCAAAAATATTTACCTATGAGGACGTAGGTTTTTTTACTTTTTTTAAAAAAATTAAGAATACCGCAAAGCTTAAATATTTTTGAGATTAATGTTATTTTGGTGTTAAAGTGTGTCAAGTAGCGGAAAGAAGTTATCAATAATCGTGTTCTCTGGAACAATAGACAAGTTAATGCCAGTAGGCATCCTAGCGAGCGGAGCTGCAGCTGCAGGATACGAGGTAAACCTGTTTTTCACCTTCTGGGGGCTAAACGCCATCACCAAGAGGTCACTGCAAGGTATGCAGCCAATTGACAAGAACTACGAGCAGATGGGCCCAATGATGATGCAGAAGATGCAGGAGATGAGGTTCCCAATGTGGCACCAGCTAGTGGAACAGGCGAAGGAAGTAGGAGAGGTAAAGGTATACGCCTGCTCCACCACTATGGAGTTCTTCGGGATAAAGAAAGAGGACCTAGCGCCCTTTGTCGACGAAGTAGTGGGAGTTGCCACTTTCTTGGACAGGGCAACCGGCGGGATGACGCTTTTCGTGTGAAGGTGAGGTAGTATGGCACAGGACGTCAAAATAGCTAAGACCTTAGACGTAAAGGGGATGTACTGCCCAGGGCCAGTGATGGAGACCGCCAAGGCCATCAAGCAGATAGGCGTTGGGGAAGTACTAGAGGTGTTGGCTACAGACCCTGCAGCAAAGCCAGACATTGAGGCGTGGGCCAGGAGAACTGGGCAGCAGATCCTCGACATACAGCAGCAGGGCGGCGTCACGAGGATATTAATTAAGAGAGTTAAGTAACATATGTCTCACGTATTTTATAGTTAAGTTATTTATTTTTTAAGAAAATTTATAAGTTACTTCTTACAACTCTAATATGGTAGAGAATATGGCACAAAGTAAGTTATTGTCGTTGCCAGACGACCCAAGGTTCCTAGACATGTCGTATTTTGAGCAGGGAGCGTTACCGGAAGAGGCCAGGAACCTAGACACGTTAAAGCCAGAGGAGAGGGAGTTAGCGGTAAAGTTCTGGGAAGCGGTTAAGTCGGACTTTAGGTTTAACGAATACTTAAGGGGATGCCTAAACTGCGGTGTCTGCACCTCCGGTTGTCCAGCTGCTAAGTTCTACGATTTCGGCCCTAGGGAAATGATACAGTACATGATGAGGGATGCCGTGGACAAGATATGGGAGTTCACCAACAAGAAAGTCTGGGCGTGCGTCCAGTGCTACACTTGTTCCATGAGGTGTCCATTTAACAACGAGATCGCAGGGCTCATAATGCTCCTCAGGGAGTACGCAGTGCAGTTCGCGCTGCCCTCAGCTAAGGAAATACTGGCGCCTTACAGGAGGGTGCTATACACCGTTATGACCCTTGGGAACCAAGTCACCCCAGACATGATCCAGCCAGAGGCATTCCCAGACTGGGGGCCACAAGCTGTAGAGGAGTCGAAGAACATGGACGTCTACAGGAAGGCAATACCCGTGGACCTAATGCAGAGGACTGACGTAGGTTGGCAGCCCTCCCTCCAGACCTCAGTCGAGATGATGACTATAATGATAGAGTCGGGAGTAATGGACTCAATAAAGAAAGTTGACCCTGACCTATACGACATGATCATGGACATATATGAGGACAGGAAGGCACAGCTCGAGGAGATTAAGGAGAAGTGGGCTAAGGGAGAGCTAAACGAGGACGAACTGCCCGACAGCTGGCTGGACTTATAATCAACTTTTTTTCGCATATTCTAAAACTTTTCTAATTATCTAAATTATTAGATTGCTTCTTTAATAAGTAAAGTTTTTATCCTAAAAAGTCTATAGAAATATAGGGGTATAAGTATGAGTGAACAAGAACAAGTAGATAAGAAGCTACAGGAGGAGTTACAGAACGCCTTCCCAATGGCGGACACGATGGACTGGAACGAAGTATACCAGAGGATAATCTACAGGTACAGCACCCCCCACGGTCTACAGCACGTAAAGGAGGAGTTGTACAAGCTAGAGGACAAAGGGGAGATTATAGTACACCACATAAAGCCATATAACAACCCAGTGAAGATGCAGAGCTTGAACGGTATCCCCAAGACCATCCCAACTAACAAGCTGTGGCACCACAAGAGCTGTGGGCAGTGTGGCCACATCCCAGGATACCCAACGTCGGTCTTCTGGATGATGAACAAGATGGAGATAGACTACCTAGACGAGCCGCACCAGACCTCTTGTACTGGTTGGAACTACCACGCCTCTGGTGCCTCCAACCCAGTAGCCTTGGCTGGAGTCTACGTAAGGAACATGTGGAGGGCTTACGAGACCGGTTACTTCCCCTTAATCCACTGTGGGACGTCCTTCGGCCACTACAAGGAAGTTAGGAACATGATAATCCTGCACAAGGAGATAAGGGACAAGTTAAGGCCAATTATGAGGAAGATGGACATGGACATCGTGGTTCCAGAGGAAGTTGTACACTACTCCGAGTGGCTCTACACGATGAGCAAGAAGGCAGCCCAGCAGAAGAAGTACGACTTGAGCAACATAAAGGCCGCTGTCCACACCCCGTGCCACGTTTACAAGTTAGTGCCAGAGGACACCATCTACGACCCAGAGGTGTGGCAGGGAAGGAGGCCAGCAGCTCCAAGCGGTACTGTCCAGAACTTCGGTGCCAAGCTGGTCGACTACTCCACCTGGTGGGACTGCTGTGGTTTCGGCTTTAGGCACATCTTGACGGAGAGGGAGTTCTCCAGGAGCTTCGCCCTGTTCAAGAAGGTCATACCCGCAGTGGAAGAGGCACACGCAGACGTGTTCGTGACCTCCGACACCGGCTGTGTGACTACCCTAGACAAGAGCCAGTGGGCTGGTAAGGCACACGGGTTCAACTACAACCTGCCTGTGTTGGCAGACGCCCAGTTCGCCGCAATAGCTATGGGCGCAGACCCATACACCATTGCCCAAATACACTGGCACGCCACCGACGTAGAGGGCTTCCTGAGGAAGATAGGCGTCCCAGTTGACGACTACAAGGAGAAGTTCATCCAGTACCTCTCTGACCTAAGAGAGGGCAAGGCCCAGCCTCAGTACCTATACACTCCACACAGGAAGATCGACTTCTACATCTCTGTCCCAGAGAGAGTAAAGTGGTACAAGAAGGAAGTACCGAAGTAAAAGAAGGTTAAGCAAACCTTTTTAATTAATTTTATTAAAATAATGTGAGAAGGTGAGTTAGGTGGCAAGCGAGAAAGTCCTCGTAATAGGATCTGGTCCAGCGGGGCTATCAGCGACAAAGGAACTACTAAACATGGGAGTAGACGTAGTGCTAGTGGAGAAGGAGTCTTACTTAGGTGGCACTCCCAAGAAGTTAAAGTACAGCCTCCTGTTCCCCGAGCTTAGGCCTGCCTCAGAGGTAATTGACCCGCTAGTCAAGTCAGTTGAGGGTAAGGTAAAGACTTACATGGAGAGCATAGTTGAGGGGGTTAAGGAAGAGGGTAAGGGCTTCACCGTGTCGATTAAGGACAAGAGCGGTAAGGTACAGACAGAGAAGGTAAACGCCATTATAGCTGCCTCCGGCTTCGAGCACTTCGACTCTAGGAGGAAGTACGAGTACGGTTACGGTCTCATCCCAAACATCTACCAGATCTCAGACATAGAGAGGATGCTCTCAGAGAACAAGTTGGTCACCACTAAGGGTACTCCTCCAAAGAGGGTCGCAATCCTCCTCTGCGTTGGCTCAAGGGACGCTACAGTGGGGAACACCTACTGTTCTAGGGTCTGCTGTGCTGTGTCAATTAAGCAGGCAATGGAGATAAAGGAGAGGATCCCGGACGCGGTTGTACACATATACTACATGGACATAAGGACTTACGGTCTAATGGAGGACAAGCTGTACTGGAAGTCGCAGCTTGAGTACAGGGTAGGGTTCATAAGGGGAAGGATATCCGAGTTCATGAGAGGTCCTAACGACACAGTGATCATAAAGGGAGAGGACACGATGAACCTAAACAGGGCACTAGTAGTCCCCTACGACATGGTTGTCCTCGCTAACGGAATGGAGTTAGGCCTCGGTTCGAAGCAGGTAGCCAAAGCCCTAGGCCTAGAGTTCGAGGAGCACGGCTTCGTGAGGCCACTCGACCCAGACAGGCTCCCCGTGCAGTCCACCAGAAAGGGGATATTCCTAGCCGGTGCCATAACTGGGCCAAAGACTATATCCGACTCCATAACTGAGGGCTACGCCGCTGCAATGAAGGCCTACGAGTACGTGACGAAGGGCGTGTGGGAGGAGTCAGACTTCGCCAAGAAGAGGGTAGAGGTGGCACATCATTAACCTTGTTTTTTTAAACGTTGATTACGTCAGGGAAATTTACAACGCTATGTTAGACGTAGATGTAAATAACACGGTGTCTGGAGACGCCAAGAAGTCTCTGGACACTATCCTACAAGCCATGAAGTTGAAGTCTCAGACCCTTTCCTCCCTCTCTATCTTCACTGAGGAGGACGCTCGGAAGCTCTTCGACTCCGTGTTCTACGCTAGGAAGAGCTTTTCCGACGTAATAGCTAAGACCCCTATCCCAGTCCTAGCCAAGGCATACGAGAAGCTTAAGGACTCCTCGCTCTCCTACGAGGAGAGGGTCAGCTCTTTCGTGAACTCCGTGTCCGGCGGGGAGAGGGAGGACATAGAGGATATGGCAAAGGAGCTTATCCACTTCTTAGAGCCGGGGAAGTACCCCCTCTGGACGAGGTGGACGTGGAACAAGGCGAGGGGGTCGGGGTCAATAACCTACATCCTGAAGGACGACGTGAAGGTGGAGACCCCGGAGCAGTACTTCGATGCAGCGAAAGAACTCAGGAAAGTCCTCGAGATATTTGGTCTCTTCTCGGAGGACTTTTACGTAACTTCAGTTTTTTTGGTCTACGCGTACGTGAGGTATTTGGACTACACGACCCACCTCGCGGTCGACAAAAAGGCCGCGGGGTTAATCCCCACCCACTTGACCACAACGGCCCTAGTCTTGGGCCTAAAACCCTATCTTAAGGTGATCAAACTTGCCAATACCCGAGCTTGAAAAACCCATAATTAAAGGTCTAATCCAAAAAGATAAGGTAGTAATAGATGGACTCGAGCTAGACGGCACTTGGAACGCCTTCATGATAGAGAGGACTCAGACAGGCTACGACCCCTCAGTGTGGGACGAGATAGCTAACACAATAGAAGGGAACACGATATCACTCTGCTGGCAGTGCGGAACGTGTACCTCAGGCTGTACAATGAGGGAGTACGACCCCAACTACTCTCCAAGGCGTTTCATAGACCTAGCTAGGAAGGGAGACAAGCAAGCACTAATAGAGCTCCAGGACAGCCTGTGGAGGTGTGTGTCCTGCCAGAAGTGCACCCACAGGTGTCCAAAGGGAGTACTAGTAGAGGAAGTAGTGCACGCAATACACAACTACATGTTAAAGCACGGCCTCGTCAAGAAGGACCCAGGTACGGTGTTCGACGAGCTCTTCCTAGAGGCGGTCATGAAGAACGGAGGTAGGATATCAGAGCTAGTGCTAGGAGGTGCCTCCGCTAAGGCGGGTTTCGTTACTCTAAGCTTAAGGGATCTGATAGCCATGTCTGGTCCGCTCTTAAGGTCTGGCCTAATAAAGGACCTAATGAAGCCGAGCAGGGTAAAGAACTGGGACAAGGTAAAGAAAGTACTTGAGGAGGCCATGAGGGAGGAGGTGGTTCCAGAATGAGCACCTACGGTAAGGTAGCTTTCTACCCGGGCTGCGCCCTCGACGGACTAGGGAAGCCATACGAGGTATCCCTAAAGCTAGCAGCACAAGACCTAGGCCTAGAGTACGAGAAGATAGAGGACTACAACTGCTGTGGAGCACTTGAGGTAAAGAACGTAAACACCATGGCAGGGCTCCTGCTGCCAGCTAGGAACCTGTCCCTCGCCAGGAGCATGGGAGCCAACGCCATAATGTCAGCTTGTCCAGGGTGCCACTACTCCCTTTCAAGGACGCAGTACTTCATGACTAGGTACCCCAAGCTCTCAGCCAAGGTCAACGCGTACTTGGAGAAGATGGGAGAGAAGCCCTACGACAAGCAGCTCCTAATGATACACGCAGTGGAGTTCTTCTACAACACAGTAGGCCCAGAGGGGATAAAGGCGAGGGTGAAGAGGCCGTTAACTGGGCTAAAGGTAGCCCCCTACTACGGGTGCCTATACACGAGGCCTAAGGCATACACGCTGACCGGCTACATGAGGATGAAGGACGACCCGGAGAGGCCTTTCTTCATGGACGAACTACTGAAGGCGCTGGGAGCTGAGGTGGTGCCGTTTGAGGCGAAGACCATGTGCTGCGGAGGGCCACACGTCTACTCCGACGCAGAGACCTCTCTGCACTTGGAGGCCAGGATACTGAAGGAGGCAAAGAGGAACGGGGCGGAGGTACTGGTAACTGACTGTCCACTAGGCCACGTAGCAATAGAGAGCAACATGAACAAGATAGCCTCAAAGTACGGTGAGGACTTGAGGATGCCACTAGCCTACTTCACCCAGCTCCTAGCCTTCGCGTTTGGCCACAGCCCAGAGGAGACGTTGCTGACCGCAAACCTAACGAACCCAATGTCCGTTCTAAAGAGGTATTTATAACTTAAATTCCCTTTTTTCTTCTGTATGCCCTCCCCTTCTGACCACTTAGCAAACGAGAGGACTTTTCTCGCCTGGATTAGGACTGGGATAGCCCTCATTGGCTTTGGCTTTGTGATAGCGAAGTTTGCACTCTTCCTTGAAATACTAAAGGGTGGAAAAGTGGAGGGGGCGTCAGTGACTTACGGCGAGGTGATGATACTGATGGGGGCGGCTGTCATAGTTTACGGAATTTACACTTTCCTGAGCAACGAGAAGGACCTAGAGAGAAACCAGTTCCGCCCAAAGGCTACCCAACACGTTGTATTCGCTGGAGTCATCTTGGTTATCTCCATAGTCCTAGCCCTGCTAATAATATAGGAAGGAGAAGTAGACAATGGCGAAGTAAATAAGTATCAGTACTGCTGACTCCTTCGCCCCCAGTTTTCCGTCTAGGAGCGTGACTACCCCTATTACGTTTGCTACAAATGCTGAGAGCATCTCTGGGAGGGCTGGGTGGAGGTCAAAGTCTGTAAATAGCCCTATTATTGCCAATAGCACTGTTGCGTTCTCTATCTTGCTCCCTATAAAGCCCACTATAGCCAAGGAACCGCCCTCGACGTGGGAGGTCGCCAGCCTCACTGCGGACACCTTTTCCTCGATCTCGCTGGCTATTGGGGTTAAGACCAGGGAGAGCCACACGGGGGATACCCCTAGAACAACTGCCGTGTCGTAGAGGTAGTTGACGAAGAGGTCTGAGAGGGCCAATATGGTAATGGATCCGGCCAAGAGGTAGGCCAAGGCCCTCTTTACGTTTATCCCCCCTCTTACCCCCTTTCCCCTCTCCTTCCTGAGCCTATACCCTACGTAAAAGGAGTAGATGAGGAGGAGGGGGACCGCGTCCCACACGTCGAGCCTTCCGTAGGCTATCACCGCAGCTAGGGAGAGCGTAGTCAGCAGGAGGAACCTGTTCTCGACCTTGTAGTCGCCCACCATCCTCAGCTTTGTCCCCCACTTCCAAGCGTAGGCCAAACCGACTAGCCCCACGCCAAAGGTGAAGAGCACCACGTTCCCGCCTATAGCTGAGCCAAGGGCTACTGAGAACTTCTCGTTTAACACTGCCACGATCACGAATATGGTCTCAGGCAGGGACGTCAGGAGGCCAAGTACTATGCCCCCCACAATACCCTGGCTAAGCCCCTTCTCCAGCTCTTCCGCCCCCTTGGCTAAGGCCTCAGAGGCCAGACCAAGGATCACAGTTATTGCGGAGAGCGCAATTATATCGTACATAAGCATTACGGCGTCTCTTCCTATTTTCTCGCACCCGTTTCCTAAATACTTTGAGGTGGACTGAGAGGAGGGCCACGCTTTTCCAGGGCCATTCCTGAGGGTCTAATTTGGGGGTCACCCGAACTCCAGCGTCTCCCCCTTCCCTCCTTCCCTGCACACCTCCCTTGCCATTTGCCTAGGGTCTTTGAAGTACTTCACCTTTACCACCGCCCTGTGGTCAAAGTACTCCGGGTAGGCACTCTGGAGGAGGTCGCTACTGTAGCCCGTGTCCACCAGGACGTAGACGGGCTTCCCCATGCCGTAGGCCATTAAGACCTCGATCTCTGTGCCCACTCCCCCTCCAAGCGCCACCACTGCGTCGCTCGACCTTATTAGGGGGACAGACCTAGCCCTAAACTCCATCCCAGTCTTCACTAGGATTACGTTGCCCGGTGGGTAGACCTCCTCGTGTTCCACTGGGAGCACCATTACCACAGTGAAGCCCAGAGCAGTAGCCTGATCTACCACCTCTTTCATGAGCCCCCAGTAACCTCCCAGGAAGAGGGTAGGCAACTGTTTACACTCCTCCTTCAAGGTCACCAAGAAGCCATATACCTTTTCCCTCATGTACTCGCTGTACTCTCCGCTGTGGGCAGCTATCCCAAGTTGCATAATCTCCACTCTTCGACGCGTTAAAAAGGGTTTTTTATGCCCAAGCGTATTTTCACAAATGGACATTGGCGTAGAGTTCGTAAAGGGGGAGGAGAGGGAGGACTTCGTAGGCAACAAGGTAAGGCCCTCCTACGTCTTTTACCCCAAGGACGAGGAGGAGGTGTCCAAGGTGGTGAGGTACGCCTACGATCATGGTATACCAGTAGTGACCTGGGGTGCAGGTACATCCCTAACTGGGGCAGTTGAGTGCAACGGCTGTATCTTGATAGACGTGAAGTACATGGACAAGATCCTGGAGGTAAACGACGTCGACTGGTACGTCAGGGTGCAGCCGGGGGTCAACTTGGAGTACTTGAACAGGAGGTTGGCGGAGAGGGGCTTCTTCTTACCCCCAGACCCAGCTAGCTTTTTCCTGTGCACCGTGGGAGGGGCAACCGCAAACTCCTCTGGGGGGATGAGGGGGGTGAAGTACGGGACTTTCAAGGAGTGGGTACTGGCCCTAAAGGTAGTCCTCCCCAACGGCAAGGTGGTAAAGCTTGGGGCCCCGCTCAGGAAGAACAGGGCTGGCTACGACCTCGTGAGCCTCTTCGTAGGGAGCGAGGGGACTTTAGGGGTCATCACGGAAATATGGTTTAGGATAGTCCCCCTTCCCAGGAGGAAGACGTTCACTGTTATGGCGTACGTCAGGGACTTAGAGGAGGCTGGTAGGGTAATAGTGGAGGTCAGGAAGAGGAGGGTACTCCCGGAGATGGCGGAGTACTTGGACAGCCAAGTGGTCAAGGCCTTGAACAAGCACTTAAACGCGGGGCTCAAGGAGTCGGAAGGAGGGCTCATGCTCTTCTCTGTGGAGGAGGACTACTTGGGCGAACTAATGGACGTCCTAAGGGGTGACGAGGTGGTGGTGGCCGAGGGCGAGGAGGCGGAGAGGCTCTACTCCATAAGGGCCCAGGCGGCAATAGCGTTGAGGGCTGAGGCAAAGCACATGGTGGTGGAGGACATAGTAGTCCCAATATCTGCCCTCCCTGAGGCGATTAAGAGGCTCAAGGAGGTCGAAAGGAAGTACAACGTGAGGCTCCCGGTCATAGCCCACATAGGCGACGGCAACCTTCACCCCAACATCCTATACGACGAGGGGGACGTGCAGGGGCTCTTTGAGGAGATAGCTAGGATAGCCATAGACCTAGGGGGCTCGGTCTCTGGAGAGCACGGGATAGGGACTCAAAAGGCAAAGGTCATGGCCCTCCAGCTGTTAAAGCACAACGGCGAGGAGGTGCTCAACTTGATGGAGGGCATCAAGAGGCTTATTGACCCAAAGGGCATAATGAACCCGGGGAAGTACGTTGAGCTGGCAAAGAGGTATGCAGATAGCCTTAAGGAAAACTATTTATGACGGTGGGCATCTCTATAGCCATGAACTTCACTTTAGCCTTCATACTCCTCTACTTGGCCTCGATCGCCTTGGGGAGGAAGGTCAGGGTACCGCCATTGGTCTCTGACGCCGTAGTCCTCACCCTCATATTCACAATATC
>JBBINF010000027.1:0-14143 GCA_037444045.1 Sulfolobales archaeon | reverse complement strand
TAGGGAGAGTGTCAGGAGGGAAGCTGAAAAGCAGGGGATATCCAAGGCGAATAAAGTCCTCCTCGCGGTTTCTGGAGGAAAGGACAGCCTTACCCTAGCAGACGCCTTGGCGTCGTTTATAGAGCCAAAGAGGCTGATAGCGTTTAACATAGTCGAGGGAATCCAGGGCTACAACAGGGAAGACCAAGCAAAGAAGCTGAGCAAGTACTTGTACGACCTGGGGATAGAGCTAATTTCCACCTCTTTCAAGGCCGAGGTGGGCTATACCCTTGACGAAATGGTGTCCTCAGCCAAGGGCAAGGGGCTTAAAGTCTCAGCTTGCACGTTCTGCGGTGGCTTCAGGAGGAAGCTAATAAACAACGCAGGGAGGGAAGTCAAGGCAGACCTAGTCGCTACTGGGCACAACTTGGACGACGAGGCGCAGACAATTGTGATCAACCTCCTGAGGGGGGACTTGAAGAGGCTCATAAGGGTAGGAGAAGTCCCCATTAAGCTCAGCGACAAGTTCGTGTTGAGGGTTAAACCCCTTAGGAAGGTGTACGAGTGGGAGACGACAATGTACGCCTACTACAAGGGCTTTGAGTTCCAAGACGTGGAGTGCCCCTACATCTCCGCCCGCCCCACGCTGAGGGCGAGGGTGAGGGATCTCCTATACTCACTGGAGACCATGATGCCCGGGAGCCTCCTCAACATAGTGGAGGAGTTCGACAGGATATCAGAGGAGCTCAGGAAGGGCTCGGAGATGAAGGAGCTACCCAGTTGTAAGATCTGCGGGGAGCCCACAAGTTACGGCAGGGAGATATGCAAGAACTGCGAGCTCTTAATAAAGTCCGGCCTTCTGAGCTACCAGAACTTGCCTATGTCGTAGAACTCCTCCTGTACCCCTTTTCTCTTATTGGCTACAACTGCCATGGAGAAGATAAGGGAAGAGAGCCTATTTAAATAGACTATTATCCACTTGTTGAACTCCACCTCCTTTGAGTACTTTACCGCGTTCCTCTCAACCCTCCTCACTACTGTCCTCGCCATGTGCAGGGCAGACGCCTCCTCTGAGCCCCCGGGGATTACGAACAACTTTACGGGACCGCTCTCCTTTCTGTAATACACAGTCCTCTCCTCCAGCCACTTCACAAACCCCTCGTTCACGAGCCCCCTGCCCGTGGACGCCTCCTCTCCGAGCACAAAGAGATCCCTCTGTACCCTCTTCAAGTCGCTTCTCATGTCCTCCCAAGGTAACTTTGAGATTGCAAAGCCTATGAAGGAGTTAGCCTCGTCCAGATCTCCCAACAAGTTGACCAAGGGCGAGTCCTTTCCTACTCTCTTGTCCTTGACGCTGGTCTCCCCGCCATCTCCAGTCCTAGTGAACATTAATAAGCTTAAAAACGTCGTTCTTAAATACATTTTGGTGTGTTTATGTCCCAAGACTTTATTTCAATGCTGAACGAAATTTCTGAAAAGTGGCAAAAAAAGTGGGAGGAAAGCAGGATATTTGAGAGGGACCCAGAAGACAGGCCGAAGTTCTACACCACCGTTGCCTTCCCCTACCCCAACAGCCCCTTTCACTTAGGACACGGTAGGACCTACACGACGTGTGACGTCTACGCTAGGTTCAAGAGGATGCAGGGGTATAACGTGCTCTTCCCCATGGGCTTCCACTACACCGGTACCCCGATCATAACCATGGCAGACGACGTGGCAAAGGGGGACAAGGACTTAATAGAGATCTTCGAGAAGATATACGAGATCCCCTCCAGCGTGATACCCAAGCTCTCAGACCCCCTGTTCATGGCCAACTACTTTAAAGAGGAGATAAAGAAGGCGATGAAGGAGCTGGGGCTGAGCATAGACTGGAGGAGGGAGTTCACCACAATAGACCCGGAGTTCTCCTCCTTCATAGTCTGGCAGTTCCACAAGCTACAGTCCATGGGCTACGTGGTCAAGGACACCCACCCCGTGGGTTGGTGTCCGGTACATAACCTGCCCGTCGGGATGCACGACACTAAGGGGGACGTCGAGCCAGAGATAGGCCAATACGTGTTGATCTACTTTGAGACCCCCTACGGCTACCTACCAATAGCCACCTTAAGGCCCGAGACCGTATTTGGAGCCGTTGCGGTGTGGATAAGCCCAAAGGACAAGTACTCGGTAGTCGAGGTAGAAGGCAAGAGGCTAATACTCTCCAAGAAGGCCTCGTTTAGGCTGTCCTTCCAGGTGAACTTGAAAGAGGTACAGGAGCTTTCGCCGGAAGAGCTACAGAAGGTAAAGGCAGTAAACCCAATAACTGGGAGGGAAGTACCGATAATTCCAGCTGATTTCGTAGACCCCACTTTGGCCACTGGGGTCGTAATGAGCGTACCGGCCCACGCCCCCTTTGACTACTTCTATTTGAAGAAGAACAAGCTGGACTTGCCGATAATTCCCGTGGTGAAGCTAGAGAACACCGATGCCATGGCAAGGGACGTTGTGGAGAAGGAGAACCCGAAGAACGACGCTGACCTCAAGAAGCTGACCGAGTTGGTCTACAGGGCGGAGTACAATAAGGGGAAGATGAGGGACGACGTAGTGGACTTAGTAAAGCCAGAGTACAGGGAGGAGCTGAAGCAAATAGCTGGGAAGCCAGTACCCGAGGCAAGGAAAATGATCACTGACTTCGTCGTCAAGAAGGGCTTGGGGAGGCAGATATACGAGATCATGAACAAACCGGTCTACTGTAGGTGCGGAAACGAAGTCGTAGTAAAGATCTTGCAGGACCAATGGTTCCTAGACTACGGGAACCCGGAGTGGAAGGCAAAGACCAAGAAGCTCTTGAGCAAAATGAGGCTAGTACCCCCAGAGGTAAGGAAGGACTTTGAGTACGCTATAGACTGGCTGGAGAAGAGGGCTTGTGCAAGGACTAGGGGCCTTGGTACCCCCCTACCTTGGGACAAGAAGTGGATAATCGAGAGCCTGTCTGACTCCACCATCTACATGGCGTATTACACCATAGCCCACAAGATAAAGCAGTACAAGCTCCACGCGTCCCAGCTGACCTTGGACTTCTGGGACTACGTCATGCTAGGAAAGGGAAATCCCGAGGAAGTGTCCAAGAGCACGGGGATAGACAAAAAGGTCATTGAGGAAATGAGGAGGGAGTTCCTCTACTGGTACCCCCTGGACGTAAGGCACAGCGGTCCAGACCTCATTCCAAACCACTTGTCCTTCTTCCTGTTCAATCACTCTGCCATATTCCCAGAGGAGCTGTGGCCTAGGGGGATAGTCATAAACGGGTTCATACTCTACGAGGGCAAGAAGATGAGCAAGTCCCTGAGGAACATCCTGCCCTTGAGGAAGGCAATCAAGGTCTATGGTGCTGACGTGATCAGGATAGCCCTTGCGTGCTCGGTAGACCTAGGTTCCGACGCAAACTTCACTGACGTGGGCGCAAAGGCCCTGGCAGACGCACTAAAGAGGTTCTACGAGATAGTCACAGCAGACTACAGGGGAGACGTTATGGGGAAGCCAGAGAGGTGGTTGCTCTCAAAGTTCAACAACCTGATAAAGGACGTGACCAAACTGATGGAGGACATAGACCTCAGGGGGGCCCTAAACAAGGTGCTGTACGAGATGACGTCTAACGTCAATGAGTACTTCGAAATGGTCAGGGCTGAGGGTAGGGAACCAAACGGGAAAGTAATGAGGCTTATAGGATTGGATTGGACGAAGTTGATGTCCCCCTTTGCCCCGCACTTGGCGGAGGAGGTGTGGCACAAGCTAGGCAACGACACCTTTGTCTCCCTTGAGAAGTGGCCGACGTATAACGAGGCGGAGATAGACGTCAAACTTGAGCTGGAGCACGAGTTTGTAAAGCAAGTTATGGAGGACGTTAGGTCTATCCTGAGCGTGTTTAAGGGAGTTCCAACCAGCGTTACCGTGTTCACTGCAGGCAAGGAGGACATGGAGAAGTTAAGGAAAGCAATAGAGGTAACGTCAAAGGGAGGTAACTTGAAGAGCTTTATGGAGCAGTTTAAGCCATCAAACAAGGAGGAAGCCAGAAGCCTCCAGAAGATCTACCAGATGGTGATTAGCATGCCGGAGACGGTGAAGAGGATGGCCAGCTACGACATAGACGAGTACCAAGTGTTAAAGGAGAACGCAAAGTACATGGAGTACAAACTGGGCCTAAACGTCTCCGTTGAGCAGTTCAACGAAGAAGTGAGGAGGAAGTACAACAAGGAGGCCCTTCCACTAAGGCCCGCTATAGTAGTTCAATGACCTTGTTTTTTACCCTTATTTTGCCCAAGTTCACCAAGAACTGGAGCTCCTCCCTTACCTTGTCCCTCGAGGCGTTAAACCGCCTTGAGGCTATGTTTACCACGTCAGTTAAGCTACAAGGGCTCCCGAGTTCCCTTATTAGGTCTAGGATCCCCTTCTGAAGTTCGCTCACCTCGTAGTCTACTAACCTCCCCTCAACAAGCTTGAAGAGGTAGGAGTCCCCATCTATGGTGGCCTTGAACAAGTTAACGTCTACTTTCTCTACGTCAACCCTCGTGGCCCTAATTTTCAAGCTCTTGTACGAGGTTACCAAGGCGAAGTCTTCCGGAACCTCCTTCTCGCTCTCGGCCTCAAACACTATTACCTCCGAGCCAGGGGAGCAGTCCAAGTTCAAGTTTAGCTCATAGGGGAAAAATTCCCACTTTATTTTCCCGTAATTGAATATGCAAACTTTTTTACCATTTTTCGATAGCATTTCGGCAAAGTTCAGAGCTATTGCCAAGTTGACTGAATAGTAATAGGAGTGCACAAAGGTCCTCTTCCCAAGTAGCGCCTCGAGGAACATCTTGGAGCCACTCACAAAACTTATAAACGGAGCCTTATTTTTTTCTTGAGGGTTTCTTATTGCACCAACCGACCTAAATAAGATAATATACCCCTGGTTAAAAGACGCAGTAGAGTACTCCTTCGACGACATAAAGGAGGGGATAAGGCTTCACTTGAACGAGTCGCCCTATCCCCCTCCAGACTTCATAGTTGAGAACGTGGAAAAGTACTTGAAGAAGGGGAACAACTACCAGCACCCGGAGTTGGTTGAAAGGCTTAGGCAACTCCAAGCTGAGTACAGCAAGGTTGAGCCTGACTACGTCCTCCCTACTCCCGGAGGAGATGGAGCGCTGAGGTCTATATTCTTCAACTTGACCCAGCCTGGGGATACCATTGTCGTAAACTACCCCTCTTACAGCATGTACCCTGTTTACGCATCAGTCAGGGGGCTTAACCTAGTGAGGATAAACTTGAAGGAAGACGGAGAGTGGTGGAAGGAGGATCTGGACAGGCTTTACGACGCCGCCTCAAGGGCTAGGCTAGTGGTAATAGACGACCCCAACAACCCAACTGGCTCTCCAATGCTCCACGGGAAGGAGGAGCTCATATCTGCCCTAGCTGAAAGGACGAACGGCCTCGTTGTACTAGACGAGGCGTATTATGAGTTCTCCAAGTACACTGCCAAGGACCTAGTCTACAAGTACGAGAACCTAGCAATCGTGAGGACGCTGAGTAAGGCCTTTTCCTTAGCCTCCTATAGGGTGGGTTACTTAATAGGGGACAAGAGATTGATAAACGTCTTGAGGAAGTCCACCACCCCCTTCGACATAGCCCTCCCCTCCTTGATCGCCGGGATTACCGCCCTCGAGAACCCCTCCTATGCCCTCAGGATAGCTGAGGAAATAAAACAAAACAGGGAGTTACTTTTAGGGGGTCTAAGGAAGATGGGAATAAAGGCGTACAACTCCTTGACCAACTTCGTCCTCTTTAAATACGACAAGGAGCTCCTCCACCCACTGATGGACAGAGGGATAGCCATAAGGAGGCCGATAGAAGGTTACTATAGGGTAAGTGTAGGTACCAGGGAACAAGTTGAGTTGTTCCTTGAGAAGCTGGGTGAGGTAATTGAAGATAGCCGTTCCGAATAAGGGAAGGCTCCAACAACCCGCCCTACAGCTCTTGTCCTCTGTGGGGATAAAGCCCCTCTCCAGCGACGATAGGGCCTTAATACTCCCAACTAGCTGGGAGGGGGTACAGCTTGTCCTGACTAGGACAGAGGACATACCGAGCTTAGTGGAGAACGGGGCAGCGGAAATCGGGATAACTGGTCTGGACTACATCGTGGAGTCTGGAGCAGACGTAGAGGAGCTCATCAAGCTGGACTTCGGCAAGGCAAGGATATCGTTGGCTGTGCCTATGGCCTGGGACATAGACGACATAACGCAGGTAAAGCGGGAGATAAGGATAGCCACAAAGTACTATAACATCGCCCAAGAGTACGTCAGAAGGAAGGGGATTAACGCCAAGATAATAAAGATAAGTGGGGCAGCTGAGGTAATGCCGTCGTTGGGGGCAGCGGACGCCATAATAGACGTAGTTAGTACTGGGACTACGCTGAAGCTCCACGGGCTAAAGGAAATAGACAAGATAATGGACACGTATGCGGCAGTAATAGGGAACAAGTACTGGATGAAGGGGGAGGAGGCCGAGAGGATAAACCTCGTCTTGACCATGATAAAGGGGGCCCTCAACGCCAGGGGGAGGAAGATGGTGTTCATGAACGTCAGCGAGAAGGACCTTGAGAGGGTGATCAACGCCCTTCCAGCAATGCTGGCCCCAGCGGTTACAAAGCTAAGCAAGAGCGACGCTTGGGAGGTTATCACTGTGGTTGAAGAAGAGTACCTCCCGGAGGTCATAGCTAAGGCAGCCTCAGCTGGGGCTAGGGACATAGTGGTGGTTGGGATAGAGAAGGTGATCAGATGATAGTCGTCCCAAGTATAGACATAAGCGAAGGGAAGGCTGTGAAAAGAGTAGGGGGCAAGAGGGGGACTGGACTGGTGCTAGGTGACCCAGTTAGCGTGGCGAGATCAATCTACGACAAAGGGTACGAGTTCGTCCACGTCGTCGACCTAGACGCGGCTGAAGGCGTCGGCTCAAACGAGGAGGTAATAAGGGAAATAGTTATGGTTGGCTTCAAGAGGGTGGAAGTAGGCGGTGGGATAAGGGACAGGGAAAAGGCGAGAAGGTTGATTAGCTACGGCGTGACGTACCTGGTTCTTTCCACTGTTGTCTTCAAGGACAAGGAGCTGTTCCACGAGATAATTTCAGAGGTGGGGGAGGAAAAGGTAATGGCGTCTGTCGACTACTGCGACGACGTGATCTACGTAAAGGGGTGGAACGAGAGGGCAATAAGGGTCGAGGAGGGACTAAGGCAGGTTGGAAATGTGGCTGGCGTAGTGTTCACTAACATATGCAGGGAAGGGAGGAGCGTTGGCGTGGACGAGGAGGTGGGGAAGTACGTTGGCCTGGTCAAAGGGCTCAAGGGCTACGCTGGCGGTATAAAGGACTTAGACGACCTAATGAAGCTAAAGGGTTTAGGGTTCGACTTTGCAATAGTTGGCATGTCCTTTTACGCCGGGAGCCTAGGAGGGGTCAAATACGTCTAGGGCAGCGAGAGTGGTGAGGGAAACAAAGGAGACGAGGGTAGAGGTAGAGCTAGACCTAGATACGCCGGGGGAAGTAGAGGTCAAGACGCCAGTACCCTTCTTCAACCACATGCTGCACACCCTCCTTTTCTACATGAGGACGACGTCAAGGGTTATGGGAGAGGACAAACAAGGCTACGACGACCACCACATAGTGGAGGACGTGGCCATAACCTTGGGTCAAGCGTTTAAGGAGGCTTTGGGTAACAAGGAGGGGATAAAGAGGTTCTCCCACCAAATAGTACCAATGGACGAGGCCTTAGTCATGTTGGCGTTGGACATATCTGGCAGGCCTTACTCTAGGGTAGAGCTTAGGCTGAAGAGGGAGAACGTCGGTGGGCTATCCACTGAGAACGTGCCCCACTTCTTCAACTCATTTGCCAGCAACGCTGGGGTTACCCTCCATTTGATCCAGCTGAGTGGGGAAAACGACCACCACGTCATAGAGGCCTCATTCAAGGCCCTTGGACTTGCCCTCTACGACGCCACAAGAGTAGTGTATAAAGGAGTTACTAGCACGAAGGGGTCGCTATGACAGCTAAGAGGATAATCGCTTGCCTCGACGTGAAGGACGGAAGGGTAGTTAAGGGAGTCAACTTCCTAAACCTAAGGGACAAGGGAGATCCAGTGGAGCTGGCGTCTAGGTATGAGGAGGAGGGGGCCGACGAAGTGGTCTTCCTGGACATCTCTGCTACTGTAGAAGGTAGGGCAATACTCCTCAACGTAGTGAGGGACACGGCCAGCGTCCTCTCCATCCCCTTGACTGTGGGAGGTGGAATAAGGACTCTGGAGGACGTGTCTAGGGTCTTGGCCTCTGGGGCCGATAAGGTAAGCATAAACACTGCCGCAATAGAGAACAAACTCCTTGTAGCCAAGGCCTCTGAGGAGTTTGGGGCACAGGCCGTGGTGGTGGCAATAGACGCAAAGAAGGTAGGAAACTCGTGGAGGGTCTTCACCAGGTCAGGCACCTACGACACGGGCTTAGACGCGATAAAGTGGGCCAAGGAAGTTGAGCTCTTGGGGGCAGGGGAGATACTGCTGACTAGTATAGACAGGGACGGGACTAGGCAGGGCTATGACATAGAGCTCACTAGGGCAGTGGTTGAGGCAGTAAACGTCCCAGTAATAGCTAGCGGAGGTGCAGGAAAGGTCGAGCACTTCTACGAGGTTTTCTCCAAAGCCGGAGTGGACGCTGCACTGGCTGCTGGGATATTCCACGATGGGGTAGTTAGGATCCCAGAGCTTAAGGCTTACTTAAAAGCCAGAGGCTTAGAGGTGAGACTATGATAAAGTACGAGATACCCAAGGAGAGGCCTAATTCCTTCGCGCAAGTCTTGGACAAAGTAAGGGAATTAGTGGAAAAGGTAAGGAGGGAGGGCGATATGGCGTTGCTGGAGCTGACAGAGAGGTTCGACAAGTATAAACTCACAACTGTAAAGGCCTCCCAAGAGGAAATTGAGGGGCAAGCTAAGCTACTCGACAAGAAGGTCAAGGACTCCATAGACGAGATATACTTGCAACTTGAGGAGTTCCACTCAAGCATAAAGCCGCCCAACTCTGGTGGAGGGAGAAAGGGCGTAGAGTACGGGGTACTGTGGAAGCCTGTAAACAGAGTGGGGATATACGTGCCCGGAGGGGCAAAGACATACCCCTCCACTTTGCTAATGGCTGGAGTGCCAGCTAAGGTCGCGGGTGTGAGGGAAATCTACGTCTCCACCCCTGGAGAAAGGGTAGATCCAGCAATAGCCTATATTTCCCTAAGGCTGGGAGTTAGGGAGGTCTACAAGGTTGGGGGTGCCCAGGCAATAGCCGCAATGGCCTACGGCACTGAGACCGTGAAGAAGGTAGATAAGATAGTGGGCCCAGGGAACGTTTACGTCCAGGCTGCGAAGTACTTAGTCAGCAACGACGTCGGTATAGACGGCATAGAGGGACCAACTGAACTGGTGATAATAGCGGACGAGAGTGCTGACCCTAGGCAAGTGGCAGTCGACCTAAGGGCCCAAGGAGAGCACGGCGAGGCCACTTTCCTCGTCCTTATTTCCCCTTCCGAGAGGCTGCTGGAGGAGGCGAGGAAATACTTAGACGACGACAGGACTTACTACCTAGTCAAGGTGAAGGACTTAGATGAGGCCATAAAAGTGGCTAACGGCATCGCCCCAGAGCACTTGTCCCTTGCAGTTAAGTCCCCAATGGAGTTATTGGGTAAGGTGGAGAACTCCGGTGCGGTTACCCTTGGGAGGACACCCCCAGCGATAGTTGACTACTGTGCCGGGCCAGACCATATATTACCTACAAACGGGTGGGCAAGGTTTAAGGGAGGGTTAACTGTATTCGACTTCCTCAAGCCGGTAACCTACGTAATTGCAGAAAGGCCAGAAAAGGACCTAATTGAGGCTGGGAAAGTATTGGCAAACTACGAGGGGTTTAAGCTACACGCCGAGAGCATGGGTGCTAGGTATGAGTGAAGTACTTGACGAGCTGTACAACGTAGTGTTAGACAGGATAAAGAGGAGACCCCAGGGTAGCTACACGGCTGAGATAGTGTCTAAGGGCAAGGGCTATGTGGCCAGGAAGGTGGGAGAGGAGGCAGTTGAGACCATAGTGGCCTCGCTGGACGAGGGGAGGGAAAGGTTTATCTCGGAGTCGGCAGACTTGATATACCACCTCTGGGTACTCATGGCGATGGAGGGCGTAACCCCTAAGGAGCTGTACGAGGAGCTGAGGAGGAGGATGAAATGAGGGCTGTGGTGGTAAACTACGGTGTAGGTAACTTGTACAGCATCTCCTCAGGGTTGAGGAGGACAGGGTTTGAGGTAAAGGTTGGAGGAATAGAGGAGGCAGACCTATTGGTATTCCCGGGCGTTGGCTCCTTTTCGGCGGTGGCCAAGTTTATCGAAGAGAACAGGGGGAAAATAGAGGAGTTAAAGGAGAGGGGCGTTAAGTTCCTAGGGGTCTGCCTAGGCATGCAGCTAATGTTCGAGGAGGGGACTGAAGGGGGGAGGAACAGGGGACTGGGGTGGTTCAAGGGAGTGGTGGACAGGATACAAGGGGGAGTGAAGCTACCCCACATAGGCTGGGACAAGGTTCACGTCACCTCGCCAGCTGAAGTGGTTGAGGGGCTTGACGGCAAGTACGCCTATTTCGTCCACAGCTACGTGGCCTACACGCAGGAGAAAGGGGTAGTGGCTACAAGCAGGTATGGGGTGGAGTTTCCAGCAGTTGTTCAAAGCGACTTCGCTGTAGGAACCCAGTTCCACCCGGAAAAGAGCAGCGAGACCGGAAAGACCTTCTTCTCTAACTTAGTGAGGTGGGTAAGACGTTAAGGCTTAGCAAGGAGGAGGCAGAAAAGATTGCCTCCAGCCTTAACTACAGACACGAGGACTCCACTGTGATAGCAGTACTCCAAGACGCTGAGACAAAGGAAGTACTAATGGTAGGCCACATGAACAGGGAGGCTGTAGTGAAGAGCTTGACCACGGGCTACGCCCACTTCTGGTCGCTGAGCAGGAGGAAGTTGTGGCTCAAGGGAGAGACTAGTGGCAACTTCCAAGTAGTAGTGGACGTGAAGGTGGACTGTGATAACGACGCCATAGTGCTCAAGGTAAAGCCGACAGGTCCCGTGTGCCATACGGGAAACTGGTCTTGTTTCTACAGGGGCTACAAGGAATTTATAAAAGACGGCGCAGAAAATACTAGTCCTTAAAATTTATGTTAAAAAAGGATAAAAACGGCCAGCTAGTTACTTTTAAATTGGGTAATTTATGAGCACCACTGTAAACGTAGAGGAGTGGAAGAAAAAGATCATGGAAGGCCTAGAGCAGGTCTACGACCCTGAGATACCAGTTGACATAGTCAACTTGGGCCTAATTTACGACCTGAAGATCACGGATGACGGAAAGGTCTACATTAGGTTAGGACTGACAGCTCCGGGGTGTCCAGTGATAGACGACTTGGTCTACACTGTAGAACAAGTGATAAGGGAGAGCGTGCCAGCCAAAGACGTGGAAGTGGACATAGACCTAGAGACGCAGTGGACGCCATTGAAGATGACAAACGAGGGGAGGGAGAAGTTCAAGAAGCTTTACGGCTACGACATAGTGGAAATGTGGGTTCAGACCTACGGCCTTCCAGCTGACGCAACACAGACGGAAAATCAGAAGGCATAAAAGGCTAAGCTTTTTGTGTCTATTATGTCTTGGAGTTTGCTGGACCTTATTAGAAATAATCCAGACAAGCTTATCGAAAATTTGAGAAAGAGGTTCGTTGACGCAGCTTTGATAAGCAAAGTCGTGGAAGTGGACAAGAAGTGGAGGGCAACGTTACAAGAGGTGGAGAGGCTAAGGCACGAACATAACGTCATAACGGATCAAATTCCTAGGCTCCCCCCAGAGGAGAGGAAGGCCAAAATAGAGGAGGCAAAGAGGCTCCTAACAACGTTAAAAGAAAAGGAGAAGGAGCTCAAGCAGATAGAGGAAGAGAGGGAGAACTTGTTAAAGAGCCTGCCAAACCTAGTTAGCGACGACGTCCCAGTGGGGCCTGACGAGAACTACAGCGTGCCGATAAAGTTCTGGGGGAAGTTTAAGGTGTTTAAGGACGACCTCGAGGAGTTCAAGAAGCAGACTAAGGGGGCGGAAGTAGATTACGAGATCCTAGAGTGGAAGCCCAAGGGACATGCAGACGAACTGGAAAAGGTATTGGGGCTAGGGAACACTGAGAAGGCATCGGAAGTTTCCGGTTCTAGGTTCTATTACCTCTTTGACGACATAGTCTGGTTAGACTTCTCCCTGCTGCTCTACGCTATAGATACCCTTACGTCCAAGGGCTATAAGCTAGTCCTTCCGCCCTACATGTTAAGGGGAGAAGTTATACACTCGGTAATAGACTTAGACACGTTTAAGGACGCCATCTATAAGATCGAGAACGAGGACCTTTACCTCATTGCCACTGCGGAGCACCCCTTGGCCGCCCTTTACTTTAAGGAGGAGATAGAGAAGGAAGATCTTCCCATAAAGTTAGTGGGAGTGAGCCCGGCGTTCAGGAAGGAGGCAGGAGCGGCAAACAAGGACTTAAAGGGGATCTTCAGGGTACACCAGTTCCACAAGGTAGAGCAGTTCGTCTTCTCTCTCCCAGAGGAGAGCTGGAACTACCACAAGGAACTGATAGGTAACGCAGAGGAGATATTCCAAGGGCTTGGTCTACCCTATAGGATAATAAACATAGCCTCTGGAGATCTGGGAGCTTGTGCTGCTAAGAAATATGACCTAGAGGTGTGGATGCCCGCACAGGCTAAGTTCAGGGAAATGGTCAGCTGTAGCAACTGCACCGACTGGCAGGCTTACAGGATGAAGATAAGGTATGCTGACAGGAAGAACAACAAGAAGGGCTATGTCCACACGTTGAACAGCACGGCAGTAGCGAGCACTAGGACAATAACGGCCATATTGGAAAACTACCAGAGGGAAGATGGAGCGGTAGAAGTTCCAAAAGCATTGAGGAAATACTTAGAGGCGTTTAAGGCCGCCCCAAAGGACTACATATTACCAAAAAACGCTCGGAAATAAGGGTTTTTACTTTTTCATCTGGGACTCCAGCCACGCCTCAACCTGCTTCATTTTCCTCTTGGCTGCGGCCAGGAAGAGCTTTAGCGTAAGCCTCACTGGATAGTACAGTGGGCCCTGCATGTAGAACTTGTCTATTATGTCCTCCGCCCAATAGACGTCGTGCCAGAACACCTTCTTGTAGAGCTCTATGTGTGCGTCACTTAACTTGATCCTTGTAAACCAGTCCTTGTTCTTGAAGTAGCCCATGGGGACGAAGAACATTGGGACTAGGATGCTCCTGTAAGACCTCAAGTTGTCAACGAGCTCAATAGTCCTGTACACGTCCTCCTCAGTCTCCTCCGGAAGGCCTACTATCATTGTCCCCGCAGGGATGATGTGGTGTTCGTGCATTATCTTGAAAGCCTCCTCCACTGTCTCCGGGTACTGCTCCGGTTTGTAGGGGGCGGACTTAGCGGGCATTATCTCCTTCGCAAGCCTCACTGACCCCGTCTCTATTCCCACCTCGACGCCCAAATACTTCTGGCCGTTCTCGTAGATTATCTCGGAGAGCTTGCTTATGAGCCCGTACTTCTCCTGCGAATATCTAATTGCGGCCAAGCTAGCGTGGCTCCACGCTATAGTCTTATAGTACTTCTTTACTAGCTGGTGGAGCTTAATTAGGGGCTCCGGCCTTGGGAGTATTCCCACTGCACCATAGAAGAGCACGTCGTCGCTGTGGATAACGCCGTGCCTTATCCCGGCCTTTACGTTTACTTGTAGTTCCCTCTCTATCTTCTCCAATGGATAATACCTAGTGGGCCTTAACGTCACTGAGCAGAACCTGCACGACCTAGCACAACCCCTCATTACCTCTATGAGCCCGTTGACGCTAGCGCCTTTAATGTCCGAGATGTCCTCAATGTCGGGGACATCGTCACCGCTCACGTAGACGTACCTAGGTAATGGGTCACCGTCTAAGACAGCCTGTGCTAACTTCACTATTAGCTTCTCCGCCTCACCGTCGAACAGGGTGTCTACTCCTAACTTCTCTATCATGTCTTCCCTCCAAAGCCACTGCCAAGTCGAGGGGCCACCTAC
>JBBINF010000026.1:0-14274 GCA_037444045.1 Sulfolobales archaeon | reverse complement strand
TCAGTTTCTTTGCCTGGTCCTCCCTGTTGTAGCCCTGGATCCCCTCTACAATGTTAAACGCTATCAGCCTCTTTGGCTCTACAAACGACGCCAAGGTGTCTGCTAGGGTAAGGCTGTCCTTTCCTCCAGAAACCGCGAGGAGGACTCTATTCGCCTTGGTTATCCCCTGCTTTTCAGCTTCCCTTCTGACCCTCTCCCTAACGTCGTTTATGAAGCACTCTTTACATAGCCTCCTCCCCGTATGCGGCTGGTGGATTACCGCTTCCCTCGATTTGCATACGTCGCATATCACTTTACCTTTCTCCCCTCTATGAGCCTTTTACCTCCAGCCACTTCGTCTATGCTGTGTATAGCGCACCCCTCCTCCTCTAGCGTCTTTTTTACCTCGTAGAAGTCTATGTTTTCGCCTTCAACTACAATACTAAGCCCCATGGTCTCCACGTCCATGTCGGTCACCATTATGTTAACGCCGTCTATCCCTTCCAGTGAGGTCAGCTTACTGGCTAAGTCAATGATGCTGGAGCCCTTGATTGGCTTTAGTACGTCAAGGACAATTCGCCTAATAGTCAAGTTAGATCAGATGTTATAATGTGGAACCAAACGTTAAAAACTTAATTTACGGGACATTAAAGCCGCCTAGTAAGCACGGAGGGTTGCATACGAGCCCCTGAAATGCTTTTAAACCGAGCTGTGTTCCCCTAGGTTAAATTTAAATATAATTATATAGAGGGGGTATATTAAGGGGGGTCTCACATGATGGGGGTAAGGCTTAACTACACGCCAAAAGTAGTCGGAAAGCAAGTTTACGGAAGCTTATACGACTGCGATGAGGACGTGCTTAAGGACACCGAGAGGTTAAAGGCCATAGTGACAAACGCGGCAAAGGAGGGCAACATGACACTGCTGGACATTAGGTCGTGGAAGATAGGGGAGGGGGTCAGCGTAGTCGCCATAGTCCTAGAGAGCCACATAACTATCCACACTTGGCCAGAGTACAAGTTCGCCACTGTGGACGTGTACTCCTGCGGAGCCCACACAGATCCAAAGAGGGCGTTCGAGTACATAGTCTCAGAGCTTAAGGCAAAGAGGTACACGATGAAAGAGGCTGATAGGTCATCGGAGTTCTAATAGTAGGAGGAGGGATAGCGGGGCTAATAACTGGTCATAAGTTAAGGGATAGAAATCCCGTAATTTTTGACAGGAGGCGTTTTCCCGGCAAAAAGTGCACCGGGATCATAAGTTTTGAGACCTTCTCTAAGTTGGGCGTAAGCAGGGAGTTCGTCGATAGGGAGTTCAAGACGATCCACGTGGTCGTTGAAAACAGGTACCACGTGTACTTCAACGTCAACGTAGTGAGGCTAAACAGGGAGAAGCTGGAAAAGTGGCTCTCAGAGGAGCTAAAAGTGAGAAGGCCAGTAAACGCAACGATAGTTGGGGAAAACGAGGTAATTGCCAACGGCGAGAGGTTCAGGGGAGAAGTGATAGACGCGTCTGGCTGGAAGGGGAAGGCAAAGTGGGTTAAGGCGATAGAGTACGAGTACGAGCCCATAGACGCAGAGGAAATCACTGTTTTCATAGACGGGAGGAACGTTGGGGGCTTCTCTTGGATCGTCCCCCTTCCAGATAGAACCTTGGTCGGGAGCCTTGGGTACTCAAACGTGGAACAGTTCGTGCCAAAACTTGATAAGAGGGTCTTGGGAGTCCACGGAGGGGCAATACCCAGGGTAAAGCCTAGGTACGTTAGGAATGGGGTCGGGGACTGCACTGGGCTAATAAAGACCTTTACTGGGGGTGGGATATTTTCCATAGCTGAGCTCTCACAAGTTGTCTTCACTCCTGGATACGAGGAAAAGTACAAAAGGCTCTCCAAGGAGATATCCCTACAGTTTAGGCTTACTTCGTTTCTCGAGAAGACGTGGAAGTACTCCCTTGGCCTGGCAAAGCTCTTCGACGGAAAGACGTTAAACGTGGGGGCAGAGTTCGACTTCCACTCACTTCTTCTGAGGTTCCCTCACTAGGTTGTAACACCCTTCTCCCTTCTCTATTACCCCCATCTCTATGAGCTTGGCGATAACTTTCTCCGGCTCCCTTATCCCAAGGCCCTTTAGCTCCCTAACCGCTAAGATCTCCCCTACCGACTTATTTGCCTCAAAGTACTTCTTAGCCTTCTCTAAGTCGCTGTCCATATCTAGAATTTATTTACCCTTGTTCCTTTAACGTTATCGTGAATCCTTATCTTAAGCTAGTCAGGATACATAACGTCATAGGGGCAGCAATTGGCGACTTCGCCGGCTACGTGGTCGCGTCCCGTTGGCACTTCTTTCCCTCAAAGCTTTTCCTCTCCATGCTCGTAGTTGCCCTAGTGGCTATGGGGGGTTACGTGATAAACGACGTGTTTGACGTGGAGATAGACAAGATAAACAAGCCAGATAGGCCTATACCTTCGGGACAAGTGTCGTTGAGGAACGCCACCGCCCTCGCCTACGCGGGCTTTGGGATAGGCACTGCCATTTCCCTGGCCTTGGGGTACGTCCAGGCAGTAGTGGCTGGAATAACGTCCCTTTTGCTCTACTGGTACGCGAAGTCGCTCAAGAAGACCGGCCTTACAGGGAACTTGGTAGTTGCCCTAACCACTGCCCTCTCCATATTCTACGGAGGGCTGGCGTACTACCAAGGGGACTGGGCTACCCTTGTTTTTATACCAACTGCCTACTCCTTCCTCCTAACCTTGGCGAGGGAGATCGTTAAGGGGGTAGAGGACTACGTGGGGGACAAGGCGTATGGGGTTAAGACGCTGGCCACGACTCTAGGGGTGGAGAAGGCGTGGGACGCCACAAGGGCACTTTTACTTGTAACCATAGTCACTTCCCCATTGCCCTATTTCCTTGGGTTTAACTTCCTCTACTTACTCCTCTTAGTGCCTTTCTGGTACACAACGTTGAAAGCGGCGTTTCAGCCGAAGACTGTAGAAGGGGGGAGCAAAGCTAGGGCGTATTTGAAGGGGTCTGCGTTTATCGGAATAGTGTCCTTTGCCTTAGGGGCCCTTCCACTCGATCTCCTTGTCAACCATTTTCCTTAATCCTGCTTTAACTCCCACAACCCTAACGTTTACGTTCCCCTTTTTTGGTAGGTTAACTTCGTAGTCTATCCGGGACTTACTTTTGACATCGCCAAACGACTTGAAGTGAACGGTAATGCCGTTCACCATAACGTTAACTAAGACCTTGTCTAGTTGGATCTCGCTCTCGTTGTCTATGCTAAGGATAAGTTTCTGGTCGCTCACCTTCCCATCTACGTGGAGGCTTATGGTAGGGGACTCCGTCCTCGCAGTGTAGAGAAGGTAGACAAAGGCGGGGCACTTGGACTGGGCCAGATTGCCGTCGTGGACTAGGCTTATCACTCCGCTCTCGTTCGCCTCCACCTCTTCCACGTCCTTACTGTTGCTTACGTCAGCTATGAGGGAGTTGTCCCCGTATACCTTCAGCGAGGTCTTGTTTGGGTTTTTAAGGAGGATATAGCTCCTCTCAGCGCTTTTGAAAGTCACCGACTCAGAGGGCCTTAGAATTAGGGTACCTGCCATAGCTGAGAACCTAGTGTGGAAGTGTGGGATCCTGTACATGGTTACGCTGCTGATGAAGTTCACCACCAGTGGCTCTAAGGAGACCGACGTTACTACGAATTCGTTCCTGCCTTGTTTCACTAGGTGGGTAACGTCAAAGATGTGGACTGCGTATACCTTCCCGTCGTACTCTACAGCGTAGTTTGGCTTAAACTCCTTTGTTAACGAGAAGTTGTTTATCCAAAGCCTCCACTTGACTACCCTGCTCAGCGTCTCAGTACCTATAACAATGTAGCTCTTGTGTGGCTCGTTCTCCGCGAAGAAGTTAAACCCAATTTCCTTGCTTTCCGCTCCTAGCTTTACAGCCCTTAATGACGAGGAGTAGTCCACAGTGCCCTCGAAGTCTCTCTCGTCAAAGGTCAATAGCTCTCCAACTGGCATATAATATAAACCGATGACAGGGAAATAAAATAAATGCTGAGAAAGGTATTCTCAATTATAAACAAGTCCCACGTAGTAGTGGAAGTACTGGACGCCAGGGAGCCTGAGCTGACAAGGTCTAAGATAATTGAGGAGTTCGCGAGGAGAAAAGGAAAAGGGCTTTTGCTCGCCATCAACAAGGGAGATTTAGTCCCTAGGGACGTGTCGGAGAAATGGAAGGAGTACTTTGCAGGCCAAGGACTTAGGGCTGTCTATCTGTCCGCTACTGGACACATGGGAACAATGGTGCTGAGGAGGGAGATTAAGCGTTTGCTCCTGGGGAGGGAGGGAGTAGTGTGTTTTGTGGGCTACCCGAAGACGGGGAAGTCCTCCATCATTAACGCGTTAAAGGGAAAGCACTCTGCCAGTACCTCTGCCCACCCCATGGAGACTGGGTTCACTAGGGCACCCCAGCTATTCAAGATAGACAACAAAATTTACGCGTGGGACACGCCAGGAGTTATCCCACCGGATGGTGACTTGGTGGAGAGGATAATTAGGGGATCCTCAGTGGACGATATGGAAGACCCAGTGAAGGCAGCGGTCCTCCTCATCAAGAGAATTGAGGAGTTCAATAGGAAATCGCTAGAAGAGCTCTACGGGGAATACAGTGACCCCTACGACCTGCTCGCTAAGATAGCGCTCAAGAGAGGGTGGATATACAAGAAGGATAGGGAGCCCAACATAGAAGAGGCAGCAAAGGCCTTGATAAGGGATTACCACGAAGGCAAAATAATTTATTTCAGTCTTCCACCACAGAGAAGTAGATGAAGGCAAAAGTAGTAATTTACGACGCGGACAAAACGCTGTGGGATCACTATAACATCTCGGAGTTTAAGGAACCAATAAAGGTGATCAACAGGGACGAAATTGAGGACGCTGAAGGGAGGAAGCTGCGCGTATTTCCGGAAGTTAGGGACACATTAGAAGAGCTAAAGAGAAGGAACTTGACCATAGCAATGGCTACGTGGAACTTCCCCGATAAGGCGGAGAGGATCCTAGAGATCCTGGACTTAAGGAGGTACTTCGACGTAGTTGTAGCGAGGGATTTCCCCTACAAGTTCGTCATGATAAACGAGATCTTGTCGGAGCTCAGGAAAAGGGGGATTTACGCCCGCCCTGAAGACGTGATATTTGTAGACGATAGGCGAGCCCACTTCGGAAACGTGTGGCTATACGTAGGGAAAGTGAAGTGCGTCGAGATGTGGAGGGACATAACTTCACACTCTGAAATCCTGAAGCTGATTGAGTAAAAGTTAACAACTTTTAGACGTTATATTCTCTAAAAATTTTAGACTTTTGGTATTCAGTAATTTACATTCTCATAACAAAGCTTAAAAACCGTAATTGTCACTCTATTTGAAGTGAAAAGGATGATGGGTGGCTATACCCTCCAAGTCGAATAACTTCTTCCAAAAGTCTAGTTTTAAGTCAAAGGAAAGTCCAGCATGGGTTGAAGAAATTACCTACTTTAAGAAGAGGTGATTAAAGATGCCAAGTGGTGCCAGGATACTGGTAGATTCTCTAAAAAGGGAAGGAGTTAAGGTAGTGTTCGGGATACCCGGCCTGTGGAACATGCCCTTCTACGACGAGCTCTTCTATGACCTACAGAACGGGGAGATAAGGCACGTGTTGATGAGGCACGAGCAGGCTGCGGCCCACGCCGCCGACGGCTACGCAAGGGCTTCTGGAGTCCCAGGGGTATGCACTGCTACGTCAGGCCCCGGGGCTACAAACCTAGTGACCGGGTTTATAACAGCTTACTGGGACAGCTCTCCAATAATAGGGATAACAGGGCAAGTGGTGAGATCGGTAATAGGGAAAATGGCGTTCCAGGAGTCCGATAACCCCGGAATCTTCAAGGACATAGCTAAGTACGTGGTGCAGATAAAGGACATCCACGAGATACCGCAGTGGGTGAAGAACGCGTTCTACATAGCCACAACTGGTAGACCGGGGCCGGTGTTAATAGACATCCCAAGAGACGTCCAGTTAGAGAAGATTGACGACGTCGAGTGGCCCGAGAAGCCCGTAGTGAGGGGATACAAGCCCTTCAAGACCGTGATCGACCCAGTAAAGATTAAGAAGGCCGCAGAGATGCTGCTGAACGCCGAGAAGCCGATAATATTGGCGGGAACCGGAGTAGTGTGGTCAGGGGCAACTGAGGAAGTCCTCAAGTTGGCCGAGCTCTTGGGCTCACCCATTATTTCCACTCTACCAGGCAAGTCCGCGATACCTCATGACCACCCGCTTTACGTTGGCCCCATGGGATACTACGGAAGGGCAGAGGCCTCCATGGCTGCCCTGGAGTCAGACGTTATGCTTGTAGTTGGTGCTAGATTCAGCGATAGGACAGTAACGTCCTACGACGAACTGGTGGAAACGAGAAAGAAGTTCATCATGATCAACGTGGACCCCACAGACGCAGAGAGGGCAATAAAAGTTGACGTTGCATTGCCTGGGGACGCGAAGGTGATACTTAGGGAGCTAATAAACGCAGTGGCCAAGCTAGGCGTAAAGAAGGACCACACCGCGTGGCACAAGAGGGTAAAGGAACTTAAGGAGTACTACGCCCAGTTCTACTTCCACGACGAGCCAAACAAGATGAAGCCCTGGAAGGTGCTTAAGACCATTAGGAACGCCATACCTAGGAACTCAATAGTGACCACTGGCGTTGGACAGCACCAGATGTGGTCTGAGGTTTTCTGGGAAGTACTAGAACCAAGGACGTTCATCTCGTCCACTGGAATGGGGACAATGGGGTTTGGGCTACCGGCAGCCATGGGCGCTAAGCTAGCGAGGCCAGACAGGGTGGTAGTAGACCTAGACGGCGACGGTTCCTTCATGATGACGGGAAACAACTTGGCAACTGCAGTAGATGAACACATCCCCGTTATATCTGTAATATTCGACAACAGGACGCTGGGCCTAGTGAGGCAGGTCCAAGACCTATTCCAGAGCAAGAGAATAGTGGGAGTAGACTATGGTCCTTCACCGGACTTTGTCAAGTACGCTGAGGCGTTTGGTGCCCTGGGCTTTAACGCGACTAGCTACGAGGAGTTGGAGAAATCTATTAAGACAGCAATCAAAGAGGACGTGCCCGCAGTGATCAGAGTGCCGATTGATAAGGAAGAATTAGCCCTACCCACTCTACCTCCAGGAGGGAGGTTAAAGCAGGTGATAGTACGTGACCCAAGAAAAGGTGCTTAGGGTAACGGTTTACTATAGGGACTCCTCCATCCTGGAGAAGGTAATATCGGCGTTCAGGAAGCTGTGGGTAGACATAGACTGGATGAACGTCAGGAAGGTCTCAGACGACGGCGTCTACCAGATCTACATGGGGGTGAAGGACAATAAGAACACCTACATCGCTATACTCAACCTCAGCAAGACAGTTGACGTGGAGAAAGTGGAGGTATTGGAAGACGCCAAGCTTGTAGAGTACAAGTTCAACGATAAGGGAGAAATAGTTAAAGAGGGAGACTACACCATGGCAGTTTATGTACCAGTTTTTTCTAAGGTTACAAGCTATAGTTGGGGTGAGGTAATTGGCGAAAATATACACTGAAAAAGACGCTAGTTTCGACCCCATAAAGGAAAAGAAAATAGCCGTGTTAGGCTACGGCAGTCAAGGAAGGGCGTGGGCCCTTAACTTAAGGGACTCCGGACTGGACGTAGTGGTCGGACTAGAAAGGCAGGGCAACTCGTGGAAGCAAGCTGAGGCAGACGGATTCAAGCCAATGAGCACAGAGGACGCAGTAAAGAGGTCAGACATACTGATATTCTTAGTGCCAGACATGGTACAGAGGTACGTATACAGGGAGAGAGTTCAGCCTTACTTAAGGGAAGGCATGGACCTAGTGTTCGCTCACGGCTTTAACATACACTACAAGCTTATTGAACCTCCTAAGACAGTAGACGTGTACATGGTTGCCCCCAAGGGACCTGGGCCCACAGTTAGGGAGTACTTCGTGCACGGAGGAGGAGTACCAGCACTAGTGGCAGTACACCAAAACTACTCTGGGAAAGCTTTAGAGAAGGCCTTAGCCATTGCCAAGGGGATCGGGGCCACAAGGCCAGGCGTTATAGAGACAACGTTCAAGGAGGAGACCGAGACCGACCTAATAGGAGAACAAGTGGACCTAGTTGGAGGGGTAATGGAGCTAATGAGGTCTGCGTTCCAAACCCTAGTGGAATTGGGATACCAACCGGAGGTAGCGTACTTTGAGACAATTAACGAAATGAAGATGATCGTCGACATCATACACAATAAGGGGTTCTACGGAATGCTTAAGGCGGTCTCAGACACTGCAAAGTACGGAGGTATAACGGTGGGCAAGTACGTCATCAACGAGGACGTGAAGAGGAGGATGAGGGAAGCTGCAGAGAAGGTGAGGAGCGGGAAGTTCGCAGAGGAGTGGATTGAAGAGTATAACAGGGGTAGCCCAACAATTAAGCAGGCCCTGGAGGAAGTGCAGAACAGCCTTGAGGAGAAGATAGGGAACCAGCTCAGGGAATTAATCGAAAGAGGAAAGCCTAAATCTTAATTTTTATAATATCTCCTGTGAATTCAAGGAAAGCAAAGGGCAGCAACGTAGAGAGGCAAGTTTTGTCCCTTTTAAGGGATAGGGGTTTTGCCGTAGTAAGGGCTCCAGCAAGCGGTAGCAAGAGAAAGGATTCGGTCCCCGACATCATAGCCTTGAAGATGGGCCAGATTTTGCTAATAGAGATGAAGAGCAGGAGACAAGGAAAGGTCTACATAACGAAGGAGCAAGCGGAAGGTATAGCTGAGTTCGCAAGAAAGAGCGGGGGAGATCTCTTCATAGGGGTCAAGCTGCCCAGGTTGCTCAAGTTTGTGCCCTTCTCAAGGCTAAAGAAAACTGACGGCGGAAACTACGTCATAGACGAAGAGATCCTACAGCAGGGCCTAGACATAGACGGTCTCACTAGGTACGTTGAGGCGAAAATTAGCAAGACTCTTGACTCATTCTTCTGATCCGTTCTCGTCCTCTAGCCTTATCCTAATCTTGGTACCCATCCTCTTCTCCAGCTTCTTGAGCTTGGAGTTGACCTTCCTGTTGAACTTGGAGATCTGGGACTTCGGTATACTCACTACGTACTCGCCGTTCTCGTATTTCACGCTAGCTCCAGGGAGGGCCTCTTTAACGGCCTTCTCAATTCTGGACTCCACGCTCTCCCTAGATATCTTACCCACTGGGACTATCATTGCCTGCTCGCCGAACACGTAGATCTCGTACTCCACTTTGTCGGTCAAGTAGTCCTTTATCTCTACCACGGGCCTAGCTAGGTCTGCCTCCTTCATGCCAGAGGGAACCTTCACCGACATCTCCAGGGTGTAGACCTTTGCGACGTTACCGTTGTTTATGAATATGACTGTGTCCAGGATGTTGGGGATCGTGCCTAGGTCTACCCTATTTAGGAACCTATGTATGGCGTCGATTGGCGTAGTCGCGTGAACTACCCCTATCATCCCAATGCCCGCCAGCCTAAGGTCTATGTAGAGCTTGAAGTCCTCGTCGTTCCTCATCTCGTCGTAGACCGTGTAGTCTGGCCTACTGAGGAGCAGGATGTCGTGTAGCTCCCCGATCTCAGCGTAGTTTTTAGAGTACTGGGTTATCTCAGGGGGAAGGTGCATGTCCCTAGGCGATTCAATGGTCTTCACTACTTTCCCAAGCCTCATATAGTACTCCGATAGGGCTTGCGCAAAGGTTGTCTTCCCCATTCCAGGAGACCCAGCTATTAGGATGCCCTCAGCCCTCTCCTTGAGCCTCTGGAGGAGCTTGGGGTCGAGGCCATAGTCCTCCAACTTCTTCCTTGTCACTGGGCGTGTAATTGTTATCTCCCAGCCGTCGCTTAACGGAGGCCTAGTTATCACTATCCTATAGTTCCCTAGTTGCACTATGGTGGAGCCCTTCCTTTCAATCTCTATAAAAGAGCCCTTAACGTTCTTTATGGCGTTCATGATCTCGTACACGAGCCTCTTCAAATAGCTTGCGTCCATAATGTCCTTTGAAAGGGTCACGAAACTCCAGTTCCCTGGGACTCCCTTCTTTGCCTTGGGCAGAGTGTCCTCCTTTAAGTGCACGCTCATGGTCTGCTCGTCAAAGAACTTATCTATTGAGAGTTCTTGTACTTCCCCGCCTAAGTAGATTGTTTCGATGTTTAGGAAGTCACAAACCTTCTTCTGCAGCTCGTCTGCGGTGACCACTACGCACCCGCGGGTCTGACAGTACTCTCTTAGCTGTTCGTTGACTTCCTTACCCCTGTTTTCCCCTACTATTTCGAAGGAGAATAAGTACTTCTCAGATAACTCCTTAAGCCTATTTACCTCGTCAAGGGAGAGCTCCCCGCTGACTATCCCCTCTCTAGTTTCCCTCTCTAGCTCCTCTAGGAGGGCCTTGTGTATAAGCACGTTGCCAAAGATGAGGTTTTTCTCTATGTACCTTGACATACCGTGGAGCAACGCGCTCTTATCTGGCAACAACTCTTTTACGGGCAAAAGTTCTTTCCCCACTACTGTTAATTTTTTGAGTTGAACGTTAAAAAACTATTTCTTTATCAGGGAGAGGAAGTACTCGTGTACTATTGTTGTCCCAGAGAGCTCCGGGTGAAAAGTGGTTGCCAACATGTTGTCCTCTTGGACCATTACCTTGCTTTCTCCAAGTGAGAGGAGCTCCTTAGTCCTCCCCCATACCTTAGTTATAGCCGGTGCCCTTATGAACACCACCTTTGCCTTACTTCCCCCTATAACGGAGAAGTCGAGGACAGCCTCAAAGCTCTCCCTCTGTCTCCCGTAGTAGTTCCTAACAACCGTCGCGTCCATAGTGCCTATTAATGGTTGCGACTTCTTCCCTACCTTAGCGTCTGTGACTTCTTTTGCAAGCATTATAGCTCCAGCACAAGTGCCCAAAACTGGAAGGCCTTCTGAGATCTTTTCCTTTAACATGTCCAACAGTCCTAGCTTCTGCGCCACTATGCCAATGGTTGTGCTCTCTCCACCAGGTATTATGATTCCATCTACGTTGGACAGCTCCGAGGGCTTCTTTACTGCCTTTATTTCGCCCTGTATTGAAAGGGAGTCCATAGCCTTCTTTAACTGGAGGGCGTGCTCTTCGAAGCTGCCTTGGTATGCAATAACCCCTACCTTCATAGTCCCCTCACCTGTAGGAGTTCCTCTGGCTTCAGCGTCTTTATGTCAATACCCATCATGGACTTCTGCTCGCTTATCATCTTCTGTGCCTCTAGTACTATTTCAGGGTACTCCCAGTTGGCGGTAGCTAGGACTATGGCCTTTGCCCTCTCCAACGGGTCTTGGCTCTTGAATATACCAGATCCCACGAATATCCCATCAGAGCCCAGCCACATCATCAAGGCCGCGTCTGCTGGCGTCGCTATCCCACCTGCTGCGAAGTTGACTATAGGCAACCTCCTTAACTTCGCCACCAGCTCCACGAGCTGGTATGGGACTTGGTACTCCCTAGCCTTTTTCACTCTATCCTCCTCTTCCATGAATACTAGGCTCTTTATTTCGGCGTTCATGATCTTCATGTGCTTCACTGCCTCACTCACGTTACCAGTACCTGGCTCTCCCTTTGTCCTTATCATCGAAGCTCCCTCGGTTATCCTCCTCAAGGCCTCCCCTAAGTTCCTTGCTCCGTTTACGAAGGGAACCTTGAACTCCCACTTGTTGATGTGGTGCTCCTCGTCTGCTGGGGTCAACACCTCGCTCTCGTCTATCATGTCCACGCCAAGGGCCTCCAGTACCTTTGCCTCGTAGTAGTGGCCTATCCTTACCTTTGCCATTACTGGGATGGTGATGGAGTTCATCACGTCCTCTATTACCTTTGGGTCAGCCATCCTAGCTACACCGCCTGCCTTTCTGACGTCGTAGGGTAGCTTATCGAGGACCATTACTGCAGTAGCCCCCGCCTCCTCCGCTATTTTAGCCTGCTCAACGTTAGTAACGTCCATTACTACCCCTCCCTTTTGGAAAATTGGGAAGGCGTGCTTGACCCTAGCAGTACCTTCGCTAACTTCAGGGATTTCCTTCTGTAGCTCTGGGGTAAAAGTTAGGAGGTCGTTGTCCTTAAGGACGTCCCTGAACTCGGCAAGCTTGTAGAAGAACTCCTCGATCTCATTAAAGGTTAGAGCGTATAGTCTCATAAAAAAGGGATAAACGCTAGAGGATTAAAAGTATTTTCTAACGACTTTAGAACGTTGTTGCCCTTGACTTTCTCTCGTTTTCAGCCCTTATCTTCACAATGCCAAAGTGGACTGCACAGTTAACACAGTAACACTTAGTCACTGAGTACCTAGGGATTATAGCTCCCTTCTTCTCTAGCTCAGCTGCCAACGTAGCGTCAACGAGGCTGTATGGCCTTGTGACACATATTGCCTTGTCCTCAGGGACTCTTGCACCGCAGTTGTCGCAGGTTATGTAACCTACGTGGCCCTTATCGCCTTTCCTTCTGCCCCTGTTCTCCCTTTTCTTAGGCAAATCAACACCCTAAAGACATGTGTCGTCGGTTTCTAATAAGTTTTTGCTATCCTAAGAACTGTTTTAGCGGGCTTTTTACACACGATGCACGGGTCTGTTACTTTCCTTTCCTCTAAAGGTATGCCCTTGACTTTGGCATTGGTCAGTTCCTCCACCTTAAGCCCACAGGACTCTTCGCCACACCACGGCACTTCAACTACTCCTCCCTCGTCTAGTAGGGCGTTTGCTTCATCTACTGTACTCGCGTAACGTATCCTCGAGGTCAAGTAATTCCAAGCCCTCTTCCTTAGGTTCTGCGTTATCTCCTCCATGAGTGCCTTTACCTCCTCTACGACGTTATCGAACTTCACCGTCTTTCCCTCCAACGTGTCCCTCCTCTTTAGGGTAACTGAGGAGTTCTGGAGCTCCCTAAGACCGACTTCAGCCCTTATGGGGACGCCCTTGATCTCCCAGACGTAGAATTTCTCTCCCGGCGTCTTCTCTGCGTCCTTGTCTACAGTTACTCTCACCCCTCCTCCTTCCAGTTTTTCCCTTAGCTTTTCAGCGTAATCGAGGACTTTGTTTGTGCCCTCTTGGTCCTTAGCTGGGATTGGGATTATCACTACTTGTATTGGCGCAACTGAGGGCGGTAGGACTGCACCCCTGTCGTCACCGTGGATCGATATAAGCGAGGCTATGACCCTCTCAGATATGCCGTAGCTGGTCTGGTGGGGGTAGTCAAGGCTACCGTCCTCCTTTTGGATCTTGTAGTCAAAGGCCTTGGTAAAGTGCTGCCCCAGGTGGTGGGCAGTGCCTATCTGAAGAGTTCTCCCGTCGGGCATTATGGTATCAAAGGCATAAGTGACAACTGCTCCAGGGAACTTGTCCCACTCTGGTCTCTGAGATATAACGTAGGGTATCCCGAGCTCGTCAAAGAACTTCTTGTATATCTCTATTGCCTCCTTGACTTGCTTCATCGCGTCGTCGAAGTCGACGTGCAGGGTGTGGGCCTCCTTAAACGTCGTTACCTCCCTTAGCCTTATGAGGGGCCTAGTCGCCTTTGTTTCGTACCTAAAAACGCTAACTATCTGGTAGTACTTCTTGGGCAACTGCTTATAGCTCTTAACCCAAAGGCTCTCCATGAACGTTATTGCGGTCTCGGAGGTGGGCCTCAAAGCTAGCTTTACGTCGAGCTCGGAACTCCCTCCCTTGGTCACCCAGTATACCTCTTCCTCGAACCCCTTGATGTGCTCTGACTCCTTCTTAAGCAAGGAGTCCGGTATGAGCATGGGGAACAGGACTTCCTCGTGCCCGCTCTCGTCTAGGAGCTTCCTGATTAGATCCGTGACAGCCTTCCTTAGCTTAAATCCATAAGGCAGCCATATCCCCACTCCCTTGAGGGGATACCTACCGTAGTCGTAGAACTCCCCCTCAAATAAAACCCAATCTAACCACTCGCTGAAGTTCCTGCTCCACTTTTCCCTCTTAATCTCCACCATAGGAAAAAGAGGAAAAAGGAAAGCTTAAAAACTCTTTTACCTTATTTTAGATCTTTGCGAAGAGCATTAGGAGTCCGAACAGTATTCCGTACACCGCGAGCCCTTCTCCGATGATGACGAAGATCAGGACTGTACCGAACATGTCCCTCCTTTCAGTGAGGACTCCTATCCCAGCTGCCGCAGCCATACCCACTGCTACTCCAGCTCCTACTACTGCCAGCCCTATAGCCAGTCCTGCA
>JBBINF010000025.1:0-14276 GCA_037444045.1 Sulfolobales archaeon | reverse complement strand
TGGTCTCGAGCCCACCCCCTTGGTCCGCTCGGGCACCCCGGCATAATTAATACATATAATGCGTGCTGACTTAAAAAATTACGTCACGTCGGTATGTAAGTTGGTTCCTTCTCAGTGGACACCTTTTTCTGCCTTAACATTTCGTCCCTTATGTACTTTGGAATACTAAATATCATCCTGTGAGTCTCAGCGTCGTAGAACCTCAATTCACCGTTTATCCTTTCCCTTATCTTCTTGTCTAGATCCTCCTTTAAGAGGTCAAGCGGATTTACGTAATCTGAAGCGTACACGAATCCCCAAAGGCCGTCAAATGCTGGAACGTACACTATAGACGCTACAGTGAACTGGAATACTTGTTTTAATGTGTTATAGATCACAGTAAAGGTTTCCGTATTAAAGGACGGCGATGTCGCCTGAGTTACCATCCCTCCTCCTGGCTTAATTATCTCCTTAACCTTCTCGTAATACTCCCTCGTGTAAAGCTTATACGAGGAATTGCCAAGTATGGGGTCAGTTAAGTCCATTATTACTGCGTCGAACTTTTCCTTAGAGTTTATTACGTACTGATAGGCGTCCGAGATTATTGTGGAAACCCTGGGGTCGTCAAAGGACCCCTTATGCCATTCCTGGAGGTACTTCTTGGCGAAGTTTATGACCTCCTGGTCTATATCTACCATAACCGCCCTCTTCACCGTCTTGTGCTTCAGTACCTCCCTCAGGGTCGCCCCTTCCCCTCCACCAAGTATCAAGACGTTCTCAGGAGTCCTTATACTTAGTAGGAGTGGATGTACTAAGGTCTCGTGATAGATAAACTCGTCGTATACAGTTGATTGAATTTTTCCGTCTATTATTAACGCCTTCCCAAACTTCGCAAGCTCTGCTACCATTACCCTTTGATATGGGGACTTTATGTCCTCAATTACCCTCTCTATTAGATGCCCGTGGAACTCCGAGAAACTCTGCCACTCTATGTGCCAGCTCCAACCCATTTGCATTATACTAGCCTTACCCCATTCACCTTTTTATTCTGCCAAGAATACCTCCTAATCTTCTTTGACCTTCCAAACCCACAAGCAGCGCAGTAGTGCTTGGCTACGTTATACGAATGTCTACCGCATCTCCTACACCTAATGTGTGTATAGTTGTTGTTCATTTTGCCAAACGAAGGAGTCCCCTTCACTTCTTACCACCGCTCCTTACTGCTGTATTGGGGAAATTAATATGACGTTATCTCCCCTTATTACTATAGTCCCTATCTTCTTTCCACTGCCGTCAGCCTGTATCTCCTCCGAGTCGGAAAGAACCAAGTTCATGTGTTGGTCGTAACTCCTTAAAGTCCCCCTTACCTCCTTACTGCCCTTTAGCTTTACTAAGACTACGCTTCCTAGAGACTCTGCCAGAAGCTTGTGCGCAGTTTCCGCCAAAGTATCACCTAATCGATAAGATAGATAGGTGATTTATAAATTATTTGACAATCAAAGTCCCGCCGCGGGGACTTGAACCCCGGACCACCCGGTGACCGCTACCTACCTACAGCCGGGCGCTCTAAACCGGGCTGAGCTACGGCGGGATACCGATAGAAATCTAGGGTTAACAGTAATAAAAAACTTTCTCAAAGACCTCCACGCAGTTGCTTTCTGAAGCTATGGATAGCCACAAGTTTAATAGTGTAAATTAAAATTAAAATTCCCCAAAAATTGCGCCTATCTTCAATAGTACTTTCACGTCATTAAAATTACACTTACTTGGCAGTCCACTATTCATGGCGGCGGCTTCTTACGTTCCGCCCAAAACCGCATTGATTAACGCATCTAATGTTTCGCTGTAAGGGGCTGGCCCTAAATCACTACCAGAATGGCCTAAACACGTCGGTTACTAGCACTAAGCTAAAGCCTTACTTTTCTCCTTCCTCTCAAAGTTAAGCCTACTAACCTATTAGACCACCCTTAAGCTGTCTAAGATGCTGGGAGCGTAGATGTTCGCATTCCTTATTCCCAGCCTTTCCTTCTCTCTTGGGTTCTCAATAAGCTTCACAAATGCTCTTATTGATGAGGCCTCTCCGTGGTTTAGTATAATGTTCTTCGGCTTAGGCGTCAGATCCCTTAGGAAATTGAGCAACTGCCTCTTGTCCGAGTGCCCAGAAAAGCCGTCTATTGCGTACTTCTCCATCCTAATTGTTATGTTCTCTACCCTGCCGTCCCTGTTTATCACCTGCACCTCGCTGGCACCATCCCTTACCTTCCTTCCTAGCGTTCCCTCAGCTTGATAGCTCACAAATACTATGGAGTTCCTTGGGTCTGGGGCTAAGGCCTTAAAGAACTCCACTGCTGGACCTCCGTTCAGCATTCCCGAAGTGGCTAGTATTATTGACGGCTCTCCTTGAGCGATGTCTTCTCTATAGCCCTCTATTCTTTTGAAAACTTCAGATACAAACGGGTTTTCGTCCTTATACAGGATAGAGTCCCTTACCTCCCTACTAAGCCACTCTGGATAGGCAGTATGTATTGCCGTAACCTCATCAAACAAACCAGTCACGTAAACAGGGACCTCGGGGATCTTCTTGTTCTTCATGGCATCGTTTATTACAAGCATCATCTCTTGCCCCCTTCCCACAGCAAGCACTGGGATGAGGACTTTTCCCCCTCTATTTATGGTGTTCTGTATTACTCTTACTAACTCCTCCTCGGATTCTTCTCTACTTGTCTGTGTCTGCGCGCCGTATGTGGTCTCCATTATAATCGTGTCTACCTTCGGGAACTCGCTTGTAGCCCTATCTAACAACCTAGTCCTTGCGTACTTGAAGTCTCCCGTGTAAACTATGTTATGTAGCCCGTCGCCTATGTGTAGGTGGGCCATGGCGGAGCCTAGGATATGACCAGCGTTATAGAAAGTCAGCCTAACGTCAGGGGCTATGTCAGTAACCTCCTCGTAGTCCAGCGTTATCGTGTGAAGAAGTTCCTTCCTCACCTCCTTAGCTGAATAGGGCAGTGGCCTTCCTTCCTTCTCTGCAACGTCAAGTAGATCTAACTGCATTAAGGCCATCACGTCCCTAGTGGGCGGGGTAACGTAGACAGGCCCCTCATATCCGTACTTAAAGAGGTACGGTACCATACCACAGTGGTCTAAGTGCGCGTGAGTTACAACTACAGCGTCTAGGTCTTCTAGCCTTAGCTGGTCTATGTCAAGCTTAGGATACATCCTCTCTCCAAAGCTAACGCTGGGGTTAACTCCGGTATCTAATAAAATCCTGCTCTCTTGGGTCTCTACTAGTACTGCAGACCTACCTATCTCCTGGAACGCTCCTAATGCGGTGATCCTAACGTACCTATCTTTATAAATTACCTCTCTGTGAATCCTTTCGCCAAACGTCTTGAGTATCTTGGATCTGTACTCCGTCTCGTTGTACATGTGGGTTATTATGCTCTCCACAGTCTTCGATTTTATGGGTGGCTCCCTGACTATTACGGGCCTCCAGAAGGTCTCTAGGAATATCCTCTGCTGTATCGTTCCTCCTTTTCCAATAACTAACCCAGGTCTCTTTGCCTTGATCAAGACCTCGCCTAAATCTTCGTCAAACTTTATGTCCACTATTTGGGCCTCTGGCGGTACTATGTTCTTTATAATTTCTGCAGCTTCTTTTTCGTCCTTTCTTATGGAGCTGTCCGCCTTTATTACAATTCTCTTCTTTATCTCCTTGGCTATTTTCTTCACAGCGTCCATATTCCCTGAAATAAACGAGGGGTTCTTCACGTACACTGCTATCTCTGGTCCTTCAAACTCTATCCTCGTTATTTGGGCATCCCTGGGGATACCTGTGAATATGGACTGTATTATTGCCATCCTACTATTAGACACTACACTCACCGAGAGAAGAAGCGATCAACAAATACAATCCTAACTCTTTAATATTTAAAACTTGTCTTTTACTATTATGGAAAGCAGCGAGCATATAATTGATCTACCGAAGAGAATTTACGTAGGTAATGGGATAGTTAATAAGATAGACGAATACTTCGAACAACTTAACTTGCCCTTACCCTTTCTCATTGTTACTGGCCCTAATGTAAGAAGGGCCGTTGTAAGTAAGATCCTTGATAAGATAGGGGACAAGAACGCAGAAGTAGTGGAGGTAGAGGAGGCAAATATAGACGAGGTCAATAGGGTGGAGGAGGTCTCTAAAAAACTCAAAATAGGAAGCATAATTGGAGTAGGTGGGGGAAAGAGCATTGACGTTGCGAAATACGTTGCCTTTAGGCTTAACAAGGACTTCGTGAGCGTTCCTACAGCTCCTTCCCACGACGGTATTACATCCCCTTTTGCCTCAATTAAGGGGTTGGGCAAACCGGTTTCAGTTAAGGCGAAGGAGCCAATAGCAATAATAGCCGACATAGACGTACTAAGCTCCGCCCCCAGAAGGCTCATAAACGCGGGTATAGGGGACATAATTGGCAAAATCGTCGCTGTAAGGGATTGGAGGCTTGCCGCGAAACTCCGCGGAGAGTATTATGGGGACTACACAGCCTCATTGGCGATGTTATCCGCTAAGCAAGGACTGTACTGCACTAGGATCATAAATAGGGATTTAAAGTATGGGGTGAGGCTACTCATGGAGGCACTAATAAGTAGCGGGGTAGCCATGGGAATGGCGGGTAGCACTAGACCAGCCAGCGGCTCCGAACACCTTTTTGCTCACGCCGTCGAGATGTTGTACTCTGGGCCAGCTCTCCACGGAGAGCTAGTGGGAGTAGGCACAATTATGATGGCTTATATTCACGGTATTAACTGGAAAGAAATAAAGAGGGCCCTAAAGAGAATAGGGTTCCCGCTTACGGCAAAAGAGCTCGGAATACCTGACGAAGTGATTATAAAGGCTTTGACCATAGCCCACACGATCAGGCCAGAAAGGTATACCATACTTGGAGACCGTGGGTTGACGTGGAGTTCTGCGGAAAAAATCGCAAGGGAAACCGGCGTCATTGAATAGGCTAGAATACCGACTTGTCGTACCTCTCTATGAAGCTCACAGTTGACTCCGGCAGTACGAAACTGATGATGTCCTTAGCTAGCATGAACTTCCTCATTTGTAAATCTTCTAGAAGGAATATCTCCTTGGAGACGGCGAAGTTAACGTTCTTCTTGTCATCCGAAAGCTCGAGAGTCAGCTTTGGGTTGCTCCCGAACCACCTCTCAACTAGCGCGTTTATTTTCTCCTTCTCGTCGGTCAGTTGTTTAACTACCTTTACCTGGTAAATTATGACCTTACCTGCGTATGGATGATTGAGGTCTAGGATGACCCTCCCGCCGCTGACGCTCTTCACAGTAGCTAGAGAACCGTCTTGAAGTCTCACCAGCATGTTTGGATAGGGGTTGATACCCTGTCTTTTCACCTCTCCCAGAGAGAGTATCTTTATCTTGCTGGGATCCCTTGGACCATAGGCCTTTTCTGGAGGAACTTCTATGACCTTCTCCTCGTTGAGGTTCATGTTATAGAGTGCCTCCTCCAGTCCACTGATAATTCTGTGCTCGCCTAAGATAACCAACTGCGGCCCGTATTTCTTCTCGGGATTATAGATGTTGGCCTTCTTGGCCTCCTCTTCTATAGTTGTGTCGATTACCTCGTTCGTGTCCTTGAGCTTGGCAACGTACTCTATATAGATAAAATCCTTGTCCTTAAACATATGGGTCTAAATCCACTAAAGAGGATGGATTTTAAAATTACCGTATAGGTGGGCCCGGAGGGATTTGAACCCTCGACCACTCGGTCTCTCAGTCTGGCTTATGAGCCGAGCGCTCTACCTAGCTGAGCTACGGGCCCACCACTTTTTTCTAAAAAATTATCCTTTATAAGAGTTGTGCAGAAGCTCAAGTGCCATATTTCCACTGCTTGGCGTACTCCTTTTGTTCCTCAGTCATGGTATCTATTTCTATCCCCATCCCTTTCAGCTTAAGATATGCGACCCTCTCGTCTATCTCAGGAGGAACGTTGTAGACTTTTCTCTCAAGTCCGTCCTTGTTCTCTACTATGTACTTAACGGAAAGGGCCTGATTAGAGAAGCTGAGATCCATGACCTCGCTGGGATGTCCTTCTGCTGCAGCTAGGTTTACCAGACGTCCCTCTGCAAGTAGGTAGATCTTGTTTCCATTAGGCAACGTGTACTCCTCAGTGTAGGGCCTTATTGTCCTCGAAGAAACTGCTATCTCCTTGAGCCCCTTAACGTCTATTTCTACGTTAAAGTGTCCAGCGTTAGCCAATATTGCTCCGTTTTTCATCAAGGGGAAGTGCTCCCTCGATATTACGTTTATGTTCCCCGTTGCGGTAATAAAGATATCACCTACCTTAGCTGCCTCCTTCATTGGTATCACGTCGAAGCCGTCCATTAAGGCCTCTAGTGCCCTAAGGGGGCTCACTTCTACGACGATTACCCTTGCGCCCATGCCCCTTAGCCTAGACGCTATCCCCCTTCCTACCCAGCCGTATCCAGCCACTACGGCGACCTTTCCTGCAATTAACACGTTAGTGGCCCTCAAGACTCCGTCTATGGCACTCTGTCCTGTGCCAAACCTGTTGTCGAACAAGTACTTAGTATACGCGTTATTTACTGCAATTACTGGGTAAAGCAACACTCCCTGTTCTTCCATCGCCTTAAGCCTAACGACTCCAGTTGTCGTCTCCTCTGTACCCCCTAGGATCTTTAAGTTCCTGTGCCTTTCGTGAATCACGGCGTGTAGGTCAGCTCCATCGTCCATTACTACGTTAGGCTCGGACTTAATTATCGCTTCTATATTGTCGTAGTACTCTTTTTCGCTTTCCCCCTTCCACGCAAATACATGTATACCATCGTACTTTACTAGAGCTGCTGCTACGTCGTCTTGGGTGGAAAGCGGATTACTTCCTGCAAGCCAGATCTCTGCACCAGCATCCTTGAGAGTTCGCATCAAAACTGCGGTCTCCTTCGTGACGTGTAGGACTGCCGCTATCCTTATGCCCTTAAGGGGTCTAGTTTCTGCAAATTCCTTCCTTATGCTCATCAACGCGGGCATGTGCATTTCTGCCCATTCGATCTGTTTTTTTCCCTGTTCTGCCAACGAGATATCCTTTACGTTGTAATCCATGGTTTAGATAAAGGTGATAACGTTATTAAATTTATAAATTGGTGCCAGGAATTCATAGTCCCTTAGGAAAATAGAAAAGCTATGAATAATAATAAGGTTACTTTCATTCGTTAAGATTAAGAACTCTATTTCTTAAAAAAGCAGTATCACTTAATGTAATACGTGGCGTTGAAATGTCCAAAGAGAGGACGCGTTATAAGTACGGCGACTATATTATACGTCAGATTAAAGGGCGGTATTATGTATATAAGATAGAGAACGTAGACGGTGAGGCAAAGGAACGTTACGTCGGTTCTTTAGCCGACGTAGTAGAGACTTACTTAAAATTGAAAGCAAATAGCAGTGAGGGTTTGGGGGTATCCCCCAAACCTACATGGGCCCGCTGGGATTTGAACCCAGGACCTCTGCCTTGTAAGGGCAGCGTCCTAACCAGGCTAGACGACGGGCCCTCTTTTCCCATTTTTCACTGACTACTTTTATTTTTTTCCCTCAAGTTATTTGACATAACACAGTACAAGAACGCCCCTAACGAAGCAATAGGCCCTGGATCTGCTTCTATACCGGGAAGCTTTACCACATTTCCTAGGCCCTGTTCTATTTTAGTGAAACCACTTTCGATTCCCGAGAAAACGACAAGTACGTTTTTGTTTATGTCAATAGAGTCAGCCCTAAGCTCATCATTAGCATTGCTGCTAACTAAGTATACGTAATCTGGCTTCAATAACTCTATGGCATCCTTTAAGTCTGGAAGAACAATGAAAGATTTTCCGCTCTTAAATGCTATCTTACTTAGGTCTGGTACCCCCGACTGGGCAGCAGTCCCTCCTACCTTTGTCAGCACGAGATATTTTACGTCAAAGGCAAAAACCGCTTTTGCAAACTCCATTAGCCTTTGGTAACTAGTTGTGTTGTGAAGGCCTACCATCAAGGCCAAAGACGTTCACCTTTATAAAAGAGGCTATTGCAGTAGATAAGGCTACTGGAACCGCTTCTCCAACTTGGTTGTACTGTTCGTCCCTGCTTCCAACGAACACGTGGTCGTCAGGGTAGCTCATAAGCCTCGCTTGTTCCCTAACAGTCAAGTACCTATCGTGGAAAGGATGGATGAACCTAGAATTGCCCAAAACTGTTGGGGCCAGATCGTAGGGGTCTAGCCTTATTCCTACTGGTATCTCGCCTTTGTGCCCTTTGAACATTGTCAAGTAGTCCCCATAGCCCAGTTTCGATATTTCGATCATCTTTTTCTCAGATATTTCGTGAACCTCGTGGTTTGGCAAGTCAGCTTCCTCTAGGCCCTCTAAGGCCTCGGCCACCGTGACTTTTTTACCCCATCTTTTAGGGGTAATTTGGACGTTTGATACGAAGACCCTTAACCTTCTAGAGGGATTCCCGTAGTCCTCCGCATGGAGGAAGTTGAACACAGGCTCGTAACCAACCCGTCTAAACTCGTGAGTTATTGCCTCCCTTAACTCCGGCGTCTCCACTATAGCGGGCACGTTTTCCATTACGAACACTTTTGGCCTTAACTCTCCCACAAGCCTAATGAACTCCAGAGTGAGGTTACCCCTTTCATCTACGTAAAGCCTGTCAATAGGATTGTCTAGCCTTAAAGGGTTTGCCGCAGTAAAGGGTTCACAGGGAGGACTTCCAATTACAACCTCTGGAGGACTCCCTATTATGTCAAGTATGTCCTTTCCCGTTATCTCCCTTATGTCTTCCTCTAAGACCGTTGTGTCTGGGAAGTTAAGTGAGTAAGTCCTAGCAGCTGAGTGATCTATATCTATTGCTACTAATACCTTAAACCCTTGTCCTCTGAAACCTAAGGAAAAGCCTCCGGCACCACTAAATAGGTCAACCACTCTTATTTGCTCCAAGTTTAGTCTCCTTTTCAATTTCCTCCTCGAGCTCTTTTATTTTCCTCTCTAACACTTCCCTAACCTTCTTGCTGTCGTAGTACTCAAGTTGGGAACCGCAACGCGGGCACTTAAACTCGTTCTCGAAGGCGTCCTCAAACGTGTACTTAGTCTTGTCTTCAGGACAGATGTAGAACTCGTTGTTCTGTTCGTACTCAAGTCTCGTTTTTAGCTTGCCTAATATTTCTCTCTTCCTGTTCAGCAAAATGTCGTTTATCTGGTCTCTATTCACCTTCCAGTAATAGACGTACCAGCCAGTCTCCTTATCCCTAGAACGCCTATAGCTTACCAAGCCTTGGTCAGCTAGCGCATAGAGCTTCTTCCTAACCTCGTTTACTTTTACTCCAAGCTCGTTGGCGATCTCGTCGTCAGTTATCTCAATTTTCTTATTAAGAAGAAATTGCAGGACGTCTAATACCTCGTCTCCTAATAGCTCCTTGGCGAGGTTTACAATCAAGCTGTCAACGTCTGTCAACCTTTATCACCTTTTTCCCAGCCTTCTGGGGTATAACCAGCAGTTTTGAGTCCTCAAATAATACATTTAGTTCTTCTCCCTTATATACCCTGTCTAGAAAAATGGCCAATGCCGCCACTTCCGAGTGGGGTTGGTTGCCTATTGCTATATTGTAGTCTGCTTCCTTATAGTACCACCCTTCAACCTTTTCAGCTCCTACCACTATCAGCAGGTTATCGAGTCCCTCTATCGAGCTTAACATGGAAGATATGTTGATGCCATACATAGTTAAGTGTACGACTTTTCCTCCCTTTTCCTTCCAGGATCGCACAAGTTGCTTTGGAGAAGAAGTAAATTCCACTTTAAAGTCCTTACCGCCCCATAACTCCTTGACCTTATTTATGGACTCAAGGAGCTTTGGGTCCTCTCCTTCAATAAATACTCCTCTGGCCCCGAAAGCCCTCGCTACAAGGACTACGTGAGTAGTGACCCTCTTGTCCCTTAAGGGCCTGTGGCCTAACCTTAATACGTATATGTTCTTTAGCTCACTAGCTTTAATATCTCCTCCCTCAGTCTGTCTATGTTGTAGAGCTTAATGGCTGAGGTAGCTATAACGTTAACTATAGGGTTGTAAAGTTCGTTACTGAGCTTTGAAATAAGCTCTAGTTTGTCCTCCACCTCTTTTGGGGAGCTTACCTTATCCACCTTATTCGCCACCATTACTATTGGTTTGCCGGATACCCCTATCTCCCTTAGTATTGCAAACGAGGACCTTATCATGTCCACGAGTAATGTGTCTGCAAGGGATATGTCAACTACTAGAAGTATGCCGTTAGCGTACTTGATCTCCGAGAGAGTTACGAAAAACGCCTCAATAATCTGAGGTGGGATCCCCCTGATAAAGCCTACAGTGTCTACAAGTAGTACCTTCTTATCGTTATAGCTTATTGAATACCTCTTAGGTGAAGTCGTAGTGAACATGGAGTTGTCAACTTTTTGTCTTAAACCAGTTAACGCATTGAAAATCGATGTTTTCCCCGCGTTTGTGTAGCCTGCGATCGCAATGGTAGGTAGGCCTATCCTCTTAGTCTCCTGTAGCTGGGTTTCCCTCACTTTCTTTAAGTGCTCCAGCTCTCTGGTTATTCTCGCAATTTTCCTACGGTACAGTCTCAGCTCTGCCTCAACTCCATATACCCCGGCCCCAAGAGGACCTTGTTGCTCTGTTATCTTCGATTTTCTGTAGAAGTCCTTTACGATAGGTAGCTCATACCTTAACTTAGCCAACTCGATTTGAAGTTTAGCTTCCTTCGAGCCGGCGTGAAGGGCAAAGATCTCCAATAGCAGCAAGAGCTTGTCCACTACCTTTTTGTTAGGTAATTTCCTACCGAGGTTTATGAAATACCTTGGCTTAAGTAGGGTAAAGACTATTACGGTCTCTACGTCCTCAGACTCCGCCAGTTTCTCTACTTTATCCTGCGGAATATAAAACAAGGAGTTCGGATCCTTTGGAAGCTTAAACACTTCCACTACTTCGTAACCTGCGTTCTCTGCTAGCGTTAACGCTTCCTCTTTGTACTCATCTGAGACGAAGAGTACCGCTTTCACTCATTTCCCTCTCTAACGTTTACTATGTCCCCTAACGTAAGTTCGTACTTGGCCTTGGTTGTACTAATCTCTTCTCCCTTGTCTTCCACTTTGACCAGTAGCCTAATGGATAAAATTCTTTCCAACTCCCTAGCTTGTTGCAATGTAGGCTTAAGTTTACCTAGCTCAAACCTCTTTATAACGTTCTCTTGGACTTTTAGTTTTTGGGCTAGATCCTTGGTAGTCATACCTAGACTCTCCCTAGCTTGCCTAATCAGCTTAGGGTAATCGTCAACTATTTCCCATACGTCCTCTTTGCTTTCCAGCTTAGAGGAGGGAATCCGTTGCCTTTGGGTCTGTTGCTTCGGCTTTTCTTTTAAAGAGCTTGTAATCTTCTTTGGATCAACTATCTTGGAATGACCTTTTATCTTCGCGTAGCAGGAATTACAGACTGTAATGACGCTACCCTCGTAACTTACCGTTATTCCCTTGCCCTTTATGGGGGCACCACAAAGTTCACAGTAATTCTGAACTTCCTTCTGCATCTTCTCACTATATATTAGGTAGCAACAAACATTTTTAGCCTATCTCATAAACTGAGTATATTGGGTAAGTTTGTCCGGGAATCTTGACTTTTCAAAGGATAGTTCTGAGTCTGACGAGCAGGTCATAAGGTTACTTGAAGAAAAGATTAAGGCACTGCAAGTGGAGACTGAGAGCCTAAGAAAGGAACTAAACTATTATAAGTCGGAGTTGGAAAAGCTGCTCAGCCCTCCTTTAATAGAGGCAATTGTATTAGACGTTTTGGATGACAAGAGAGTAATAGTGAGGAGCACGTCAGGGCCTAACCTAGTGGTAAATGTGAGCGACAACGTTGACTTCTCCAAGCTTAAGCCCGGAATGTCCGTGGCGTTAAACCAAAGAGGTTCTACTATAGTAGAGGTTCTACCTAATAGAGAGGATCCGATGGTCAAGACAATGGAAGTAGAAGAGAGACCAAATGTAAGGTACACCGATATAGGGGGATTGTCTAAGCAGATCCAGGAGTTGAGAGAAGTAATAGAACTGCCACTTAAGAACCCAGAGCTGTTTAAGGAACTTGGAATACAGCCTCCAAAGGGCGTGCTTCTCTATGGCCCCCCTGGTACTGGAAAGACTATGCTAGCCAAGGCGGTGGCAGCGGAGAGCAACGCTACTTTCATCCACGTTATAGCGTCAGAGTTCGCCCAGAAGTTCGTTGGAGAGGGGGCAAGAATAGTAAGGGAAGTGTTTGAGCTCGCCAGGAAGAAAGCCCCTTCCATAATATTCATAGATGAAATTGACGCAATAGGTGCTAAGAGGGTAGACCTGGGTACTAGTGGGGAAAGGGAGATCCAAAGAACTCTCATGCAACTATTAGCAGAACTGGATGGTTTTCACCCACTGGACAACGTAAAGATCATAGCAGCTACCAACAGGGTGGATATCCTAGACCCTGCGCTACTGAGGCCCGGGAGATTTGATAGGCTAATCGAAATACCTCTCCCAGACGTTACTGCTAGGAAGGATATATTCAGCATATACATAAAGAAAATGAAGGTCAAGTTGGATGGATTCGACCTAGAGAGGATAGCTAGGATGACTGAAGGTTTCAGCGGGGCTGACATCAGGAACGTATGTACCGAAGCGGGCTACATAGCTATAAGAGAAGGTAGGAGAGAAATAACGTTCTCAGACTTCGTAAGGGCGATAGAGAAGCTCCAAGATAAGAATAAGAGGGATTCCCACAAATCGAGAGAAGAGAAGTATGCGTGAAAGGCTAGAGAAGTTTGTCACAAATCCAGAAAGCGTGATGGACTTTGATTTTGTCTATCTCAAGGCAATAGCCGAGTACCAATTCGACCCTAACGTAGCTGACTGCCTTTTCCCCGATAAATCCCTCTTTTCGATCCAAAGGTCGCTAAACACGTGGAGGATTAGAAACGTACTAAGAGGCAACAGGCTCTACCTTGTACTTAAGGCACAGGACAACATGTTTTCCCTAACGGAATTGTCGTCTCAAACGATTAAGGAATGCACAAAGATACCAGAATACAGGGTGATAGTCCCCAAGGACATAGGAGACGCGATAAGAAAAGGCGGCAACGTATTCGCTAAGCATGTGATCCAGGTCGATAAGTCATTAAGAGCGGGGGACTATGTACTAGTGGTAAACGAAGAAGACGAACTGCTGGCTTACGGTAAAATGAGGCTATCTGGAGAGGAGGTAATAGAATATAAGAAAGGAATGGCTGTTAGTGTTAAGGGGAGAATAAAATAATGAGAATAGTACTTAAGGACGTGGACGAAGGCGAACTTAAGAACGCGTATTACGTGACTGGATTTAGAACTCTCGGAGAAGTGGGTTACTTAGCTACAAGGCACATTGTTTTACAAAGGAAAATGAGGAGGATAGGATATATAACTACCAAGTACCTAACAGCAGTAACCTTTCTCGACGAATACGGTATAGCTACTCCTTACGAGTTATTTTACGACGAGGAAAAGCACATAATAGTGCAACTGAATCACGTGCTACCTATTGAGAAGGAATGGAACGCTTACTCTAGGAGGGTGATAGAGTGGCTCAAAAAGTTGGAGATAAAAAATGCAATATTTATAGGTGGTTTAGACAAGAACTACAAGACCAGTAACGAGAAGCTTAAATGGATTAAGACTTCGAAAAGCAAAGTTGAGCTAGACTACCCAATCCTCGACAAGCAACTAATTATGGTAGGTCCTCTAGCCCTCTACACCGTCTACTCTGAAATATACGACGTACCTGCAACAGTAATTTTACCCTATGCGGACAGGGACAGGATAGATCCTGCAGCAGCGGCAGCAGCAGTAGAGGCCGTAAACAAGATCCTCAACCTCAACGTGGATGTAAGCGAGCTTTACGAAGACGCTAGAAGGATAGAGGAGGAAATAAAGAAGCAGTTGGAGTACCTTCAGAAGGAGTACAACAAATCCTCACTGGATAGACATTACATGTGAGAGATTTGAGTTTTCACAGTTAACGAATTCTACCTTATCGTACTTTTTATCCGCTAGGAACTTCTTGATTGTGCTTATGGTCTCCGAGATTACGGCCTCGGATATTTCGCTAGGCAACTCGAATTGAGCGAGGGGATATGATTCGGACACGAGGACAGGAATTAGCCCATAGAAGGGAACCGCTACATATACGTCAG
>JBBINF010000024.1:0-14749 GCA_037444045.1 Sulfolobales archaeon | reverse complement strand
TCATGGTAACCGCGTCACAGCCGTAGGCCAACATATGGGCGTAGGCCCTCTTGAGGGAGTCCTTCTCCAGCCTAGCATCAACGTCCAAGGTTATGACCAGCTCCCCCCTGGACTTGTGAAACCCGTAGGCTAAAGCACCGCTCTTGTAACCCTTCCTTTCCTCACCTTGCCTGTTGTATAACCTCACCTCCAGTCCCCTAGGGATCCTAAGGGACTCGACGAGCTTGTTGAAGTACTCCCTGTCGTCGTCCGAGATTATTATGACCTCCATCTTATTCTTGTCCCAATCTACTTGGCTCAAGTTGTCCAGAAGCCCTTGTATGACCTCAACGCTTTCCCCCTTAGTGGGCACTAGTATGGAGAGGTAAGGGTAATCCCTGATTTTCGCGTACTCGTAATATCGCCTTTTTCCCAAGTAGAAGAATATAAATTGGTACAAAAGTGCTAATGATGGAATTATAAATAGTAGGATCTGCATTATTGTGTCAAATAAGTTCATCAAGAATTACTAGACGTGAGGGGATAATAAATTCATACACGTGTCGAGTAGTCTTAGGAGGAAATCTCAGCCCCCTTTTGGCAATTTCCACTACATAATCCTTAGACAGCGAGGGTGGCTCAACTCCTCTCTTCGGGTTTTTCGTGACCTTTATCCCTAAAGTGGCTAGGCTTTCCTCTATCCAGTGCAATTTCCAAAGAAGAGAATATGGAGAGTGTGAACACACCTTGTGACCTAAGAAATCCGAGCAGACTTCTCCCTCTCCTTCAAACTTTGAGATAAAGCCGTCTGGCACTTTTCCGCTAACTTCCCTAAACCACTTGCCTACCTTTATCCTCTCGTCTTTGTAGTCAAGCAATACAGCTGGGATCCTCTTTAAGCCCAGGGCTTTCGCAGAATAGTACCTATGATGTCCGTCCAAGATTACCATACTTCTCCTGTCTACTATGATGGGATGAACGGCCTTGGTGTTTTTGATGTTGGAGATCGTAGTTAAGAGCCTGCTCCTAATAACGTCCTCATGAGGAACTAGCTTTTCCAACTCTATATGTTGTATTGTAATATTTGCAACACTCACTTATAGCACACCTCTCGCAGAGGGGTCTCCTGGCCTTACAAGTATTTCTACCGTGGGCTATTAATAGGTGATGAGCCCTGAGGTAGTCCTTGGGCTGAAAAAGCTCCATGAGACCCTTTGAGATCTCCTGGTAAGTGGAGCCCTTGATTCCAAGCCTCATGGATATTCTCTTTATGTGAGTGTCCACCGGGAAGTACTCGTAATTCCTGCAGGTAAGAAGAACTACGTCGGCAGTCTTTTCCCCAACCCCTGGAAGTGAAATTAGGGATCTCCTGGCCTCGTCCTTTGGGAGGTCTAGGATTTGCTCTAACGATCCGTTGTACTTTTCAAGGAGTAAGTTAGAGATCTCCTTAATTCTCTTTGCCTTAACGTTGTAAATGCCAATTGACCTAATTGCCTCACCTATCTCTTTCTCACATGCGCTCGCCAACTTCTGGGGGCTAACCCCAATCCTCCTTTCGAGTTCCTCAAAGGCCTTGTACGTCCCTTTATCTGTGGAGTTCTGAGAGAGGAGGGTGGCTATTAATACCTTGAAGCAGTCCTTGGTCTTTAACCATACATCGTAAGCCACAAAGTCCTTCGGGTCTACCTCGTACCGCGACGAAAGCTTCTCGAGAATGAGCTCCCCGCTACATCTAGGCCAATCCACGAGGAAAATATAGTGCCTGCCAACTTTTAAGGTAAAAGGTTTGAAAATTGTAATCAAATGTACGAGATAAAGGTGATCCTTGAGGCAATTAGAGAAGGAGCAGTAAACCCTGGAGAAGTGGTGATAAAGACCAAGTTGCCCAGGTACGAGGTGTTGGCAATCTTCCACGTCCTAGAGGGACTAGGGCTAATCGAGACTATTTACTCTAAGGGATCTCACAAGGTATATAAGCTCACAAAGAAGGGAGAGGAAATTCTGGAGGGACTGGAGAGGGGAGACTCAATAGACATTGTAACTAAAGAGGGCGTACAGACCTAAAAGGATCCCATCTCCAGATATTGGCGAAGCATTTCTTGGATTTGTGCGTTGTCGCTCACGTTTTCTTCGACGACCTTTTCCAGGAATTCCCTCCTCTTGTGTAAGTTGAGGACGGAACTACCGCCTGGTCTGCTCCGCGCGAGAGATAGCTTCAACGAAGGGTTCACCCTCCTTACGAGTACCTTCCTCCTCAACTTGTCTACAGAATAAATCCTCAAACCGGAGTCGTACACAACAACGCTTGACAGCCTAGATAGAAGTAATGGCTTGTACTTTTTCCCCAAGTAGCCTACTATTGAGTCCATGACGTCAGCGAGTCTACTCGTTTCAGTGAAGAGGATAACGTTTCTGCATCCACATTCCAACAAGACCTTAACTACTTTAAAGTGCAGATCAGCCAAAACTACGTCTGGCCTAGCGGCACTTAAGTAGGCCAAAAGAACGCCCTTTCTAGTCCATGGATCTACCCTTAACCAGTTCCTCCCCTCAAAGTTAAGCCTTGGCTCGCTCTCTATTGTGGTCACCTTTAGATCCCTCCTGGAAAGTAACAAGAGGGAGTTTACTAGGGCCTTGGTGGCTGAGGTGTCCCCTCCAATAACGTGAATCCCGCCGCGCTCTATTTCGTCCCACAAGTACGCCAAGGCGTCAAGGCTGCACTTTAAGTCTTTGCACACATTGATGAGTGGCGGAACTGAGGTGAATCGCTTAATAATTTCAAAGTAAAGACCGCCAAAAGGCCTGTAGGCTATTACCTTGTGTCCCTCCTTGGTACAAGTCTCCGAAAAAGCCCTATCATCACTCACGTTAAACCTTTGGAGGAGCATTTCCACGTTTCTCTTATCCACAAATATTAGGTTAGTAGTTAGCCTAGGGTAGTTCTTAAAGGACGAGTGTACTACGCTTACCGGGATCCCAATACCGTGGAACTCGATCCGCTCTACCCTTTCGTCGTATAAGGGGACGGTTAAGTCGCCGTAGTTTACTGTCTTAAATACGTAATAGCTTATTACCTCTGGATCTCCCTCTGTTTTGGCCTCGCTGACAACTTGCAAAACGCGATCGTAAGTTATTGGAGAACCGGACTTGATTAACGACTTTGCTAGTCGATCTACTATATGTCTGAGCCCTTGGTCAAGATACGGCTCTTGAACTAAGTAGAGCCCAACTCCACCTACGTCTTTTATAGTTACCGTAGCCGAGTATACCTTGTACTGGGCAACTAATCTCTCCATATGTACTTCTTGAGCATTTAATTAGGAGTTAGGCGAGGCCGAAACTGCTCAGAAGTTCCCCTAATTTGATGGCGTCAGTATGGGCCCTCTTAATTGCGGTTTGTAGAGTACGTAATTTAAACTCTTGAGTTATCGTCGTTTTCCCAATGTAACTCCTAACCTTTACCGTATCCCACAATGGATCAAAGGGAAACAGTATCTTAGTGGGAAAGCCTCTGTAGACGTATAGGCCGTAAAAGACCTCTATTGGAAACGTGAAGTTGGAGATGGGCTTGACACTTAGGTACTCTCCATCTAGGGTTACGTGCAACCTCTGGATCGGGTTCTTTATTCCTAAAATATCATAACACATCTCGTCCATTCCATGGGACACGCAGTAGCTATGTATCCCCCTCTTCACCTCTATTTCCTTCCCTCCTATGACAACCTTTTCCCCTACTAAGCCCAGTATAAGGCCCTTGGAGTAGTTAGGGTATCGAAGAACCTTTTTCCAGACGAAAATGTCGTTCTCCCTCAGGAGAGTGATCTCTCTCACATGGCTACGGTTCCGAACCAGCCTTACGACTTTATCTGGTGGAGAAACTAACTTGACCGGGACTACGAAGTCGCCTAAGAATAGCCTATTTTGGCCCCTGATTAGAAAGGCCGAAATAACAGCAGCGTCCTCAACGTTTCTGAGGCTTAAAGGCTCTGATATCTTTACGTCTCCTTTATTGCCTTCCTTGACTTCAACTCGGACCTCTTGCTGCTCCAACCTTAGAGTAATTACTATAGGGAGAACCGTAGGTATCTCGTAGGTAAGGGTACCTAATAGGAGGGCGTTGGATTCTGTACCCTTGATTTTTCCCTGGGGAGAATAGAGGATCTCTCCTACGAAGCTCAACTTCGGCTTGTCCGAGGTGAGCTTCAGAACTCTCCTTTCAGAGTAAAAGGGATTAGTAAGGATTACCTCGACTTCCGCGTTTTCGAACCTCGAGGTTTCAAGCTGTAATACCTTGAATTCTCCTCTCTCGTCTTCACCCACCACCTCAACTTGTTTGTCAAAACTTAGGCTGAAGTTTTTGTCATAGGCTATCTTTATCTTTGAATTTATAGTGTTTTTATCGTTAATAACCCTTAAAATCTCCCTGCTTCTTGCCGAGTCCACAACCCCAAAGTGACCGGCGTGGGACAGGAGGAAGAGCCTCCTGCTGTCTGCTACTGCACTACAAGGCTTTAATGAGAACAACAGGTTGAGCTCTGGGTTATAGACTAGGGAAGCGTCGCTGGATCCCAAGATCATAAAGCTAGAGTTGACGTAACTCCTATCCTCTGAAGCCCTAGCGTCGACTTGGAACCAGCTCCAGTTTCTGAACACCTTGACTGAGGAGTCGCAAAGGAACGCTATCTTGTCTGACATCTCCCCTAACAAATAGGAGAAATTGCCGCAGAAGCCAATTAGCCTATCATCAAGGTACAACCTGTTCCCTCGCTTAAACACCTTCCCCTTTGAGGTTAAGCCCAGGAAGTAGTCGCTGCGCTTAAAGTAGGTTACGTTGAGCTTTTCGTCCACAACCTTAACTTCGCCTTCGTATACTAGCGAGATGAACTTCTTGGTAACGTAAAGGTCTAAGGGAGGCTCGAGCTCCAATACCTTGCCTTGGGCGAGTATTGTTGCCCTATTTTTCCCAACTAGTACTGTCCTCCCCATGTACCTTACTAGCTTAGAAAAGGTCTCTCCTTGGAATGAATAACCTTCTTTCGTCCGAACTACTTCGTAAAAGGAGTTGTCCATTCTTAGGAACACCGCTTCCTGGGTTTGGCTCGTCCTTAACACCTCGGTTTTCCCGTCAGCAAAGGAAATGAGTGAGTTACCCTTTTGGTATACCCACCTCCCCTCCCCTAGATCCAGCTCCGGGTATAGGGAGACCTCTGGCTCGTAAACTGCCTCTGACTTTAAGGTAATCTTTGAACCATCAGTGTCTAGCCAAAAGCTTATAGGAGGTAGTTCCAACTTCGTGAGAAACGTAAATACTGGAGGTCTCACTTTACGTAACTAGTGAATTTAGGGCTCACGGTTTGATGAAAATGACCATTAGCCCTCTGAGGTTCGAATCCATAAGGTCTGAGGCCTTTCCCCTAATCACCTTCTCGTCTGGGAGGCTTAGATTGACGCATATTCCCACGTCAGCTTCTGGCTTAACGCCGTAAACTATGAGGTTCCTTAAGTTCTCTCCCAAGGAGAGGTAGGGGTTAGGCAATACGTAAACCCCAAGTCCTAAGCTTAGTGCCCTTGCCACTTTGTCGGCCCTATTGTCGTACCTCAGTGAGATAATGGCTGAATCGTCAAGCTTTTCCGAGAGCCTCGAGGCACAGAGTTGCACAGAGCTTATGCCGGGTTCAACGTAAGAGGTCTTCAGAACCTTTCCTAACCCCGAGAGCATTGGGTCTCCGGTGGAGACGAAAACCTTTACGCCCTCCAGCTTCTTAACTTCTTCCAATTGGCTGTAGAACTCAGAGTCAGACCTAAGGTAAATGAGTTCAGCGTCTGTAAGTGCCCTTAATTCGTCCAGAATTCTCTTATCCCCTATTACGTAATCAGCTACCTTTACCTCTTCGATGAGCTTGAGGGTAAAGTACATGTGGCTTCCTGGCCCGCCACCTATTACCCTAGCGTAGGAACTTTTCGCTTCCTTTAGAGTAGCCAACTATATCTCCCTTCATGTTTATGAGAACGGTATAAACTTTTGACTTTTTGTTGACTAGGGCCTCGGCGTTTTGAGAGATTTTATCTGCGATGTCGCTAAATATTTCAAAGTAATTGTAGTTCGAAAGAAGTTCTATTGCGTCATCTGTAGTCTTGGCCTCAAATATTTTCCTGATTACTTCAGTGCTAACGCCATGCTTCGCGGCATATGCTGCTATAGTCTCGATCCTTCCGTCGCCGTATTTGTAGTGGGTGTTCCAAATACCAATGGCGTTTTTCACCATTTTCCCGACGTGGCCCATGAGGACAATTTCATTAAAGCCCCTCCTGGCTGCGGCCTTAAGCATACCTCCCACGAAAATAGCCATTTGTACTATGGAATCAGGGTTTACGTTGAGCAATTTCCTAGCTGCAGTCTCCCCTATATTCCCTGGAACCATTACCACTGTCGTATACCCCTTTTCCTTTACAACGTCGAGCTGTTCCACCATTGAAGCGTACCAAGAGATCAAGCTCATAGGCTTTACTATACCACTGGTGCCAAGTATTGACACGCCGCCCTCTATTCCAAGCCTAGGGTTGAAAGTCCTCTGGGCTATCCTCTCTCCCTCTGGCGCCTCAACTATTATTTCCGCCCCAAAAGCGTCCCCCAGTACTTCCTTTAGGTTGTCAATTAGTTGCTTCCTGGGTACTGGGTTTACCGCTGGCTCCCCCTCTTTTACTGGGAGGCCCTTTGCCATAGCTATCCCTATGCCTTTCCCGGCTCTCAAGGTAACGTATCCGACGTCGTCGTTTAGTCTCATCCTCACCTTGAACTCCATCCCGTTTGTGTCGTCAGGGTCGTCGCCCCCGTTCTTAGTAACACTCGCCTCAGCCCACTCCCCCTCTAGCTTAACGTAGTTCACCGGTATCTCTATCCTTAAGCCAATCGGCGTTGACACGACTACTGCATTCACTAGCTTACCGTACTTCAACGCAATAGCACACGCCTTAGCCCCCGCAGCTATTGTGCTGCCCGTAGTGTAGCCAAACTTCATTATCGCCCTCTTCGCCACTTTGGCGTTTGACAACGAGGGGCTCTTGGGGTCGTAGTCTAGGGGGATTCTAACGCTCATCTCAGCTTCTCTAGTTTTACCCTAGTTATAAAAAAAGATTCCGTAGAATGAATGTGCGAAAAGAACCTAACAGAGGGTACCTTGGGGTCGTAGCCGTCTAGTCCAGCATTCAAGGGCCTCTCAGCGGCGTGGCTTATAGCCCTAAAGTGGGCTTCCCCCTCCTCGTAAAACAGAGAGCAGACGGCGTATACCATCTCCTCCGCGTCGATCTTTAACGCGCTCTCAATAATCCTGTCCTGGAGTTCTGCGAAATGCTTGACCTTCCTGTTGTCCTTGAGTGTCAGGAGAACGGAGGGCTCGTTGTTTATCATCCCGGAAGAGGAACAGGGTGCGTCGAGGAGAACCTTATCAGCCCTAAGCTCCGGAAGAAAGGAGGAATCTTGGTGCACGAACTCTACGTTGTCAAAACTAACGCCGTACTTCTTTAGGAGGAGTCTCTCCTTTTCGAGCCTCTTAGGATCCGCGTCTGACAGCACCATTTTTACCTTGTTTTCAGTTAGCTCAGCTATTAGTTCCGCCTTGATGCCAGGGGCAGAGGCTAGGTCTACAATAGTGTCCCCTTTGGAGGGCCTTAAAGCCATTACTACTGCCACGCTTGCCTTGTCTTGGATAATTATCTTGAATTCCTTAAACTCCTCCACTTTTTTTACGTCCCCTTTTAAAACCCTGTAGAGGAAGGGGAAGTCCTTGTCCCTTTCCACTTCAATGCCCCTCTCGCTTAGCCTTTTGATCACCTTATCCTCGTCTGCCTTAAGCGTGTTAACTCTAAACCAGGTCTCCCTCTTGAGCAGGGAACTCTCGAGCGCATCAACGTCTAGATACTTTGAGAGCTCTTGCCTCATCCACTCCGGAAAAGAGGGCTGGGGACCAAAGTGCAGGAAATTCCTTACCTTTTCAGACCTCTTCTTCCCTTTCAGCGAGAAATAGCTTAAGATGAGCAACCTAGCCTTCTCGTACAGCTCATCGTAATTCGCCCCGACCTTGTGCTCCTCCTTTGCCCTCTTGAAGGCCACTGGAAGTGGGTATCCCTTCTCAGCGTAGTAAAGGACCGAGGAAAGGAACTTCTCAACGCTCACTAAGTTCCACCAACGCCTTCACTATGGAAACCCCTAGTGCGACTCCTCCCCTCACGCTTACGTTGGTGATGTAATCAACTGGAAGCTTGGTTAAATCCACTTTAGCCCTTAACGCGTTAACGAAGCCCACTGGAACCCCTATTACTAACGCAGGTTTCACCTCTCCCTTTTTTATCATCTCGTTAAGGGTTAAGAGAGCTAGGGGGCTCGTGCCTATCATCACTACCTTCCCGTCTAATTCCTTCCCTAGCCCCTCAATTAGGTCCACCGAGTAGTACTTGCTCTTCCTCGTTTTCGGTTCCTTGTACACTGCTAACTCTCCTAGTGCTGCCTTTGCCATCCTCGTGTCAACTATTACCCCATCCCTAACTAGTTTTTTACCTACTTCGATAGCGTTGTCAGAGAACCTAATGGTGCCTATTAAGTCCAGATCCCCAGTTGCTCTTATTGCTCTCAAGATCACCCTAGCATTGTCCGTGTTCTCTAGTGGTAGAATTTTGTTTAGTATTTCCTCTGCCTCTTTCTCAATATTACTAAAGTCGGCCAACTAGCGGTCATATTAAACGTTATAATGGGTTATAATAAAACCATACGTTGGCAATATCTCTTATGATTGAGGAAATCCTCTCTGTAATCTCCATAGTCTCCTCCGTGATCCTGGCCATTTACTTTCCTTCCTATTTCGAGATCCTATACTTGCCGGCAGCGTACTTAATGCTAAAGGCACTAAGGCTATTGAGTTCAAGCAGGAAAGTCAAAGTAAGTCGTAAGTGACCTCGTTGCAAACCCCTCTTTTCCTGCAAAGCTTAAAGAAGCAGTCAAGGGCTTCCCTTCCCTTAAGCCCGAGCTCCTTAGAGTATGGCTTTATTTCTCCTTTTCTCTCTTGGATGGAGGCTGACTCCCTTATCACTACCTTAAGCCTCAGAAGTTCGTCAGTGGAGAGTTTAGTCGACCCTATTAAGCTAATCACTATTGGCAGATTCCCGCATTCACCCTTCCATAGGTCTGAGATTTCCTCCCTCTCTTTTGAGATCCTCGAGCACTCACCAGACCTTTTTGGTACGGCCTTTTGGTTTACCAACAGCTTTACGAGGTAGAACTCCGTAGAAGAGGAGCTGTCTACGCATATGGAGTTGTAGTCCTTTCCCTCAATCCCAAGCCTTTCAACCACGTAGGCCCCGTTAGAAATCGCCTTTACGCCCTTGACGTAAAGGAGAAGCGGGAGGTGTAGGAAGAACAAGTCGAAACTACCGTGGTTAAACTTTAGTTCGTCCACGTTGACCTTTTTAGGTTCTAGTTCGACCCCCTTGTTTACTTCCCCTTGTAAGATGGGGGTTAAAGGCTTTAACTCCTCCTCCGCGGTGTACGCAATGGTTAGCCTCAATGCTCAAAAACATAAGCTTTCAAATTTTTATGCGTTTCCACTAAGGTTTACCAGTGAACAACTTAGTCCTAGGTGCGGGTTACTCTGGGCTAAACGCCTATTACAACATAAGGGGGAGGAAGACCCTAATTTCAGAGAGCAAGACTTTCACCTTCTACACTGCGATGCTGAGGAACGTGGCCAGCCCAACGAGGTATACGGTTCAACTGTCATTCGTAAAAGAAGAGGAGGTAAAGGAGATAGACGTTAATAGCAAGATTGTCGTTACAGACAAGGACAAGTACGAGGTGGACAACTTAGTGATCTCTTTAGGATGTAAAAGGGATGGCTTAGGGGACTTACTAGAAAGAGTGAGAAAGGAGGACGGACTAGTAATTGCTGCCGAGGAAAAGTTTGACGAGTACTTAGCCCTCCAGATAGCTTTTTACGCGAAAAGTTTGGGCAAGAACGTAAAGTACTCAGGGTCTCCCCTCTCGTGGCTGGGGAAGAACGTCGAGGAAAAAGTAGAGTACCTCCTTGAGAAGTACAAGATAAGCGTGTACGAAAAGGGGAACCTGGTTGTGCCCCCATGTAGACCGCCGGAGGTGTTTGACTTTGCCAAAGTTAACGAGAACTTAGAGGTAAGAGAGGGGGTTTACGTTACTGGAGACTTAATTTACGGGTGGCCAAAGCTGGGAGAACTGGCAATGAGGACAGGGAGGTTCGTGGGAAGGAGGATAAGTGGTCACAAGGAAAAGTTCGAGCCAGTGTTCATCTTCATCTTGGACACTGGGATGGGCGAAGGCCTTCACATAAGGTCTAAAGTCCCTTGGGGAAATTCGTGGAACATAGCAAAGCTATCGAAAATAAGACCACTTATGAAGAGGTTCATAGAAAGGTATTACATCTTAAGAAAGGGGAATATGGGCTTTCTGTTCTATCTATAGATGCCCAGGGACCCGGGGGGCGTCCGGGGGAAAACCTCGTCATTCTTTTGAGTCCCTGAGCACCTCAGTAGATTATATACAAAACGGGGTTTAAATAAATTAATGCGTCTAGAGTCTAGGTATCCCTAGTATTACGTCAATGTCAATACCTAGCCCCAGAACTATGGAAGAATATATATTGTAATAGAAGGCCCTCCCAAAGTCGTTCCTAGTAGCGAGATAATAAGCGTAGGCCATAATGAGGCCATGAAGTACCGTGGCCAAGTAAGACAGCACGCCTAGACCATACGTAAAGTCAGCCATTATGTCTATAATCACGGAGGCCAGCTGGTTTAACCCAGCAAATTTAAGGGCAGAGTTGCCTAATGCCACTGCGAAACTGTGTAGCCCCATTTGCCTGTCGTATTCCGCGTCGGGAATGTGGTTGTAAAGATCGAAACCTACAGCCCAAAATATAGTAGCGATAACGAATAACCAGGGCACGCCCTCCAGTACCTTAATCAGGGAATTATAGTACAAACCCAAAGCGGCAACTGCGCCACTGAATATCGCCAAGCCCTGTATTGACGCCAAGTGATAGTTTGCAAAAGCGGTGTACCTCTTCATGTAAGGGTATGTCATTACAATAAGTGCGACCAAGGGAGACAGAACGAACGCCCAGAAGTTGACCAGGTAAGCTGAGACAAAGAAACCCATTAGGCCTATGGCTATCATTAATTTGGCTTCAGTCACCGTGATCGCTCCGGTAACCAACGGCCTCGTCCTAGTCCTAGGATTCTTAGCGTCTATCTCCCTATCCGCTAAGTTGTCGTTGGTCATTCCGGCAATCCTGAGGAAGAAGAGGGCGAAGAAAATGAGGACTAGGACAGAGGGTGGGGGCACTCTCTTCAATGCGACAAATGCTCCGAGATATGCCATTGGAAGGCTAAAAAGGGTCTGCTCAATCCTCAAGAACCTCATTATAACGTAAAGTTTACTTCTCCCTTGACTAGCTCCTCCTGGATCCCAAGACACAGGAGTATTAAGCAAGTAACGGTTTTAATTTCTTGCTAATTTGGATGAAATAGTCGAAGCCGTTCACCAACGCTTCCACAGAAGCTTCTATAACGCTAGTTGAGACACCCACTGTCCTCCACGTTCTATTTCCGTCGCTAAACTCTATCGTGACCCTAACTACGCTCTCGGTATTCTTTATCTCCCCAGGTAGCACTACCCTGTAGTCAGTTAGCTTCACTTCGCTTATCGCAGGGAATATGTTGTTGAGCGCCTTCCTTATCGCCTGGTCTATAGCGTTCACAGGACCTACGCCCTCAGATGCCTCCAAGTATTCGTTGACCTTGACTAGGGCTACTGCCAGACCGTTCTCGTTTATTACTTTCCAGTACTTAAGCTCGAAGACCTTCTCGTAAAGCCCCAGTTCCTTTAGAGCTATTAGGACTGCAGAGGCTGGGGCTATGTCAAAGCTGTATCCCCTGTTCTCCATTTCCTTTATCCTCTGAAGGACTGACTTAAGCCTTGGATCTTTTTTGTCGACCTTTATGCCCACCTGCTCTAGGTAACTCAAGATATTAGAAGTGCCAGCCACCTCGGAGATTACTATTTTCCTAGAGTTGCCTACTAGCTCCGGGTCTATGTGCTCGTAAGCCCTCGGGTTCTTCATAACTGCGTCAGCGTGTACTCCTGCCTTATGCGCAAACGCGTTGTCTCCTACGTAAGGCTGGAAGGGATTTGGCGGAAGTCCAGCTAACTCGTAGACTAACCTCGACAGGGGCTTTAGCTCCTTCAAGGACTCTGGTCCCTTAAGTGCCTTGAAGCCCAGCTTTAGAACCAACGTCGGTATTATCTGTATTAGGTCGGCGTTTCCAGTCCTTTCACCAATCCCGTTAATAGTACCTTGAACGTGCCTCGCCCCAGCTAAAACCCCCATTATGGTATTTGCGACCCCACAGCCTATGTCGTTGTGCATATGGAGCCCTATCTCCACCTTGGCGTTTTTCACCACGTAACTAGTTATGTCGTAGATTTTGTCCGGAGTTGTGCCTCCATTTGTGTCAGCTAGCGCTATGACGTCGGCCTTAGCCTCCTCTGCAGTCTTGACGACCTGCATCGCGTATTCCTTATCCTCGAGGAACCCCTGATAGAAATGTTCTGCGTCAAATATGACGTAAAGCCCGTGATCCTTTAGGTAGTCTATGCTCTCCGCTATCATGTTCAAGTTCTCTTCCTTAGTTACCTTAAGGACGTCGTGTACGTGGAGGGTCCACGATTTGCCAAAAAGCACTGCTGTATCCACGTCGGCTTCTAGGATCGAGTTTAGGCTAACGTCGTCCTTCGCTGAGATGCCTTTCCTCCTGGTACTGCCGAAAGCAGCTACTCTGGAGTGCTCTAGCGAATACTCCTTTATCTTCTTAAAGAACTCGTAGTCCTTAGGATTGGAGCCAGGCCATCCACCTTCTATAAAGTCTACCCCTATCTTGTCTAAGTATAGGGCTATCCTTATCTTATCGTTTAGAGTGAAGGATATAGTTGAGGCTTGAGCTCCGTCCCTTAGAGTGGTATCTAAAACTTTAACTAATTTCTTGGCCACCGGCCATGTGTGGAAATGTATTCAATAGATATATAAATCTTGAAGATAATACGCCCTATATGAATTTTAAGGGGATTGCGATAGGCGTTATAATTTTTCTAATTGGACTTGTTGCATATTTGACTATTCCGCTCTACTATCCCAATTACTCTGCAATAAACCACGTTTACAAGGAGAACGAGGCTACGGTTACCTTACCTCCAACCTCCACTAAAATAGTGAAGACCGTCGAGATAACTGCTTACAACAACTCGGTAATCTTTTTCGTAACCAACTCAGGCTTCAACGTAACGGTCATGAACGCAACCGACCTCCACGTGCTAGGAAACCAAGAGGGAGAAATTGGACTACAGCTGTCGCCGGGTGAGTACTTGCTGGGCATTGTAAACCCAGATAACGTAACGGAGACGGTAACTTACTCTTACGGAGTTTTCCCAGCAAATTACATAAACGGGTTCTACTACGGGTTAAGCGTTTACGAGACTGTGATGGAGATAGTAACGCTGGCTGGAGTAGCTATTGCGTTCCTAGCCCTTTTGCAGCAGATTGTTTCTAGGAGGAAAAAATAGACCTCAACCACGGGATCGCCTCTAAAATAAAGCTCGGGCCTTGGTGGGCTAGGAAGTCCCCCCTGGTGAAGAAAACTCTTTTGTTAAGTAGGGAGTCCAGCCCTCTGGACTTCAGGGATCTAACGAACCTCTCCTTCTCGAACTCGGTTAGCCTCTTTGGCTCGTAAATCACGACGTCTGGATCCCTTCTCAACACCTCTTCTGGGACTGGTTCGAAATACGCCTCGTGCTTATTGTCAAAGACGTTTATGCCCCCTGCAATTCTTATTGCGTCACTGACGTGGGTGGGAAAGCCCGGAGTTATGGGCCCTCCTAGGTCAAACTCTACGTATACCTTAACGCTAGGGTTAGGCGACACATTTTCAAGGAGCTTGAGGAGGAGGCTACGGTAGAGTTCCCTAGCTCTCTCGTACTCTCCTACAACCTCCCCTATTACAACTACGTTATCTAGTATCTTCCCAACGCTAGTCGCCACTGGCACGGGATACACTACGAAACCTTTCCTTATGAGGGATCTGGTGAGTTCCTTTTGTGCTCCCATAGTAGTAAAAATGATGTCTGGTTTGTGCTCTTCCAGGAACTCCTCTCGTACATGAGTGTAGCTACCAATTTTCGGTAACCTTCTAGCCTCCTCGGGCCTATAACTGAAGGCGTCTGTGGCTATTACTCTATCCCCAAGACCTAGCATGAATATCATCTCGGTGGAGGCAGGGTCGAGGCTAACTATCCTCCTCACTGGCCTTGGAACCTCGACGTAATCGTCTAGTATCTCGTTATATACCTTCACCATTTTTTGACCAACAAGATAGAGTCCATGTCTGCTCTATTTATGTCAAACTCAGCTACCTTCCCCTTGACTACGGTTTGCCCTTCTCTCCACGCGTTCCTCACTAGGTAGAAATCCCAGTCACTTGCCCTTTCCTTAAGCGTCTTCTCAGCAACTGCAGCGGAGTCCCGCCTAACCCTAGGGTTTACGTTATAGATGACCACAGTAAAACCGGCGTCGATTGAGGCCTCCAGTTTTTTCCTTATTTCCTCAACGCTCCTAGAGTAAGTGCTCAAGCTTATGGTCACGAAGTCGTCCAACGGTACCTTAGCTACACTGCTGGCTAAAAGAGCCGCCGTAATGCC
>JBBINF010000023.1:0-14874 GCA_037444045.1 Sulfolobales archaeon | reverse complement strand
AAGTGAGGTAAGGGAAAGGAGGAGGATTTCATACCTCTTGATTAGGGTGAGTAAGGCCTATTGAAGTGGTCTGAGCTAGGATACCGAATATTACGTCCTCTGGGGCTAGAGAGCCCCTCGCTATCAGATCCATCTTTTCCATAAGTTCCGACGTCGTAGACTCTGAGACTAGGTTTGGGAAGTTTGCTACAAGATAACTGAAGGCCTCAGTGCCCTTTTTAGTAGCTATTAGGTACCCCCTCTTCTTGCTCTGCACCACGTACCCGTGCTTGATTAAGTTCTGGATGGTCTTAGCGTACGTACTTGGCCTACCTATGTTCTTTTCCCTCATTAGCCTTATCACCTCGGCGTAATTCATTAACCTTTCCCTAGAGCCCCTGATAACCTCGTATTGGGGCTGTAGGTCGCCCAAAGGTAAGGAGTAAGTCCTAGGTTTAGTCACTAGCGAGAAGCCCCCAGTTACCTCGGACAGTAGCTCTACCTCGTCGACTAGATCGTTTACTGTGATCCTGTACTTTACGAATTTTCCAATCGCGTTCTCCATCTGACTAGCTATGAACCTCCTAAATATTAGGTCGTAAACGGCGAAGTGAGACCACGTGAGCTTCACAAAGAGCCTGTTAGGGTTGTCGGATATCTCCTTTTTCAGTTCCTCAACGTCAATCGGATAAGTGGGCCTTATTGCCTCGTGCGTCCCCTCTTCTCCCCAACTTCTAGGAGAGAAGTGGCCTATCCCCTTCTTCTCAAGGTACTCCTTTGCAACTTCGATACCCCTAGACGACACGTGAGTGCTGTCGGTCCTATGGTACGTTATAAGACCAGACTCAAATAGGTCTTGGGCTATCCTCATTACTCTCTCTGCAGGTAGCTTGTAGTAATTATAGGCGTCTATCAGTAAGGTATCTGTAGTGTATGGAGGCAAGGGGGACAGAACCTCTGTCCTCTCCCCTAATTTTTCTACACTTACCCTCGATATCTTGGCCTTCTCTTTATCATCGAAGAAAACGCTGTAAACGTAGTCGCCAAGTTTTAACTTCGCTATCCAGCCCATTGCCGTCTTGTACTTTTTAGTCCTGTCCACTATCCACCCAAGCACAGGCGTCTGTACCCTGCCTGCCCCGTGGTTCGGAGAGTTAAATTTGAGCTTTAGAACCTTGCTTAACTCGAAGCCTATCCACCGGTCCTCTATCCTCCTTACTATTTGACTGTTTACGGCGTTGATGTCTAAGTTCCCCTTATTCCTCAAGGCCTCGAGTATGCCCTTCTTGGTAACCTCGTGGTACTTCACCCTGTACACGTCATCGTTATAGCCCTTGACGTTAACCGCAACGTCGTACGCTATTTTCTCCCCTTCTGTGTCGGGGTCTGTGGCTATTAGGACTTCGTCCACTTCCATTGCCAACTTCCTTAGGGCGTTTATAGTGGAGACGCTCGAGGTAAAGGTAGTGGAGCCGCAGTATGGACACTTGTCTACGTTCATGCTAATCACCCTCTTGCAGCTTATACACCTAAACAAGGGAGAATAGTAGGGAGAGATCCTATCGTTGCCTACTTCGACTCCGTAGTACCCCCTTTCCTCCAGCGTCAAGTCCGTCAAGTGCCCCTTAGTGGCCACAACGTCCAAGACGTAGACCTTATTACCGTCTACAACGACGGTCTCGTAGACTGGGATACCCCCTATAGTCCTCCTGGCTGGGGTTCCAAAGAGCCGAGAGATCGTCTTGGCTTTCGTAGGCGATTCAACCACCATTAACGCGGTGGAGACGTGGATTGGGGTGTTGCTGTCGTTTCTGCTCTTTTCCATCTCTTCCTTTACCTTACCTAGGTCTAGGGAGTTGAAATCTACGAAGTCGAACGAGTTCATTAAATACCTAAGCCTCTTGGCGAGCATGCTGAGAAGCTTCTGCTCGTCCACCATTACTACGCTTAGTCCCAGGGTGAGTCCCCCGTTCAGAAGCCTACTGCTGCGCCCAGACCCCTGTAGGTAAGTTATCGGGTCTGGGAACTCTATGTAAAGTTCTCTCCCTATCTTCTTAATTACAAAACTATCTCCGTCCACATCGCCTTTTAGTGACTTAAGCCTGTCCCTCACTTCCTCTATTTTGCCCTTTAGGTAAAGCTGAACCTCCCCTAGTCTACCGCTTAGCGTTTGAGACTTAAGGAAGGCTATCCTTATGGCCTGGGACTCCGCGGAGTTTAGGCCAAGGATCTTGTTCTCGTCTATTTCGACGTTAAGGAGTTTGGAGACCCTCAGCAGGGTAAACGGATTATAAAGGGCGTCCAACGCCTTAACTCTGCTTTTGGGAACCCCGTAGAATACCACGTACTTTAGTCTCTTTGGCTCGTCTATGCCCCTTACCGCTACACCGTAGTATGAGGCAGAGCCTATAATGACGCTAGTCTCCCCCCTGGAAAACCTGTCCAGGAATTTCCTACCACTTATGGCTAAGTCCGCCCTTATTCCCTTATCCTCTAAGGCCTGCTGGAGCTCCTTCATTTTCTGCTTGCCGTACTCCCTAGACACAAGCACTAGCCCTCCATCGCCAAGGCTCTCCACCAGCTTTAGGAAGTCACCGGAGTAGTAGGAGTCTATTATGTTCCTTGCGTAAATTTGGGCGGTGCTCACGTCAAATCCAGTAATGTATTTAAGGGCCTTTTGCTTAACCCCCTTTGGTCTCATGGTGGCGCTGGCTACTACAAGTTGTGCCACGCTCCCGTGGAAAGAGGCTATCCTCGCCTCTATTTCCCTAATCCTCGCCTCTATTTCCTCCTTCTTTTCGGACAAGAGGACTAGTCTCTTAAGGCTTACCAGCTTCATGGAGTCCTCGTAGACGTCCTGGGGTATCCCCATTATAGTAACCAGCTTGTCGGTGGTCTTACCGCTCTTAACTATGGCGTCAGCGTCGTCTACTCCAATAAACTTGGGCCTAAACCCCTTTATTTCGTCAAAGTTCCTGTTCAAGTAGTTTATAGTAATAACGCTTACCTTTTTCTCGTCAACCTTACCGCAAGCCACTTGTGCCATTTTTCCGAGCTTACCACAGATCTGCTCTTGGAGCGATTTTGTCGGAACTAAGTAAAGCACGTTTCCTCCCAAGTAAGAGGAATACGTCATTATCGTCGTGGTCTTTCCCAGCCCAGTGGGCGCAGACATGGAAAAGCTTGCACCTTCAGCCAACCTCTTGAGCCAAAACTTCTGCATGGACCACGGTTCGCTCCCGGTAACCTTTTTGAAGTAGGAAATCACCTCGTCGTAGAGCTCAAAGGTGTAGTAAAGCTCCCAGAAGCCCTTCAAGTTGTTCCTCGCCACTAAGATGTTATAGATAGCCTTCACCTTGTCCCTAAAGGGCATCCCCCTAAAGGCCTCGACGTTCCCTTGCAAACACCTACTACACGGAAGACCTTCCAAAGCATTAACGGCATCTAAAGGTCCGCCACAATTGGGACAGGAACCAATGTACACTGAATTTATCATAACGATGATTTTCTTAGCAGTGTGACCACTTTAAAAGATATTAACCAAGATGTTACCGTGTAGGATAACTTTTTTAACTTTCCCTTTACTACATCATGCGACAAAGGTGATAAAATGAGCTCGACCGCACCAACTCCAAGCAACGTAGTACTAGTAGGTAAAAAGCCAGTAATGAACTACGTCCTAGCTGCCCTCACTCTGCTAAACCAAGGCGTGCCAGAGATAGTGATCAAGGCTAGAGGGAGAGCCATAAGCAAGGCAGTGGACACAGTGGAGATAGTCAGGAACAGGTTCCTTCCGGACAAGATAGAGATCAGGTCAATTGGGATAGGCAGCCAAGTCGTGACCAGCCAAGACGGAAAGCAGTCCAGAGTCTCCACCATAGAGATAGCCATTAGGAAGAAGGCTTAAAGATAACGTCTAAGGTTTTTTAACGCGTTTCCCATACATTTAATATCCTTAGCGAGCTCATAGATATGTGAAAGCAAATGAGCCAGCCCGCGTATAAAGTAGAATTCGAGGGTAAGGCAAAGATCGGAGAGGTAATGGGGAACTTAGCTTCTATTCAGCTCAAGCCGGAGGACTTGTCAAGCCCGTTAGCGTTCCAAATGGCCCTCTCCAGAATCTACGAGGAGCTTATGAGGGTTATGACCCAAGGGCCGCAGAAGCATTACGTCGCCGACGTTAGGTTTACCGATTCCATGGGAAACCCGATCTCGATTGGGGTGGACTTTGGAAACAACATTCCTCCTCTGTCTAAAAGGGAAGTGAAGGTGAGGGTTATCCTCGAGTTCTACGACGAAGAGTAGACCTCCTCTTTATGTACTCATAGGAGGTCAAGTAGAGGAACTCTTCGAAAGGAACTAGGTTGTATTCGAGGTTCCCCAGGCTATTTATAAGCCCCTTTTTAGAGAGGTATTTAATCACGCTCAAAGATACCTTCTTAGAGAAATAGGGGGATAGGACGTCCAGGGCTTCCCCTATATTAAACTTGTCAAACTTGAACTTCCTATAGAGCAGGAAATACACGACGACTTCCCTTTTCTTAAGCCACCTCATGGTCATTAGCCCGGTTATTCATCACAGTCAGCCCTTACAAGTTCTATCATTCGGTAAAACTCTTTACTGGCAACGTTAAAAATCTTCGTATGCCCTACGTAGACGAGCAGTACGGGATATGCAGCCCCTTGGAGAAGCCAGTAGAGGTAGGGGACATAGTAGCGGTTAAGCCGTTCACTGCCACAGTCAACGGCAGGAACGTTGTTTTCCCTCCACTTAGTATTGCATCTACAAAGTGCATTAGAAAAGTGCAATTTACAGTGTGGATAGACGGAGTTAGAGTAAGGAAAGAAGATCTAGAAATAAGGGAGGGGAACGTGGAAGCGTCGGGGCAAATAGAAGTGAGGAGCAAGGAGTTCCTCCCTGGGTTTACAGCCAGAAAGCTCTTGGGGGAAACTAGGCTGAAACTCAATCCGGAGAAGGAGGGCGTTGATGTGGTCGCGCTGGATGGGCTTCCGGTCATCAGCGTAAAAGGAAGTAAGGTAATACTCCACACTAAAGAGAGGTTAGACGTACTACTTCCATTGGCCTATTCACTACTTTACTTTTTGTCGTCAGAGTACTCAGAGGACATCTGAAGGAGAACGTCAGTTAGTTCCTGCTCTTTCCTCTTCTTAGCCTGGTACTCCTCCGGAGTACCCCTAACCAAGATCTCGTACAGTACTGCCTTTTTGCCTTCATAAGGCCTTAGGAGTCTGCCCAGCCTCTGTATGAACTGCCTCCTCGACCCAGTACCAGTAACGATTATCCCCACGTTAGCGTCTGGGATGTCCAATCCCTCATCTCCCACAGTCGTGAGCACTAGTACGCCGCTCTTCATTGACTTAAAGGTCTTCAAGACCTTGTCCCTCTCGGTTTTGGGCATCTTACCCGTTATTAGGAGCCCGTTAAACACCTTAGCTATTTCTTCTGCCTGCTCGACGTATTGGGTGAAGACGAGTACTTTTCCCTTCTCTTTTTCTAGAATTTCCCTTATTTTCGCCATTTTGTTTTGAGCAAATCCGACTATCTTTTTTATCTCGTTGTGTAACTTCAAAGCCTCAATGGCGCTCTCGTCACCGTCCTGAGCCCTCTTAACCAGCTCCGAGACCTTCCTTCCCTTAGATAACGCATTGAACTTTTTGAGGAGCTCAACGTACCTCTTCCTCTCCTCCTGTGTTAAGTACACTTTAACCTGGATTATCTCGTAAGGAGAGAGGTACCCCTTGCCTATTAACTCATCTACTGACCGGAAGTAGACTACCCCTCCCATGAGCTTGAACAATTCGACGTGCTTTCCGTCTTCTCTATAGGGCGTTGCCGAAAGCCCTAACCTCTTTTCGGCAACAAGGCCTAACGAGATCTCCTTAAACTTCTCGGCCGGCAAGTGGTGAACCTCGTCGATAACCACTAGGTCGAACTTGTCGGATAGCTCCGAGACGTGCCTAAAGGCAGTTTGATAGGTCGAGATCGTTATTGGCTTGAGACTCTTCTCAGCGCTGTAAAATAGGCCTATCTCGGGTCTCTTTGTCGAAAACTTGACTATTGTGTCCCTCCACTGCAACATCTGCTCCCTAGTGAAGGCAACTATCAAGGTTGGTCTCTTTACCTCTTCTATGGCCTTAATCCCTACCACTGTCTTCCCAGCACCAGTAGGCAAGGCAACGATCCCCTTGAAGCCGTTCTCTTTCCACTTGTTAATTGCCTCACTTTGGTACTCCCTCAGAGTAACGTTTAGCTCGAAGTTGAACTCCTTGAAGTTCATCGCTAACTCCTTCACTTTCAACCCGTTCTCGACGAAGACTCTCTTGAGCTCGCCGTAATAATATGGGTAAGTCTCAAACACTTTCCTCTGCCTGTCGTAGGTCAAGTGCAGTCCATTACGTTTTATGATGTCCATAACGTATACTCTAGGTACCACGTATAGTTTGCCGTTTAAGAGCTGGAATTCCACGTCGTATTCTGGGAGTACCCTTGCCAAGTAGTTCGCCTCATCTTCGGAGAGCTCTACGCCGAGCTCTTCTAAGGTACTCTTTATCTCGGAGAACTTTACCCTGTTCATCCTAGCCCTATCAAGGTCTAGGACAAACTGGGAACCGTTGGAGTCCCTGCCCAAGAACCTTGAGAAGGTGAGCAACTTGGAGAAGGTCTCTTCATCCACCCAGCGCTTCAAGTAAAAAGTCTTCGAGAACATCCTTTACCACTTCCACTGAAACTACTTCTAACTGACCTAAGTTCTGCAATTGTGATATATCTAGTATGTAGTAAATAAAATAAGTGTTACCTCCCTCATATTTGAAAATTCCTAGAAACCTTCCAATGTCCATTTTGCTTGGAGACATCAAAAGGATCGACTTTACTTCCTCGTAAAATGGGTCAACGTAGAGCACTAGCCCAAGCCCGTTGGACAGCGTTAAGCCCAAAAGGGTTTTGCCCAAGTACTTTGCCTCCTCAATGCCGTACTCTAGGGCGTAATCTAGGTTCTTCCATTCCAACGTTAGGAGCTCCCTTACCTTCAACTCCACATTAGTTTTAACTTCGCACAAAAAAGAGTTAATTATGCCGTCAACCATTGTCGTCCTGACAACCGTCCCGGAGATGGCTACCGGAAAGAAGATCGCGAAGGCTCTCGTTGACGAGAGGCTTGCAGCATGCGTCAACTTAATCCCCTACGTAAAGTCGTTTTACGTCTGGGAAGGGAAAACGGTTGAAGACGACGAAGGTCTCCTAGTAATTAAAACGACTAAAGATGCGCTAGAAAAGGTAATAAAGAGGGTAAAGGAACTCCATCCTTACACACTACCAGAAGTTATATCATTAGATATATCTGGGGGTCTACCGGAATACTTAAATTGGGTAGTTGAGAGCGTGGGAAAATGAGCGACTTGATTGACAAACTGCAGAGGCTATCCCTAATTGACTTAAACGAGGAGGAGAAAAGGAGGATTGAAAAGGACGTCCAGAAAATTTTACAGTTCTTTAACAAGATTAACGAGCTCGATTTGGCAAACGTGGAGCCAATGTTCCACCCTATCTCACAAGGTAAGCTTAGGAAAGACGTCGTGCAAAGTCCTTTGACCAGGGACGAGGCTTTATCTAACGTTAAGCACAAGGAAAACGGGTTCATAAAGGGGCCAAGTACTTACGGTGATTAAACGATGATCTCCCAAGTAGTAAACGACTTAAAGGAAGGGAGACTAGACCCAGACGAATACGTAGAGAGGTACTATAGCAGGATATCTGCCTTTGAGAAGAAGGTTAACTCCTTTATTACGTTAAGGCAGAAGGAAGAGGTAATAAGAGAAGTAAAGGAGGCGATAAAAAAGGGAGGAAAGCTCGCCGGAGCCTTAATAGCAGTAAAGGACGCGATATCCACAAAGGGGATAAGGACTACTTGTGCCTCGAAGATGCTCGAGGACTACGTACCCCCCTTCGACGCCACGGTGATTGAGAAGCTAAAGAAAGAGGGGGCAGTGATATTGGGCAAAACTAACATGGACGAGTTCGCAATGGGGTCAACTACAGAGACGAGCTACTTCGGCCCAACTAGAAATCCTTGGGACTTGGAAAGAACTCCAGGAGGCTCTTCCGGGGGGAGTGGGGCAGCCCTAGCAGCTGGATTTAGCGATTTAGCCTTAGGAACAGACACTGGAGGCTCAATAAGGGCCCCAGCAGCCTTTACTGCGACATTCGGGCTCAAGCCTTCCTACGGCACTGTTAGCAGGTATGGACTAGTAGCCTACGCTAACAGCCTCGAACAGATAGGCCCCATGGCCAAGAACGCCGAAGACCTGGGCTTACTTTACAGCGTAATAGCAGGAGACGATCCAAGGGACGCTACTACAATACCTTACGAGGTAAGGGAGGTACCCTCGGAGATTTCCGTAAACGGTCTAAAGATAGGGATACTAGAGGACATCTTAGAAGCCTCAGATAGCCCAGTCAAGGGGGTAATTAGTAAGGTAATAGATAAGCTGTCCTCTGAGGGAGCAGTAGTCGAGGAAACTAAACTAGGCTACGCCGAGTACGCCCTGCCTGCGTATTATATCATAGCAATGTCTGAGGCCAGCTCAAACTTGGCTAGGTACGACGGCGTTAGGTACGGTTACAGTAAACACGAGGAAGGGAACTGGAAGGAGACCTTCAGCAAGAACAGAGGAGAAGGGTTTGGCTTAGAAGTAAAAAGGAGGATAATGCTGGGATCCTTCATCTTAAGCGCTGGGTACTACGACCAGTACTACATTAAGGCGCTAAAGGTCAGAAGGCTCATAAAGAACAGCCTAGACCAACTTTTCTCCAAGTACGACATCCTGGTCTCTCCCACTATGCCAATTTTGCCGCCGAAGTTGGGCGAAATGATAGACGATCCTATAAAGATGTACGCAATGGACGTAAACACAGTTATTGCCAACCTCGCAGCAGTCCCAGCTATATCGATGCCTGCAGGTTTTTACAACAACCTGCCAGTAGGTCTACAGTTAATGGGGAGGTACCTTTCTGACACCTTCCTAATAGGTGTCAGCATGTACGTGGAGAAGCTGACGAAGATTTACGATGCGACCGCTCCACTGTAATAACTTTCTTGGGCTTTAAGCGATAAACTAGCAAGATGCCCCCATGTAGAGATAGCACTAGCTGGAACGCCCTAGTAGTAAATAAGTTTTTTAAATCACGAGAAAAATGTTAATGAATACGCTTATGGAAACTCCTAAGTTTAGAATTGACACCCTTAGCAGGATAGTTGACGAGATGGAGAAGGAAAAGTACCACATTATAGGTAGCCACAGTGCATACAAGAAATGCTATTGGACTCATAAGGCTCTCACTGCCCATAGGTACTGCTACAAGGGAAAGTTCTACGGAATTGAGAGCCACAGATGCGTCCAAATGACCCCTGTTGCCGCGTGGTGCTGGTTTAGGTGCATCCACTGCTGGAGACTTGAGCCAGAGGACATAGGCCTAGAGTGGGACGAGACTAAGATGCCCGTCTCAGACGACCCAGAGTACATAGCTGAGAGGAGCATAGAGGAACACGTAAGGGCAGTGTCTGGCTACTACGGGAGGGATGGGGTGGACAAGGAATTGGTTAAGGCTGCTGCCAGGCCAGTCCACGTTGCAATAAGCCTAACCGGTGAGCCCACGCTCTACGAGAGGCTAGGGGAACTAATAAGGGAATACCACAAACGTGGGATGACCACCTTCCTTGTGACCAGCGGCGTTAGGCCAGATATACTAGCAAGCCTAGAGGAAGAGCCTACCCAGCTCTTCGTGTCCCTGCAGGCCCCAAACGAGAAAAAGCACAAGCTGATAAATAGGCCAATAGTGGCCAACTCCTGGAACTTAGTAATGGAGACGTTAAAGATGCTGCCCAGCTTTAGTTCTCCCACTGTGATTAGGATGACGATGATAAAGGGGTTTAACATGAGCGAGGAGGACGCTAGGGAGTTCGCAAAACTCATCGAGATCTCCATGCCCACTTACATAGAGGTAAAGGCGTACATGCACGTGGGTCCCTCCACCTATAGGCTGAGCAAGGACGCCATGCCAAGGCATAAGGAAATAAGGGAATTCGCTGAGATCCTAGCTAAATACACAGGGTATAGGGTCCTCTCGGAGCACGTGCCCAGCAGAATAGTGCTTCTAAGTAAGCTAGATAGACCTATCCAAATAGGCAACGCGTGGACGCAAAAGTGGGACTGGAGGTCGAAGGACAAGGAAGACGACATACACGGAGAATACGAGGAAGCTGAGATGGGATGTACCGAGGGGGCTTGAGCGTGCTAGATTCGTGTTTAATAGCTAAGATCGTGTGCCTGTCGAATAAAAACGGTGGGGTTACCCAAGAAGCCCTAGCTAAGGAGTTGTCTATGTCTCAGCAAACGGTGTCAAGGAAGTTAAAGGAGCTGGAAGAAAGAGGGTTAATAAGGAGAACTATTACCTCCTCGGGGGAGATTATTTCCCTTTCAGAAAAAGGAGAAGAGTTGCTCTCCCAGTGCCTAGAATTACTTAAGGATGCAGTAACCTCAACCCATGTAATCAAAATAACCGGCAGAGTAGCGTCGGGACTAGGAGAAGGTAGAATATTCCTTTCAATACCTTACTATAAAGAGTCCTTCGAGAAACTCCTGGGCTTTACTCCATACCCAGGAACGCTCAATCTAGTCATTTACGACAGAGTATCGTTGGAGAATAGACTTATCTTAGATACTGAAAGGCACATACTGATCAAAGAGTTCAAGAGTGAGAACAGGGTGCTGGGTGCTGTAAAGGCTTTTCCTGCCTCAATCAACGGGCTGAGGCCTGCTGCTATAGTGCTTCCCCTTAGGAGCGCACACCCTAAAAGCGTTATAGAGGTTATATCACCCTACTTCTTGAGGGAAAAACTAAACTTAAAGGACGGAGACGACGTAGAAGTTGAGGCATACGTTTAAGCCTTTTCTTTTTCTGCGGAATTGCCGCAGTACCTTCTCACTATCTCCTTTATGATCGAAGAGGTACTGCTGTGTTCCCATAGGTTTACCCTTTCTCTCATCCTTACAATTTCAGGGTAAAGTCCCCTTTTTTCCAGATCCTGTTTAAGCTTTTGTATGTCGGCTTTTTGGTCTGGGCCCAGGAAGATAATGTCCGGTTTAACCCTCTCTACGCTCTTAAGGAAATCCTTCTCGTCTCCTAGGAAGGCAGAGTACACATACCTTATACTCCTTACAACTTCAAGCCTCTGATTTTCGTTGTTTATCGGCTTCCTCCCCTTCGCCTTCTCAGAGTTGACGTCCCTCGCAACCGAGACGTATACCCTTCCCAGCCTCGATGCCTCCTTCAAGAACTCTATGTGACCGGGGTGGATGATATCAAAAGTACCCCCAACAAACACTTTCTTGGACACGTCGGAGTCCGGATCCGCGTTACTCATGATAAGCACGGCGTCCAGAAGTCCCTCGGCGTACACAACGTCTACAAGGGCAGTCTCCTCGTCTCCTTTCTCCAAGTAGTACTTAGCGTCCTCGGTGTATTGCCTAGCCAGATCCAAGATTTTCTGGTAGTCTGGTAGGTGGACGTTGTTGAGCCTCCTTTCCATCCCCTCTATGTACTTTTTCGTCCTCTCTCTCAACGAAGACATTTTAGTGCCTCTACCTCCATGTAATGTAAGTTTCTAGCGGGGATTATTATTATGTGCGGCGGAGGGGCTAAACTTAGACCCCCTTCTATGATGCCTTTGACGCTCCCAGCTATCACCTTCTCGTCGTCGCAACCGAGCCTCTGCCCAACTACTACGATATCGTCTGTGGAGATTACGTTCTCCTTCTTCTTTTCCTCCATAGACATTAAAAGAGAGAGGGCTTCCCTAGCGTCCATAAATTTCCCGTCTTTAACGTCTAAGTAAACTATTGTATGGAGCCCTAGCTCTCTGTTTGCCTTTATGACGTAATATGGTGCATAATCCACGACCTCGTTATATGGGTATACCACGGTAACTGACCTCCCAAACTTGTAGGACGAGAGCATTGACTTAGAAATCACGTAACAGTGCACTGAAACCCCGGGCACTATAACCACGTTATGACCCCTGTTCCTTGCCTCGACTGCAAGGCTAACGTGAGTGGTTGCTATCATTGGGTCGCCCACAGATGCAACTGCCACGCTTTTCCCCGACTCCAACTGGGCCATTATTTCCTTGAACCCGCTTTCCAGCATTGCCCTAGTTGCCTGCACTACTCTCTTTCCAGTTAACTCCTCTATGTACTCTACGGATATATCGCAAGAAAAAGAAGTGTAGGTGTCAAAGTATATAACGTCAGAACGCTTTAAATAATCTAGTGTGCTTTTTGTAAGAAACCTTTTTGACAAACCCAACCCAATTAAATATAGGTACGACATTTTGGGTAAGATTATGAGGAACAACTATAAATGGTGATCCTAGTTGTTGGAGATATCTTCAGGAATTTACATTGGTTCTGACCTGCCCGTGCTTTACGTAAAGGGTTTTGAGGCTATAGTCCTTTCTGACGTACATATCGGCTACGAGGAGGAAATGGCGAGGAAGGGGATGTTCATCCCCAAGGTACAAAAGAAGAGGTTCATGGAAGTTTACAACAACGCCAGACAAGTGTTCAAGTTTAAGAGGATAGTGATAAACGGGGACTTCAAGCACCTATTTAACAAGCTAGGAAAGGAGGAAAGAAACGACCTCAACGAGATCCTAAACGCCCTAAAAGAGGACGGCGTAGAAGTTACGTTAGTAAGAGGTAACCACGACAACTACGTAACCCTAGTCACTGAAAAGTTCGATAACGTGAACGTGGTTGATCACCTAGACCTCGGGGAAGTTTTTATCTTTCACGGCCATAGGGAAATTGAGGTTAAGGACAACGTAACTTACGTCATAGGCCACGAACACCCAAGGATTTCAATAAGGGATAGGCTCGGGTTTACGAAAAAGTTACAGGCGTTTCTAATTGTCCCATTAAAGGCTAACAACAGCAAAGTTATAGTCTTACCGTCAGTCGGCACGTACCAGGCGGGAAACGACATTTCACTTGTCCACAACAACTACATGAGCCCAATAATAAGGAACTTGGGAGTGCTGGAGAAGGCGAAGCCCTACGTAATTGTCGAGTCGGAGGGCATCATGGAGTTCCCTGAACTTGGCCTTTTAAAGAACGTCCTTTTTTAACCCGGGGGTTTATAAATGAGTATATAAGAATTATAAGTGGTGAGTGTTATCTCCAATTCAATAGCTTATAAACCGATTATTAGCATAGAGAACATAGTAGCGACTGTAACTTTAGACGAGTCCTTAGACCTTTACGCTATGGAGAGGAGCGTGCCAAACGTCGAATACGACCCCGACCAGTTCCCTGGGCTAATATTTAGGCTTGAGACGCCAAAGGTCACCTCCCTCATATTTAAGTCCGGGAAGATGGTGGTCACTGGGGCAAAGAGCACAGAGGAGCTAATAAAGGCGGTAAAGAGGATAATAAAGACGCTGAAAAAGTACAGCATAAAGATAACTGGGAAACCGAAAATTCAGATACAGAACATAGTAGCGTCGGCTAACCTCCACGTTCACGTTAATTTGGATAAGGCTGCATTCTTACTCGAGAACAATATGTATGAGCCCGAGCAGTTCCCTGGGCTAATATATAGGATGGATGACCCCAGGGTGGTTCTTTTGATATTCAGTAGCGGAAAAATGGTCATAACCGGGGCAAAAAGGGAGGAAGAGGTTTACAAGGCTGTTAAGAAGATCTTTGACAAGTTGGAAGAGCTGGACTGCGTGAGGCCAATAGAAGAAGAGGACGAGATAGAAATTTAAGGCCTTGAGGTTTACTTGTGATAGCCATGACACTAAAACACAAGAAGTACGTGTACATAGACACTGGGAAGAACATTTACGTTAAAGCTAGAGTGTTAAAAAACAGGGATGAAAACTCCGCTGATAGATACATTTTGCTCAACGTAATGCCAAAGGCCAAGCCCAGAAAAGCCTTGATACTGAAACTAGACAACTTACCACTAGAAGTTAAAGAGAAAATCTCCAAAATGATTAAGTGAGCTTGTATTTTTCGATTACCGTAAGTGCTATGTAAGCCATTATTATGAGCATTGACGAAACCGACAGCGTGTAGAAAAGCTGGGCCTGGATTATGTAAATCCCCCTTTCAATATTGTATAGAGCGCTGGATATTATGTACGCTGAAACTACTATTGCGACTATCTTTATCAAGTCGTGCCATACTCTAATGTTCTTCTCCATGGCGTTTTCTAGTGCCTTACCTGCAAACAAAATCACTACAGAGAAGGTAAGGTAGGGTAACATGGCATTGGCTATAGAGGAATACACATAAACGTAGGAGCCTTTGAGCGACTGGCCCGTCACATAACCTTGAATTATACCTATAATTAAGGAAATGAGTGACAGAATCCCCACTATTACCATGATAGTAGACGTCTGCCACCACCTTTCTATCACGTCATCTATAGCAAACCCCCTAACCAACATTGATAGACCCATTACCAATAAGACGGCAGGCAAGAGATACGAGGCAAGCCCAAGTATGTAAAACACACTACCAATTACTAGAATAATGCCAGGAACCCCTAGGAATATCCTAGAATACCTGGGCTCTGTTATGACCTTTCTCAAGTACCTCCCTATCAGTATATAGGTCTCCTCGACGCCCCTACACTGTTCCACTATTACCCTTTGAATCCCCTCTATCTTTACCTTAGACTGTATGATGGGGATTGCCTTTGCGTCTTCTGGGCTATCGTAGACTACAATAGCACTTGTAATGCCCAACTTCTTGATTACCTCGTCAAGCTGTGATGAAAGCCTTAGCTGGGCCTCAATTCCCCCCTTT
>JBBINF010000022.1:0-15283 GCA_037444045.1 Sulfolobales archaeon | reverse complement strand
TGTTCCTGCTTTTACATCACGTATGAGTTCGCGATCCTTTTGTATATTTCGTCGATTTTTTTGTCCAATATTTTATACTGGCGTTAACCCCTTCAAGGACTTTCTTGTAGTCTTCCGATTTCACCCCTTCAACTATTTGGTTTATGTAAGGCCTTAGATCCTCATCTCTTGACCTCATGAACTCCTTCAGTTCAGACATTATCCAGCTATAAACTGACCTTTCCTTCCTGCTCTCTAAGTGTATCCTTACCTTCTCAAGCGACGTCTTCTTAAGTATGAGGTCTTGTAGCTTAAAGAACTCTGTATTTGACATTTGAAAAACTCTTTATACAATCACCGTATAAAGAGTTGTCATGGACGGAAGAGAGAGCAAAGTAAGCGTAGGAATATATTACATTTACGTTGCCATAGCCAGTATCCTCATATTTGTAATCTCGGTCGTGTTGGCGCCTTTAGCCCCTCTAGACGAGCCAAAGGTGTACTTATATGACGGGAGATACTACGATCTGGGCATTCCTGTAGGTTTCTCGTTCTCCGCGTTTATTACCCTCATGATATTTATAATCTCGTCCATTCTATTTTGGGGATCTAAGAGCATTTCTTATAACGTAATAATAGACGCCTCAGGGATATCTTTTGTTCTGCTAAACTACATAAACTACTACATTATATGGTATGTCTGGAGGCCCGTAGTTGCCCTTCTGCCTTTTTTTATAGAGATAAAATACGACGGCGTTACTTCCATGCAACTAGATCTTGGGCAAATAGTCTTAATCTTATTACTTTATAGGTTTTATAGGCTATACAAAAAATCAAGAATGCCCCGCTCCCTACCTGGTCCAGACGCGCGTACAAGCGGGAATGAAGGATCCTAGCCGGGCGGGGTACAAGTGATGAGGCCGACATAGACCGAAAGGGGTGAAGATAGGGTCGATAAGCTGACTGTGGAGACCTAATTAGCGGGGGAGAGGAGTGGAGCTAGAGGAGTTGGCTAATACTATCCGGGCTTGCCGTAAGTGTAAGCTCTCGTTGACGAGGAGGAACGCTGTCCCTGGGGAGGGAAACCCAAAAGCTAGCGTTATGATAATTGGTGAGGCCCCTGGAGCTACAGAGGACGAAATGGGAAGGCCATTTGTGGGCTCTGCTGGGAAGCTCCTAGATGAGTTGATGAAAAGAATAGGGTTGGACAGGAGCAAGGTGTACATTACGAATCTAGTGAAATGTAGGCCTCCAAATAACCGCGACCCCGAAGCAGACGAGATCAGCGCTTGTTCCCCTTACCTAGATCTCCAGATATCCCTTATTAAACCAAAGCTGATAGTCACGCTTGGAAATTTCTCCACTTCCTATATCTTAGGCAAGATAGGCATAAGAGACGCGAGGATCTCGAAGGTGAGAGGTAAGTTCTATTTCTGGAAGGAACTAGACGTCACGGTTTTTCCAACCTATCACCCAGCTGCGGCGCTCTACAACCCGAGGTTAAGGAAGGTGTTGGAGGAAGATTTCGACGCTATAGGTAGGAGAATAAACTCAAAAAGAGTTACGATTGATAGTTTCTTTGATAAAGATGGATCTAGGAATAAGGAACAAGAGGGTAATAGTAACAGCAGCCAGTAGGGGAATAGGCTACGCTACAGCAAAGAGGTTCCTTGAGGAAGGGGCAAGGGTGGTCATTTCCTCCCACGACGAGCAGAAGTTGAGGGAGGCCCACGCTAGGCTTAAGGAGATAGGCGAGGTCCATTACGTTAAGGCGGACCTAACTTCTGCAGTGGACGTGGTTAACTTAATAAGAGAGAGCAATGAAATCCTGGGCGGATTAGATGTTCTAGCGTATGTTACCGGAAGTCCTAAACCAGGAAACCTATTGGAGCTATCAGACAAGGACTGGGAAGACGGGTATAAGTTACTCCTCATGAGTGCCGTGGTCGCCATTAGGGAATCGGTCAAGTACATGGAGAAAGGAGGGAGAATAGTACTCTCCACGTCGATGACGTTAAAGCAGCCAATCGACAACTTAGATCTGTCCAACGTTGTCAGACTCTCGTTAGCGGGATTGATAAAATCAGCTTCTAAGCTACTGGCCCCCCGTGGAATCCTAGTTAATGGAGTGATGCCAGGCTGGACGTTAACCGAACGCGTAGATCAACTAGTGAAGGACAGGGCAAAGAGGCAGGGTAAAAGGGAGGAGGAAGTGATTGCCGACATAACGAGAGAGATCCCGTTGGGTAGGATGGCCCAACCAGAGGAGGTAGCTAACGTCATACTCTTCCTAGCCTCCAATTTATCCACCTATGTTACTGGTTCTATAATACCAGTGGATGGAGGCCTAATTAAGTGTACTTTTTAAAGGTTTTGTGCTGATAATACTCTCTTTGTTCTCTTTATAGAGAACTCACAAATCTTAGTGTGCCAAGGGTTTTATTATATTATCGCGAAGAGGTTTCGGTAGTGAGTAATATTGAGGCTACTGGAATTTTACGCCAATAACTTTCGAAGTCTCGCCGACGTAAGTCTCTCGTCCTTGGGAGGGTTTAACGTAATTGTTGGGTTCAACGGTTACGGCAAGACCAACTTATTAACCTCCATTTACGTGTTCGTGAGGAATTTGACTGCAGGGATAGAGAAGAGGTCAGCTGAGGACAGGAACCAGGAGTACGTGTTGCTTTGGCAGGGCTACGACACTTCAAAGCCCATCTTCCTTGGAGGGAAGATTCAGTTCTCCGAGCAGGAGGTGGAGAAAGTCACTGGAAAGATCCAGACGATTACCGTCGAGATAGTCAACAAGCTTAGATACGTCAACGGTTACGTGGAATGGGATCTTGACACTATAAAGGTAAACGGTACTGTGCCATCCAAGGAAGGGTTGGACGACGTCCGGAAACTACTCAGTTACGCCTCGGGGCAAATAGAGTACGTACCCATATTCGACCAAGAGTACTTTGACAACATCATGAAGAGATTGGTGGAGATAAGTAGATCCCCGATAAACTTGAGAAAGTACTGGTACGACTTTGTGAACTTGGTCAGCGTAACTATACCGGAGATAAAGGGTATGGAGATATGGGACTCGAGGAAGTTAGTACTAAACGTGTATAACCTCCCGATATACATCGACTTAGCTGCCAGCGGGTTCCAAAGGGTAATCTTGATGCTATTCATCATTTGGCTAAGTGGTAACAAGATACTACTTGTAGAGGAACCTGAGGTAAACATGCACCCCACCCTTCAATATAAGGTTGTGAAACTATTAAAGAGCTGGACTGACGCTAAGACGCTTCAAGTTTTCATAACTACTCACTCGCCATTTATTGTGTCAAGCGACGTAGACAACTACATAGTGCTGAGGAGAAGCTCTTCTTACTCCAAGGCGATCTCTGTCCTACCTTCAGAAAGTTTAAGAAGCCTATTGAGCGTATTGAAGGTTAGTATAAGCGACCTACTCTTCAGCAAGACTATCATCCTTTGCAACGAATACGCAGACCCTAACGCCATCTCCAACTGGCTGAAAAGGCTAAATCTCAACCCAGAGTACAACGGGATATCCATTTACAGCGTGAAAACAGACCTCGAGATGCAGGCGTGGCTAAAGTTGAAGGATGTGCTAAAGCTAGACGTCATGTTCTTAGGGCTTTGCGATAAGTTAGACCCCTCGCTTTCAGACCGCTGTATCCCTTTGGGCAGAGAAGTGGAGTCTTTCTACAGTAAGACCGGAATACTAGAGGCCTTGAAAACTCTTGGAATATACCCTGATGACAAGGAGCTAAAGGACCTAGGAAGGGAAGACAACTTAAGGTGGCTGATAAACGTACTGAAGAAGAGGGGAATGGACTACTCCCTGTTAAGGTCGTCTTTAAGCGATATCGTCACAAGGATAGACAGCCTGGAGATTCCGAAAGAAGTCGAGTTGTTGGCAAATAAGATTAAATCTTTTCAAGTAGTCCAGTAACATATGGAGGGACTGATCCAATTAGGTATTCTCTTGATTTTCTTGGGTTTTCTAATAGTGTTCCTTTCGATAATTTACGAGACCATTAAGGAAAGTGAGGGTAATCAAGAAAGACGTGAGGGAAAGGTAGGAGGAGTTATACTTATCGGCCCTATTCCTATAGTGTTTGGCAGTAATAAGGAAGTGGCGAAGTGGATGTTGATAGTTGCAGCAGTAATAACAGCTATATTGATCGTCTTGTACTTTTTGGCTTACGTATAGATTTAGATCATCCCCCTGGCTTTCATGGCCTTTACTACCCTTTCAACTGCCACTACCATAGCTGCGGTACGCAGGTCTTGGTCTCCCATATCGTTGTATTTCTTGTAGATCTCGTTAAACGCCTTTTCCATCCTGGACAAGATTAGCTTCTTTGCTTCCTCTTCCTCTATTATGTCCCCCATCTTGTTGTTGGCCCACTCCACGTAACTTCCTACCACCCCTCCAGAGTTAGCTAATATGTCGGGTACAACTGGTATCCCCCTCTTCGCGAGTATCTCGTCAGCGTCTGCGGTCAATGGACCGTTAGCCCCCTCAACTACTATCTTAGCTTTCAACTTCGGAGCGTTGTACTTGTGTATAACGTTTTCGAGTGCAGCGGGTACTAAAATGTCGCATTCGCTGATTAGCAACTCGTCGTTGGAAACCTTTTTGCCTTCTGGGTAATCAACTACAGTCCCCGTCTTCCTTTTTATCTCTATTGCCTTGTTGACGTCTATTCCGTCGTAATTGATTACCCCGCCCTTGGAGTCGCTTATTCCCACTACCTTGGCTCCCAGCTCCGAGAGGTACTTGGCCGCAAAGGAACCTAGATTCCCAAAACCTTGGATTATGACTCTCCTTCCCTCTATACCTCCTAGGAATTTCTCTGCCGCAAGTTTTGCTATGTGAGCCAGCCCTAGTCCAGTACTGTACTCCCTAACCGAGAGTCCTCCTAGTTCTACTGGCTTTCCGGTTACGGCCCCTAAGTCCACTTTACCTGTTATCTTAATGTACTCATCGATGAACCACGACATTACTTGGGCGTCAGTGTTGACGTCGGGAGCAGGAATGTCTATGTCGCTCCCAATGTACTTGTATATAGCGTCTATGAAGTTCCTGGAAAGGAGTTCGAGCTCCGACCGAGTCAAGGACTTAGGGTCTACCTTTATACCGGCTTTTCCTCCTCCGTAAGGTAATTGCAAAAGCGAGTTCTTCCATGTCATTATCATGGACAGCGCAATTACTTCGTCTTGACTAACGTTAGGGTGGTATCTAACGCCGCCCTTATAAGGGCCCAAGGCACTGTTATGCTGAGACCTCCAGCCCACGAATGTCTTGATTTTTCCGTTAGGCCCCGGTATTTGGATCTTAACTTGGATTACGCGTTCTGGGGAAGCTAGGGCTTGGAGCTCGTCGTCTTGTAAGCCCATTATCTCGCCTATTTTATACAATTTTTTTACTTGTTGTGTGTAAAGATTTGAAGTTAGAACCTCCTCTACAGACGACATTATCCTAATAATTGAACGTACATTAAAAAAATTTTCTTCTTTTCGCTTTAAATTGTATAAGCGAGGCTACTCTCTCCTGTGCAGAAGGACTAGAATTACAGATATAGCTACTGTAACTATTATAGCCACAGTCAATGAAGTGGAAGGCGACACTACGCTAAAAGGTAGATTGGTGTCCGAAAATGTCTGGAAATTCGGGTATGTTTCACTATTATTGTAGAAGATATTGCCTATATACTTAGCCTCAAAAACGGGGGTGTAAACGCCCTTGTTGACTTCTCCAGCGAGTTGTTCGATTAATATCCCTGAGGAGTTGAACATGACTTTGTATAGGAATGTAGTGTTTTGAACGCTATTATTGCCCTCATACACGTATACTCCGGGGTAGTTCACTCCTAGAACAGTGATGTTCTCCTTACCTGTCATTGTTAGGTTCAGGGAGTTCCAAGTTATCTTCTGCAGTAAGTACGGGTAGAAAGACGTCTCTAGATCAGTGTAATTTCCAATGTGAATCGTGAAAAAGTTAGTGCTAACTAGAGGTGATCCGGCAACCGTGCTTACTTGGTAAGCGGTCTCGCCTATTATGCCGTTGGGGAAGACAAATGGGTACACTATCTCCTCGTCGCCTACGCTCTGTAAGGAATTAGAGTAATTAGAGTACTCGTATACGGCATACAAGTAAGATCTGTTGAGTAAGTAACTGGGCAACTTCACCGTGCTTGGGACGTTTATGGTGACTGTCCCTTTGGAGGTATTTAGGAAGAACTGAACACTTAATCCCTTGAAGGTAGTATTGAAGTACACAACAGTACCGTTATTTGTTATGTATGCTACTCCAGAGGCTTGACTGTTGCTGAAGAAGTACTTTATCACCTCGTACTTTACGCCTAAAATCGTCTCATTGGCTAATCCGTCGTAAGCTAAAGACAGGGAAGAAGTGGGTGTGGAGAGGGTATAAGTACTATTGTAAAGGTACCCCGGGAAAATGTAAGGGAAATACAGGCTAAATGGGTCTTCCTCGATGGTGATGTTGTGGGTGCCCACCTTTAACAAAGTAAAATTAAACCCGGTGTTAACCCTAGACGTGTTCTCTACCGTGACGTTTACGGTCAGTTGCCCCTCAGGGGTGTATTTGACTACGTGATATGAGACAACGTAGGTGTAGTTAACGTAGCGTGGTGGAGAGGTGTTTGTAGCGGACGTGTTGCTAGCACTCTTTGTAAAGTTTGACGCTGTGACGTAATAGGTAAGACTTGTGGGAAAGCTTAAGGTACTATAGTAGTGTGTTTCGGTTGTGGGGTTGGACGGAATAGAGAACTGCTGAACGTCTACCGCCACAATTGCCAGAAACAACGTTATGACCATGAGCGCTAGGAAGGCTTCACGAGCTGACATCATATAACACCGTAAAGAGGTATTTAATAACTTTTATCCAGAAGCCCACGCTAGTCTGTAAACAAAACGTATTTTACAAGGGTTTGCTTACTCAAAGTGTGGCCTCCCAAGTTAGGCCTTTGGTCGCAGTAGGCGGAGCGGTCATAAAAGATGGGAAGGTTCTCCTAGTGAAGAGGGCTCACCCCCCTAATAAGGGGTATTGGGCCATCCCAGGAGGGAAAGTGGAATATGGGGAAACCCTTGAGCAGGCAGTCAAGAGAGAAATCAGAGAGGAGACTGGACTTGATGTAGAGGTATTAGACCTAATGGCAGTCATTCAGTTAATCAAGGAAGGCTTTCACTACGTCATATTGGACTTCGTTTGTCAAGTCGTTGGTGGAGACCTTAGGCCAGGCTCTGATGCGGAGGAGGTCAAGTTCTTCTCGTTAGAGGAGTTGGAGAAAGTGGAGACTACGCCCACGACTAGGGAAATGCTGTTAAGGTACTACAAAGGAGAAAAAATGCCTATGTTTGTCACTGAAATCTCCAAGTAGACTTGTCCTTGCTGTCCAGCACTTTTATGCCGCTGCTCTCCAGAACACTCCTGATCTGGTCTGAAAGGTCGTACATCTTCTTACTCCTTAAGACGTTTCTGACCTCGATCACTGCGTCAATTATCCTCGAGACGTTCTCGTACATTGCTCCGAACTCCTCGTCCATAACCGCGAAGACCTCGTTAAATTGCCTAAAGGCGTCCAAAGCTATTGAAGCCCCCATAAAGTCCCTGCTGTTGGATAGCTTAGAGAATACTATGGAAGCTACGTTGTGTATATGTGAGAGGGCCTTTGCTGTGTCGAAGTCATTGCTCATTGCCTCGTGGAAGCCCTCAATTTCAGAGATTATCTGCCTCTGCACTTTAACGTCCTCGTCCTTTGCGTAACTCTTAGGCCCCTCCCTAAGGATGTCCTTAATTACTGAAAGCGCATCCTTGAGCCTACTCAACGAGGCCCTGCTTTGCTCCAGTGCCTCCTCGCTGAAGTCCACCGTAGACCTATAGTGGGAGGACAAGTACCAGTAACGTAAGACCGAGGGGCCGTACTTCTTGAGGGCTTCATTTAGGGGTATTATATTACCCAGGGACTTGCTCATCTTCGTCTTGTTAATGGTCAAGAAGGAGACGTGTACCCAGTACTTGACCCACGGCTTACCAGTGTAGGACTCGGTCTGGGCCCTCTCGTTCTCGTGGTGCGGGAAAATCAAGTCCATTCCTCCTCCGTGGATCTCAAACTGGTCGCCCAAGTACCTAGTGGACATGGTAGAGCACTCTATGTGCCAGCCTGGCCTCCCCTTGCCCCACGGGGACTCCCAATACGGCTCCCCAGGCTTCCTCGCCTTCCACAGGGCGAAGTCGTAGGGATGTCTCTTCTCTTTTAAGAACTCCTCCCCCTGGTTCCACTCTTCCTTCTTTGTGTTAGAGAGCTCCCCGTAGGCTGGGTAGGTGTCGACGTCGAAGTAGACGTTACCGCTGGGCGTCGCGTAGGCGTGACCTTTGTCTATGAGCTTCTGCACGAAGTCTATGATCTCGTTAATGTGGGAAGTAACCCTGGGATGGAGGTCTACCTTCACTTTCAGGGCGTTTAGGTTTTCCAAGTAGTCCTTAGAGTAGGTCTCCACTATTTCCCTCCAGTCCCTCCCAGTCTCGTTTGCCTTGTTTATGATCTTGTCGTCTATGTCGGTTATGTTCTGTACCCTTATTACATTGTAGCCCCTTAGCCTCAGATATCTGGAAATTGCGTCAAAAGCCACAAAAGTCCTGCCGTGTCCTATGTGGACGTAATCGTAAACTGTAGGTCCACACACATACATCCTTACAGTGTTTCCACTTACTGTAAACTCCTCCAGCTTTCTCCCAAGCGTGTTGTAGATCTTCATTTTAAGAAGAAAAGGAGCTATAATTTATTAAATAGATTGCTTGTTAATGCCCTAGCCTTAGGTATAATTGATAGTTTCTCGGGCTCTACGCCCATCCTCTCAGCCATCTTTATAGACGTAACTCCGGCCAGAAACATGAGGGAGGACACGTTCATTAGGACGTCGTTGAAAGGAAGTTCTATCAGTTTAGCGTTAAGCACTTGTGCGGTCACCTTGTCCAACTCTTCGTTGCCTATAACTATTGGGAAAAGCGACTTTCCGTTAACGTAACTCTCAATTTCGTTGTGGTTTACCTCTGGGATTTCCCCGTAAAATGCAGGGTACTTGGCGTTTTCGTTTACCTCTTGTTTAAACCTTATTGCTATGGGGAAGTACTTTGAACCGTAAAAGACCGGTATAACGCCGTTAATTGAGCTAGAGAGCTCGTTGGCAAGTTTCAACATCTTTTCCTTGCCCTCCTCTATCCCCTCCCTTAGGAGGTCCAAGTCCACCTTCACCCCTGAAATTTGTGAGAGGATCTTTAGCACTGGTGTAAAGAGCACGGGAAAGGAATACCTTGTCTGCGAAAGTCCCCTGACCTTAACTAGAGGGACGTTGTTCTCCAAAGCTAACTTCTCTAGGTGTCCTCCAGACGTAATCACCACTACTTTAGAGTTGCGTTTCAACGCAATCTTAACCGCCTCTATTGTCTCTGCGGTTGTACCGGAGTAACTAACTGCTATCACAACGGTCTTTTCGTCGAGTCTTCTAGGCAAAGATGGTACGGAAGTGTAGTCTATGGGGAAGTCCAGGATCTCGGCCACTTTACCAGGGATGTAACTTCCTCCCATTCCAGTGTATACTACCTTGTCCCCCCTCAGTTCAGGGGTCTCTATCTTCTTCGCTTCCTCAAAAAGCTCGTTCCACTTTAAGTAGTTCTCAAGCACTCTTAAACACCATTGAGACGCTTATTGATGGAGGGTTGGAGTTCAGCGATACCGTCAAACTGTCTATCCCCAGGCTCTTTGCCATGGACTTTATTACCATGGTGGCCTCAGAGACTATGAGGGTTAGCGTATCTATTAACTCTTTGATAAGTCCTGCCATTTTTGCCGAGGTAAAAGTAGAGAGGACTGTAGGCTGAACTAAGTAATAGAATATCACGTTTGCCCCTTGTACGAGAGTCGCGTAGGAGGTAATTGCGTCGTTTAGCCTATTTTCTGAAACGCTCTTCTCAAACTCTGATAAGACGCTTTCCTCTGTTTTTATCTGATCCTTGAGAAAGTTCAAAATACCCTGTTCAGTAATGCTCAAGTTAGCCTTTTGAGCGTCCTCTATCTCTTCGTAGAGTTTTGTCATTTTGTTTTTGGCTATCATAAGTCATTTAGAGAGAAAAGCTAAATATAAAGCATTCACCGTTTCTCAGTATGAAAGTCCTTGTTCTGGGCGGCGGAGCCTCTGGCATGAGTTCTGCTTCCAGGGTAAGGAGGCTTAGGCCAGACGCTGATGTAACTGTAATTGAGAAAACCAAGATGGTGAGTCACGCCCCCTGTGGTATCCCTTACTTTGTAGAAGGCTTGTTTAACGACGAGAACCTCTTTATGACTTACACCCCTGAATTTTTCCGGGAGAAAAGGAAGATCAACGTCCTCACGAACCTAGAGGTAAAGGAAGTTGACTTAAAGTCAAGGGTAGTGAAGTCTGACGGGCATAAATTCGAGTACGACTATCTCGTCATCTCCCTTGGGGCTAGGCCGAAGAAGGTGGCCGAGGGAAGTAAGGTCTTTTACGTACACCACCCTGCGGAGGCGGTAGAACTAAGGAAAAAGTTGTGGTCGCTTAACAAGGTAGCGATAGTGGGAGGGGGCATACTGGGAGTCGAGATGGCTGAGGCTCTTGTTGAGAGGGGGGTCAAAGTCCTGCTCTTCCATAGGTCAAGTTATCTCCTGAACAAGATGCTGGACGAGGACATGGGCAAGGTTATAACTGAAAAGGTTAGCAAAGACGTAGAGCTTCACCTTGGCGAGGAGTTTGAAAGGGTGGAAGAGGAGGGCAGTGTAGTTGTTACGGACAAAGGAAAGTACCAAGTTGACGGAACGATTATTGCAATTGGCGTTGAGCCCAACATAGACCTAGTTAAGGACCAAGTTAAGCTTGGGAGGACAGGGGCGATCTGGACTGACTCACACATGGAGACCAGCGTAAAGGGCGTTTACGCAGTTGGCGACGCGGTGGAGACCAAGAACTTAGTGACTGGGAAGGAGTTCTACATGCCCTTTGCCCCAATTGCAAACAAGATGGGTTACGTGGCCGGGAGTAACATAGCTGGCAAAGAAATGGAGTTCCCAGGCAGTGTTGGGACTATGATAACCAAGTACAAGGACTTATTTATAGCTAAGACGGGGATTTTGGAAAGCGAGGCAAGAAGTCTAGGGATAAAGACCTTCTCGGCCATGATAAAGACGAAGACTAGAGCGAGGTACTATCCCGGTGCCAAGGAAATCTACGTGAAGTTAATAGCTGAGGAGGGTACAAAGAGGATCCTAGGAGGACAAATAATAGGCGGCGAAGAGGTACTGGGAAGGATAGACATGATAGCGGCACAGGTGATGAAGGGGTTCACAGTAGAGGACATGTTCTTCACGGACATGGGCTACCTGCCAGCTATCTCGGAAGTATGGGATCCCGTGATTATTGCGGTAAGGCAACTCATGAGGGACTAGGGATTAAGAGGCTTTAGATTCGGAAAACCGATAGTATTACGCTATATTTAAATATTTCTATAAATAAGTCATAGATAATAATGGCGAACGCTCACGGAGTATTTGAGGTACTTAGGTATGACGTTATAAACTTCATCTCTATTTATCTAAATTCTTCCTCACTGAACGAGGATTACGTTTGCCCCTGTTCGGACGCTGAGGCAAAGCCTTTGGTCAAGCCCCAGGAGCTAGTGAGGGAGGAGGAACCCAAGAGGTCTTGGGGAGAAGTGCTGGCCTTGGACGGGAGCAGCAGGAGCTTTGTCTCTGGAAAGGGCTCTATAAGCATCGCAAGCTTGGCGGTCGCCTCCCTAACTAAGGGCGTTTACGGCGTTTACCCGTCTATTGACGGCAGTAACGATCTAGGGTTACAAGAACCGTTCATAGCAGTGGCCTCGTCTACTGTAGAGGAATCTAGACTTGACCCCTATATTTACGCCTCTAAATACGTATCCTTTATATCGCTTGACGGAAAACCTTTCAATTCCCTAAGAGGAGTAGAACAGGTGGAGACGGAGCTAAGGGCATTACTGGAGACAAGGGCCCTTAGCGTCCTCAGGGGAAAGGGAATAGTGATGGTTGACGGTCCCCTATTCCCCCCTTACTTATACTTGAGCTCCAAGGTTAGGGACAAAATAATAGAGGAGAGGAAAAGGGCACTAGACCGGAGCTTCATTGGTATAGTTAAGAGGATAGACAAGTCCCAGTACCTAGTCAACTCTTTAAACGGCGAGTTTAGGGACTTCTTCATACAGAGATACAAGGTAGACCCAAAGTCATTTGTTTCCGACGAGGCCTTCCTCTTGGGCTTTGTCAGGTTTAATGTTAATCCCCCCTATTCACCGATCGTAATAGGCCCCTTCATGAGCGAAGAGAAAGGGGTGCAAGTTTTCGTCAACTATCTGGTAGTTCCCTTCAACCCTTACTTGCCAAAGTTCTCAATACTCAGGGTAGAAAGTTTAGTCGACTCTGAGGAAGTGGTAAGGAACGTGCTCTCGATAAAGATAACGAGGGAAGGGATACCTTATCTCCTAGCCCTCGCTGACGCTACAGCTAAGAGAGTGTCACAAGGGATATATAAGCTGGTTATAAGTGGGCTACAGAAGGCTGGCCTACAGTCAAGCTATTACAGCAGGCTTGAAGAGCTGGGATCATGAGCGCTGACGAACTTTACAACAGCATAAAGGACAGGATGGAAAGAGCTAGGGCATTGGCTGTCACCTTAGGGGACGTAATAGGTAGTGTAGCCCGAAATATGCCAAACAAAGTTGAGGAGAACCAGTTCACAGTTAACGTTGTAGTTACCCCCGAGGTTTACTATAAGTATAGCTTTCTAGGAAAGATAGGCATCTTCTTAGGGGTTGTAGACATAAGGACGCTTTACTTTATCCTATTGAGGGTAGTTGGATATGAAAGGAGCGACGTTACTAACTACCTCTTTGACAACTCCATGGCCCTCCCCCAAGTGGACGAGGAAAACCCCGGTACTCTAATAAACAACGTGATAGTAAAGTGCGAGATGCTCACGAAACTCGACGTTCTTTCCTCTTCTGAGATCCAACCAGCAGACGTTATAGTTGAACCTCAGTCCCCCGTCATAATACCTAGGGCGGAGGTAATAGAGAGGGCACTGGGTATCAACAATGGGGGCCTAAAGCTGGGCTTTCTCGACATGGACGGCGAGAGAGTAAAGGTAAGCACTAGCTTAGACGAGCTCAATTATCACATGCTCATCCTTGGTACCACAGGGGCAGGGAAAACTTCCTTTATAAAGAACTTGCTGTCAGCCTTTTACAAGATGGAGGAGGGAAGCAAAGCCTTCGTGTTGGACACTACTGGAGACTACTACCACATGTTCCTCCCGCCTGACGTAACTAACAGGAAAGTCCTCGAGGGAATAAGGGGGTTTGAGGAGCTTTACGGTAAGTTAAGCGGTATAGAGTTGGACGTAGTGTACCCAGTGACGCGTAGCTGGCTGAGGAAATACCTTGAGGAGGACTACTCTATAGGCAAGATAACGAGCACTTATTACGACCTTTACGTGAAGCCCCTAGTGGCGTACTTGGAGAGGAAAGGAATAAAGCTGTATACGTCTATTGTGGATAACACAATAAATATTTCAAGTAGCTTTTGGAACTCTAAAATAACCCTGCACCCCTTCTTCTTCAGGTTCAGTGGAGTTAAGAAGATCCTGTACAAGTTGAACCCCTACTTTAGCGAGCAGGCTTCCCATTTCCTGAAGATCATTGCCACTAAGGGCGAGCTAGCTAAGGCCAAGACTTTGAAGGAGTTCGTGGACGCGTTGGACGATAACGTGTTTGAGAAAATGAAGTTGCACAGAAGCACTAGGGAGAACATACTTAGGGGGCTTTACCTTCTACGCGAGACCGGTATGTTTGACCTTAAGCTGAGAAGGAGCAGTATTAAGAAGGTGATAGACTCCGGCTCAAAAATAGTCGTCTTTGACCTATACAACAGCGAAGTGGATGACCTAACCCAGAAGATCATCGTTTACTACCTCCTGGACAGGATATTCGCGTTAAGGGAGGCAAAGCTCAGGAGAGGCGAGGCCAAAGGTAGGTACTTAATAGTGATAGACGAGGCCCACAAGTTCTTCCCCTCAATGAGGGGTGGAGAGGAGGACAACTACTACGTTAGGAGGGTGGCTGGGAAAATATCGCTAATGATGAGGTTGGGGAGGAGGAGAAAGATAGGCTTCATCTTCGCTACCCACAACCCGAACGACTTGAACGACATAGTCGTACAGCTCTCAAACACCAAGGTCATATTTAGGATAAGGCAAGAGATAGCGGAGTCCTTTGGACTCTCTAAGAACGAGGCAAAAATCCTCAGTTGGGAGGGAAACGGGGTAGCGTTTATTATCTCCCCCTGGTTAAGAGAGGGTAGGGTTAAAATTAGGGTACCCGTCCCACCTCCAGTGGGTCACTACGACCTCTCTAGGACTTGAAGGTGGTAAAATGAGTCTAAAAGAAGCCTTAAATCACATGTTGGAAAGAAAGGATAGCGAGTCTGTAGAGGAGTTCGTCTCCTATATAACTAAGTACTTCCCTCCTTCAGACGACGTGTCGATAACTGTGCTAAAGAAGGGAAACCACGAGTACGTTATAGACAGAAGAGGCATGTTTGTGGTATCGATATCCCAAGACGAGTACTTGCCCTTCATGTCGGCAAGCGAGAAAAGGCTCACCTCCATTCCCAAGGAGGTTTCAGAAAAAATAATAACTTCGTGGAGGGAAATTCTAACTGAGCTACTAAAGCTCCTCGAGGAGTACGCAAAGAAATACCCAAACTGGGCCTCAAAAATTGACGAGGTGAAGGACGTCGTTAGTCAGTGAAACAGTAGTAGAGACCGTAAACTTGGTGCACTACGAGCAATGCAACTACATGGGGAGACTACACGGTGGAGACATGCTAAAAATGCTTATTGATACTGGGATGCTTTCCTCGATTAAGGTAGCCAAGGGCCCGGTTGTCCTAGCGTCCTTAGACAACGTAGTTTTTAAGAAGCCAATCTACTTGGGAGACGTAATTAGGATTGTGTCCCGAGTGCTCTTCGTCGGTAACTCCTCTATGGAAGTGGAAATGAAGGCGTTAAGGGGAGAGGAATTGATGGTGAGCGCAACTGGAGTATACGTGAAGGTAGACGAGGACGTCAAGCCAGTCCCTGTAGGAGAAGAGATAGTACCCACGACTGACGAGGAGATTTTAGAAGTAGAGAATGCAAGGAAAAGGAGGGAGGTAAG
>JBBINF010000021.1:0-15399 GCA_037444045.1 Sulfolobales archaeon | reverse complement strand
GTCTCCAGTGGCGACGTAGACCTCTTTCCCTTTCCTCATCAGCTCCTTTACTACCTCAACTGCCTCCTCCCTGACCTCGTCCTCCACCTCTATCCCCCCAACTACCTTCCCGTCCACGCAAACCAAGATATCCTCTTTGCCCTCTCCCTCGCAGTTCCTGAGCACGAAGTCCCTCTTCCCCACCAACACGGTTCTGCCCTCGACAACTCCGTACACCCCTTCCCCAGGGAATTCGGAGAAGTTCTCTACCTTCATCTTTTTCCTCGCCAGCCTAGCTATTGCCTTAGCTATGGGGTGGGAGCTGTAGCCCTCAAGGTTAGCTACCATGTCCAATGTCTCATCATCAACGGTGGCTCTGCTCACCTTGAACTCTCCCTTTGTTAAGGTCCCTGTCTTGTCGAAGATGAAGACCTTTGCCTTTTCTATCTTCTCCATCGCTTCCCCGTTCCTTACCACTACCCCCCTCTTGGCGAGCTTGTTTACGCTGGTCAGCACTGCCATTGGCGTTGCGAGGCCTAAGGGGCATGGGCATGCCCCCGCTAAGACCGCCACTGAGAAGAGCACAGCCTGGTAGGTCGGGGCGTGGAGGGCGAACTTCCATACGAGGAAAGAGGTCACGGCAACGGCCAATATAACCGGCACGAAGATCTCAGAGACCTTGTCCACTATTCTCTGTATTGGCACCTTGACGCTCTGCGCCTCCCTCAGAGCTTGGACTACTTGTGCCAAGTAAGTCCTCTTCCCAGCCCTAGTCACGTAGACGTTGAGCTTCCCTGAGACCAGCGTTGAGCCCGCCACCACTGGGGACCCCTTTACCTTCCTGGAAGGCCTCACCTCGCCGGTGAATATTGCCTCTTCCACTTCCCCCTCCCCCTCTTCAACTACTCCGTCTGCCGGTATTACCTCACCTCCCCTTACCACTACCACGTCCCCTACCTTGAGCTTCATGGAGTCCATCTCCACCTCTTTCCCCTCCCTTAGCACGTGGGCCTTTACTGAGAGGAGCCCCACCACCTCGTTAGTGGACCTCGCCTTCAGGTAGGCCTCTAGGGACTTCCCCACCAAGACGAACGTAATTAGTAGGGAGACGGAGTCGAAGAAAGTGGGCTTACCGACTAGGAAGGAGTAGAGGCTGTAGAACCACCCCACGTTAGAGGCCAGGGAGACTAGGGTGTCCATGTTTGTAGTCCTGTTCTTGAACGCCCTCCAGGCTCCAGAGTGGAACTTGAGGCCGGAGTAGAACTGGACCGGCAACGAAAATAGGAGGGCTAGAAGGGTCAGTCCCAAGTACTGGGAAACAAGCGTTAGGGGGGTAAACACTACTCCCACTGCAAGCGCGTAGACGTAGCTCCTCAGCTCCCTCCTCGCCGCTAAGACCTCTGGTATGTCCTCCTGTTCGCTCAGTATTGAGGCCTTGTAGCCCTCACTTTCCAGCTCCTCCCTTATGCTCTCGGGATTGGTAGTTAGGGGGTTGAACTCCACGTAAGCAACCCCGTCAACGTTGACGACAGCCTTCACTACCCCTTTCATTCCCTCTAGTTTCTCCCTGAGCTTGTCCATCTCCTCTGGGTTCACGTTGACCTTCAGCGTAGCCCTCTGGGTCACAACGTCGTACCCCGCCTTCCTAACTGCCTCCACCACGTCCTTCAGCCTTGCCCCAGACAGGCTCACCTTGGCCTCCCCGCTCGCCAAGTTGACGTTAACGTCTACAACCCCCTTCACTGAGGAGATGGACTTAGTGACGGTGTTAACGCATGTGGCGCAGTGCATCCCAACTACTTTTAGCTCCTCGTTGTTCAGCCGTAGCGTACTCTTTCTCTGCCTTTCCTCATTTTCCATAAGATATTTTCAGAGTAAACTAATTTAAACCAACCTAATTGACTTTTATCTGCACTCATTCCACACGCCACCCTTATCGACGTTAAGGCTGGGGGAGATCAGTGCTGCTTTGCCTAGCTCGAGGGGAACCGGTACTAGGCTACTGCTAACTCCCTATTCCGCGCCCCTTTTAGGCGGATATGAGGTTAAGTCTAGGCTATTAAGGGCTATTATGGAAAACCTATTTAACTTGCCACGCTAACGGTAAACTTATGAGACTGCTAACGAAGCTCATCTTAGTATACTTTGGCGTGGAGCTGGCCATATTCCTAGGGGTCTCCGCTATCCCAGTGAACAACCAGGGGATGGCCCAGACCTTTTCCTCCACGGTGTCCTCTACTGACTCCCTTCCCTATGTCCTCCTGTTCCTCACGATATTTTCCCACAACTTCTCAATAGCGCTAATCGAGTTCATCCCAGTAATAGGAGTGGGGATGATGCTCTTTTCTATAGGCGACACTGCGTACGTGTTGACTTCCTACACCACAACCGTCCTCCACTTCCCTGGCATTTATGCAGCCCTTGCTCTACTGACCCTTCCCCACAGCTGGTTGGAACTGCCCTCTTACGCGGTAGCCGCTGGAGCGGGCACTTACGCTGTATGGAAGAGGGACTGGCTCAGATCGCTCCTTATGGTCCCCTTCGTGGCCTTAGAGCTCTTCCTTGCTGCAGTAGTAGAGGCAGCTGAGATATCGTTCCCATCATCGTCTTACCTTATGTGGATACCTGGGGCTATAGCGATAGTCGGCCTGTTCTTCCTATACCGGTACATCCAGAAGGTCTCAGACGCCCACCAGAAGGCAAGAGTGGCGGTGGGCTACCAAGTTTACCAGTCCCAAGGTTACCAGTACCCTGGGTACCAGTACCCCTACTATCAGCCAGCCCCTCAACCCTACGTAAATCCCCAGCTCCAGCTCCAACAGCAAGTCAACTCACTGCTCTCCAACGCTCAACTGTTTGAGAACCAAGGGAAGTTTCAAGAGGCGATGAACTACTACTGGGACGCAGTGCTCCTCCTGGTCAAGGAGGCGTCCACAAAGAACGGGTTCCTACCGGTGACCCTTCAAGACTACTTCAACGCCGTAAACCTCCTGGGCCAGAGGTTCTACCCAGAGCTCCCCTCCCTGTTCCAAGGGGCATACAACAGTAAGTCTCAGGGGAACTTCGTCGAGTTCAAGAACTACGCGATACCAATGGTCTTCAAGCTAAAGAGCATCTTAGGCATAAGTTAGCGATTTTAATGGAGGGGGAGACACACTTCCATATGGCTATAAATCAAGGATTTAAAGACTTAAAGGACGGATCTCTCTACGTCACGTTATCCATAGTTGTTCTACTAGTCGCGTTGCCTCTAGCGTTCCTTCGCTCATTCCTACTTTCCTTCCTCCTCCTGGGCTTAGAGCTCGTGTCCTACGCCCTCTTTGTTTTTGGCATCTCTAAAATCAGGGTAGGGCTCTTCAGAACCTCTGAGAGAGGCGGAAGGCTAGGCAACTTGGGGACTAACGTCTTTGTGCTGGGTGCACTGGCACTGATCTTTAGCGATATCTACCTCCCATTAGCCTACATAGGGGCAATTTTGGTTGTTGTTGGTAACGCCGTTCTGGGCTACGCAATTTACCAGCTTGGAAAGGAGTACGGAGACGAGAGATTGAAGCTCTCTGGGGTTATGATAATGGGGCTAATTAGCGCCGTTTTTGGTTACCCCTTCTGTTACCTAGCCACTTCTAAGCTCTCCACTAAGTCGTTCGAGGAGAGTCAAAGGAAGTCGATCGAGGTGAGCGACAAAAGCGTGGGGTACGGGTGGTTGAGGAGCAACGGAGAGGCCGAGGTAACAATTTACTCCCAAACTGAGGCTGAAATCGTGGACGCGTCACTCTTGGGCTTCCCCTTGCTCCAGGTGAGTCCTAGGAAACTAATCCCTGGGGAAAACAAGGTGTCCCTTAAGTTCCAGATTTCCAGTCCCCTTACTATAGGTAACGTATACGTGATAGAGCTCAAGCTCTCCGACGGCACCGTGAAAAAGGCCTCCGTGATATACGAGGTCTGAAAGACTATGGTACCCTTGAACGTTTATTAGGGACAAGGTATTAGTGTTATCAACATGAGGATATTACCCTTAAGGGTACTGGCATTACTCTTCCTCGTTTCCCTCTTTGTATTAAGCTCCATATCCTTCCTCGGTTATTCACAGCCAAACTCCTCCGACCTGACGCAGGTACACTACGTCAAGAAGTACTACCCATTCCCTCCCGCCCCTTCCAACGTTTCCCTTTCTGGGAAGACAGGGGAAGTCAACTTACACGCCTATTACAGCGGTGAACCTGCCCCAATGGGGATAGCTGATTACGGCGTGGGCCCCTATGGGCCTTACAAGGCCGAGACCACGCAGATCCTGGGCTCCGCATACGTTGGCTACCTCTCCGTTACTTCTCCCGGTGGTAACCCCGAGGTGGCGTTTCAGCTCAACGGGGTTCTCAACTACAAGGCGGGTGGCCACACTTACGCCCTCTGGGTCCAAGACGTCTTGGTCTACAACACCGAGACCCACTCGGCGACCGTTTCAGACAACGTCTGGAACTTCACTTCTCCCTATGCCGGGGTAGACTCCCTCCATGGTAACGGGGGGATCTCTACTTACGGTAACCAGACCTTTTACGCTTACACTTACTCCACCATAACCCTAGTTCCCCCCTTCACCTTTTACCTATTGGTAAACGTAACGGTTAACGCAGAAGGGCAGCCAGTGGTGCTCTTCTGGGCCAACTTGGGCAACGGGTGGGTCAACTTCGACCAAGTCACCGCGACTAACGCTAAGGGGGCCTCGGACGTCTACTTCCTAGTCGACGGGGGCAAGTACACTGGCTCCGGCAACATGTACGACATCGAGTTCGTAATGGGAGGGGTAGACGGTACTGCGACCCTCACCTCCTCCTTCGTCTTCATGACACTACAGTACTGGAATGGTCACAACTTCCAGCAACCCCTTAACGCCTATAACTTCGGAAGTGACACGTCTGAGACAGTAGCTAACGCAGTTGACTTGCCTTACTACCTCAATAAAATGACCGGTACCCTTCAAGCTGGTATAACAGCTGGAAACGGCGGCCTTGACTCCCTTTGGAACTTTACCTTCATGGGCTCCTTAACTGTTAACGCCCCAGTCGATTCAGGGTACATATTGGTCTACTTGGCCAACTACGGCTACAACTCCTCCTACGTCAACGACGCAATACCATTCACGGGGTATGGGGCAAAGCTGAGCCTATTGGAGGGCGACTACGCCGTACTGGTCTACAACCAAGAGCGTCAACTGGTGGGGGAGGCAGTAGTTAACGTTCAAGGGGGAGTCTACGAAGGGACAGGTGTAGCTAACTTCTCAATTTCCCTAGATTCCTCCCCAGTATACGTAACCCAAGAGGGGCAAGAGAGCGTCCCAGTTGAGGTATCAGCCTATGGTGGAGTCCAGTTCTCCCTTTACGTCTCCGGAGGGATTCAGTACAGTTACGATAACTCCTCCTCTTTCCAGGGCAACGGCACCGAGTTTATTCAGATAAGGGTGACCTCCCTGCCCCCAGGGACTTACTACGCAGTGCTTACTGCTACCCTGTTCCCTGGGTTCTCTAAAACGTTGGAGTTCCCAATCGTGGTTCTCCCAGGCCTTGAGAGGGTTACGTTCAACTACTCTTACGTAGGTGACCCTCCTCCATATCCTCCCACTGTCACCCTGTACTTCCCCAACGGGACTGTTAAGGAGTTTGCGTTGCCCTTCTCCGTCCTCGTGCCCTCCGGCACTAATTACACCGCGGAAAGGTCAATTACTCTTCAAGGCGTTAGGTGGGCCACTAAGGATTACTCGGGCGAGATACCGACTACCCCAGATGGGCTCTACTCGCTCAACTTAGTGTACTACGAACAAGACCTCGTCACTTTCTCCTTCTCAGTCGTGGGAGGAGGGGACTACGGCCAACCGGAGATAGAAGTAGAGACTTTCGGCACCTTTACTAATGTCCTGCCCGGGACTTATTGGGTGGACTTCAACTCCTCCTACTCTTACCCTTATGAGTTGCCCTACTCCACCTCGACGGTTAGATGGGCAGCGACCAACTACCAAGGCGTTATAACGTCGCCGGGGAAAGTAGAGGTGACTTATTACTTGCAGTATTTCGTAAAGGTAATAGGGGAGGGGAAGGCGTTTGCCTTGGTCAACGGGGTCAACAAAACTCTCTCCACTGGCTGGTACAACGCTGGGTCTCAAGTCCAAATAGAGCAAGTGCCATACTACTTGGGCAACGGGGAGAGGGTATCCATAGTGGGTGCTAGCCCTGCCATGTCCTTTGTGGTAAACTCCCCAATGACCGTCACCTTACACCAGGTTATCCAATACTACGTAAAGGTGGAGTCAAAGGTAACGGCTTTCGCCTTAGTTAACGGCGAAAATACCACCATATCCTCAGGTTGGTACAACTCCGGAACCAAGATTGAAGTGGAGAACATCATCTTGTACCTCAGCCCCGACGTCAGGTTCGCCCTACTCAACGTCACTCCGTCCACTACGTTTACCGTGACCTCGCCGACCACCTTGGTCTTGAACTACGTGGAGCAGTTCTTCGTCAACGTCAGCCCCTCTGGGCTAGTAAACGCCTTAATCAACGGGAAGAGCACGACGTTAACGTCGGGATGGTATAACGAGGGGTCTAACGTGACCGTGTACCCCTATGTGCAGTACGAGGGCGACGGTGAGAGGGTCGTGGTGGTATCAGTCTACCCCTCTAACTCCTTTGAGGTTAATGGGCCAACTACAGTGGAGGTGAACGCAGTAGTCCAGTACTACGTAAGCGTAAACAGCCAAGTGCCGGTCTACGCCCTAGTTAACGGGACAAACAGGACGTTAGTTTCCGGCTGGTATAACTCTGGCACTAGGGTTGAGGTCGAGAACATAACTTACTACCCGAGCCCAGACACCAGGTACTTGATCGTTGGGATAGAACCCAGTGCGTTCACTGTAAAGGGCCCCACGCAGGTCAGCGTGAGCGTTGAGAAGCAGTTCCTGTTACAGCTCAACGTCGACTTCCCAATCAAGGCCCTAATTGACGGCACCTTGGGCTACATAACTTCCGACAGCTGGTTCAGCGAGAACACCACAATCCAGATACTTAACCAGACCTACTACGTGAGCAAAGACGAGAGGATAATCATTACGGTGATATCCCCGCTCAGCGTCACAATGACCAAGCCGGTCACACTAACCTTAGGCTACGTGAAGCAGTACCTTGTAAATATAGACGGCAACGAGAGCTGGGTCAACGCCGGGAAGACCATACTCCTAAACACCAACCTACCTTTCTACTTGCTTGGCCACTTTGTTGGCACTTACAACCTCCCACCAGGTGCAAAGATCGTTGTGAACGGCCCAATAAGCGAGAAGCTGAAGACCGAGCCTAACTGGTCGGTTTTTGCGGGTATAGCGGCAGTTGGTGCTATAATAGGTGTGGGGAGACTAGTAAGCAAGAGAAGGAGGGCAGAATAAAGGCAAGCATTTCACCTCTCCCTCCTTCTCCATATCGTCCTCCCGTTTTTCTTAATCTCCATAACCCTGTGTATGGGTATTACCGTGTCGTCCTTTAGGTATACGTAATTCCTGTCGACCCTAGAAATTGAAGTAAAGGGTATCTCCGTGAGGCCCTTAAATCTGTCCCATATAACTAACGTGTAGCCCTCCAAAGACCCAGACCAGAGAACCCTGTTTATCTCGTCCCTTATCATTAGTATAGGTCTTATAGCAAGGTTTTATTTTATGCTATTTACAATGAGCTATTGCGTATGAAGTACTGCCTCTACGGGACTGTACTTAACAGCTCTAGATACGTGGTGGAAAGCGTAAAGTCCTTCTTCTCCCCGATCTACGAGAAAATAGTAATAGTAGACTCCTTTTCCACAGACGGGACTTACGAGGCGCTCAGGGGAATGGAAAAGGAGTACAACCTAACGGTGTTGAGGCTAAAGTCAACGAGGGGAATGGGGAGGGACTACGCGTTAAAGCACTGCCCAGACGGTTCCTTGACCGCATACGTCGACTTAGACGTGATATATAACGGAAACTTGGCCAAGTTGATCTCATTGGAAAGGGAAAAGCTACAGGCCTCGCTGTCCCAAGGGACTTTCGTGGCCAGGAAGGAGACTATCCAACGTTATGGCGGTTGGAGGAACCTCTACACCGGGGAAGACCTAGAGCTGGTCACTAGGGTTGGGATAGAGGAGTACTTTCCGCTGCAGATTGGCGTAAACGCTAGGGTCAAAGGATACAGGGAAAATAGGTACTCCAAGTCAACCATAAGGAGGGCACTTAGGGCTTTCAACGTCACGGTTGACTACCTTAGGGCTTCGTATAACTTGTCTGACATAAAGGAGTGGAGGGGGTGGTGGAAAGCGTTTAAGTACTTACCTTTCTACCTAGTCGCCCTAGCTAAGGGAAGGTTAATGAACAACAGGGAGTTGAGCAACGCAATGTACGAGTTTTACCTCAGGGTCACTCACTTGAGGGATCCAGTGGACTACGGCTTCAGCGGGGAAGACGTGATGTTCTACTACCCTTCCTGGGTGGTCAAGGTAGTTGAAGGTAAGACCGGCATCAAGGTAGACGAGGAGGCCAGGAAGAGGATGCCTAAGGCAATGGAAACGACGCTAACCCAGGGGAGGCACGTAGTCAAGGCCTTTTACCACTCAGAGGATACTCTGAACCACTTGTTAGCCCAAAGGGCAGTTAAAGCCTAGCAATTAACGGGATTTTTGTGAAAGGGCAGTTTAACATTGTTTGGTAGGAAAAACAGACGAAATAGGTAGGAAAAGTATATATACTTGGATAGTCTATCCATACTTTAATGCCTTTAAATAAAACTTTCATGAAGGCGGTGGCCTTTTACGTCGTTGAGGCAATCTTGACTGCACTCCTCTTTCTTTGGCTAGTTAGGCTCTCGGAGGCGGTGGGACGGGTCGAAGTCGAGGTCAAGGGCACATTCGCCAGTTTAATAACGTTGGGTGTCTTGGCCTATTTGTTTGGCCTCAGGCACGCAGTGGACGCTGACCACCTAGCTGCAATAGACAACTCGACGAGGAAGCTCGTACAAGAGGGCAAACCTTCAACATTCACTGGGCTCTTCTTCTCGTTGGGCCACTCGTCTGTCGTGGTGCTACTCTCCGTTGCGTTGATGATAGCTACTAGGGCGGTGGAGTCTAGCATACCTTCGTTAGAGAACTTGGGCTCAGTGGTTGGGACCCTAGTAAGCGGAGGTTTCCTCTACTTGATAGGCTTCCTAAACGCACTAGTGCTCTTGGAGATCTATAGCATATACAAGGAGGTGAGGGACGGAAAGATAGACGAGGAGAAGTTGAACGAAGCACTGCTGAAAAGGGGCTTTATGAACAGGTTCTTCAAGAGGCTCTTTAAGGTAGTCGACAAGCAGTACTACTTGTACCCAATAGGGTTCCTCTTTGGGCTCGGCTTCGACACCGCCTCGGAGACCGCCCTACTAGCAATAAGCGCAGCGTCGGCGGGGGTATTCGTGAACGTACCCCTCTGGACGCTGATGGTATTCCCCCTACTATTCACCGCCGGGATGACGTTAGTCGACACCACTGACGGGTTCTTTATGAACGGGGCTTATAGGTGGGCATTTATGGGGAACCCCTTGCGGAAAGTGTGGTACAACCTTACAATGACTACCATTTCCATCATTGTGGCCTACCTAGTGGGAACCCTAGAGCTCCTGGGCTTAATCCAATCGGAGTTCAACTTGGGTGGGCCCTTCTGGGACGCCATCTCGCTGGTAAACGGCGACGTTTGGTGGGGGAACATTGGGTTTATAATAATTGGCTCGTTTGCATTAACTTGGGCCACGTCCCTTGCTATATACAAGGTTAAGGTGAGCAAATACGAAAGGGCTAACGAACAAGGGGGCAAATAGCCCCTTAGGTGTTTCTTGCGTCTAAAATCAGAAGTTTTCTCTTGCGTCTCGCTTAAAATCTTCCCTACCTCTCTTTACTCATGTTCTTTCGTGTTTTCCCTAGGAATAGGTACATAGAGGTAATAGCTAAGGGCAGGGAGGGCGTAGTGGCGTTCCCTACTTACGTCCCCGGCTCCTACTTAATCAGGGAGCTAGAAAGGAACGTGGTGGAGATTGAGGGCATAAGGCTCTCAAAGAACAAGTTCTACGTGAAGGACACCTTCCGCTACGTCGTCTACGCCTCAAGCAAAGACCAAAGGGAGGCGATCTCCACTAACGACTACCTCTTCATAAACCCCCCTGCAGTCTTCCCATTTTCCGAGGTAAACGAGAAGTACTGTGTTCAACTCTCGCTACCTAGCGGTTGGAAAATCGCAACGACGCTGAGGAGGGAGGGCGACTCCTTCTGTGCTGACAACTACCACCAGTTCGCCGACTCCCCAATAGAGGCGTCCCCTAACCTCAAGTTGATTGAGGTTGACGACCTCCACTCCATCTCCACCATAGACGAGGTAGACGTGGATATGGTGAGGAAAATTGTAAGGGAGGCAGACAAGGTGGTTAAGCCTACAAACAAGTACCTCTTCCACTTCAGGCGGTCTGACAAGAACTTTGGCGGGATAGAGCACAGGGACTCTTCCGCCATAGTAGTCCCTTGGAACAGGGAAGAGCTTGCAGTCCTCTTTGCCCACGAGTACTTCCACAGGCTGAACGTAAAGGAGCTTTACCCCGCCGATCTAAGGCACAACTACGAGAGCGAGGTCTACACCGACCTCCTGTGGTTCTCCGAGGGCTTCACCGACTACGTTGCGGTAAAGATAGCCGTGAGGAGCGGGGCAATAGACGGCAAGAAGGGGCTGGAGAGAATCCTCTCCTCAGTTCACTCCCTCACCTTCCCCGGGGCCAGTAGGGTCAGCTTGGCAGAGGCCTCTAGGACTGCCTGGATAAAGTACTATAGGCAGGACGAGAACTTCCTAAACTCCTCTGTGTCCTACTACGACGGGGGCCTAGCTCTGGCCTTCTACGCTGACTTAAAGATTCAAGGCAACGTGGAGGACTGCTTTGCCTACTTGAGGGAGTCGAGCAGGGACGGAACCTTCACCTTTGAACAACTGGATAGGGCTATGAGGAGGTTGGGGTTTGACGAGCTAGAACTGGCCTACAGGCCAGCTAAGGAGGTCTTAAAGGCGTTGCAGGACGAGGTAGGACTCGAGCTCACCGAAAAGGGGAAGGAGTACTACGGGCTGGTCTTAGACCAGAACAGAGTGAAGTTAGTTGAGGACGGCTCACCGGCAGACCTAGCTGGGCTCATGCCGGAAGACCAAATTATGGCGGTCAACGGCACCTCGGCCCCATTGAAGGGAGAGGTAGACCTTTTAGTTCTCAGGGAGGGGAGGGTAAAGGAGTTTAGGTTAAAGCCAGGGAAGAACCCCGGCCACTCGCTGAGGCTCAAGCTCACAGGGAAGAGGGCTGAAAAGGTCTTCTTGAAGGAAGTAGAGGGAGAGTACAGATCCAACGTGGTTTAGCTCTTCATGAAGAGCGCCACGAGGAAGGCTATGAAGTTGATTACCATTACCGCCAACACCCCGTAGTCCATGGTCGAGTAGCTGCTGTAGAGCGAGCCCAAGTACACTGGCAAGACTGCTACCCCAACGTTGGAGACTACGCTGTACATAGAGGTAGCTAGTCCGGCCTCCTCTGGGGTTGAGGCGTAGGAGGTCACCGATGCCAAGGACATAGACCAATATGCATTACCAAAGAAGCCGTAGGCGAAGTAGGCTACTGCCAAGAGGGGGAAGGAGCCGGTGAGCGGTAGACCCAGGGCGACTGCAAATGAGGAGACCATGCTGAGGAAGGAAGTCACTATTAGGCCTACCCTCTTGTTTATCCCCTCAAATACCGTGGGCAATATAATGGCCCCCATTGCCGAGCCCAAGAAGTCGAGCCCCCCTAGTAGACCACCCAGTGTCACCGCTACAGCCTGGCTGACCCTCTGCAGTTCAAGAACTGTGGAAGCAATGCTACCAAACAGGACGGAGCTGGAAGATATTGCCAGACCCACGTACCAGTTCTTTATCATCCCCGGCTTAAAGACCCCCTTCAGCGACCTCGAGAAACTCTTTGGGAAGTCCTTTGCTAAGAAGATCAGAACCAACGCGATAACTGAGACCGCGGAGGGAAGTAGGAGGGTCAAGCGGAAGCCCAAGAGGGAGAAAAGGAAAGACCCCATCAGCGAACCGATCGACATACCGAGGAAGAGCAGCCCAACGGTTATACCAGAGAAGGTTTGTACCCTGTCCTTCAAGTACGCCTCTGCTACGCTCCCTAATGGGGCTACTGCCAAGGGGTATGCCGACGCACTGACAAAGCCAAATAGCAGGAACTCCAGAAAGTTAGTCGACACCCCCCTCCCCAAGAGCCCTACTGTCGTCAGGACTGCAGAGGAGACCAAAGACACCTTGACGGAGAGCTTGGCGGACAGCACTCCAGCTACTAGGCCCAGTATTGCCATAGCGTAACCGTAGGCCGATATCAAGAGCACTACCGTCCCGACCGGTACCTTAAAGGTTGACGCAACCACGGGTACAAGCGGGGCGAGGATAAACCAGCCGAAACCTATGGAAAACACGAGGATCCAGTAGGGGACTACGCCTTTCACCTGCGAGTTTAGTCAGATGAACTCTTAAAGCTTTTTGAAGTTCTAAACAGAACTGTGAGAAGTGCTTATTTTCTGGGCAAACGCATACTAGTGAGATGAACAAGAACGTTCTCTTGCTCCTGGTGTCTAGGGTTACGAGGAGCCTAGCTGCTGGGGCACTGGCAGTGGTGGTAGGGCTCTACTTCGTCCATGGCCTCCACCTCTCCGTGTTCCAAGCTGGGGTGATATTTGCCGTCGGGGCTTTTGTGACTCCCCTGATTACGTTCTTCCTCGGGCCCCTCTCAGACAAGTACGGGAGAAAGAAGTTGTTGATGGTGGCCTTGGCTTTCCTCCCCGTCTCTATCCTGATCCTCCTCTTAACTCCGAACTTCTACCTCCTCTTGGTATCATCTGCCCTAGGGGGTTTCGGCATAGCCGGAGGACTGGTGGGAGGTGGTGTCGGGGCGACTGTAGCCCCAATGCAGACAGCAATACTCACTGAGAACGTACCGCCAAAGGAGAGGACGAAGGTCTTCTCTGTATTTACTGTCGCCTCTAACTACTCTGGCTCGGCGGGGGCCCTTCTAGCTTTCATCCCTGACTACAAGGAGGTATTCGCCATAACCCTCTTACTGTCCCTCGCGTCAGCCCTTGTGGTAATCCCCGTCAAGGAGAGTTACAAGCCAAAGAGGAGGGAAGTCAGCCCTACCTCAAGGGCGGACAACGACATAATTAAGAAGTTCACGTTGACTGGGGTGTTGAACGGGGTGTCGCAGGGGCTAATAGTGCCCTTTATACCCATTATCTTCAGCGAGGCGTATAAGCTACCCCAAGGCACAATAGGCGCAGTGGTGTCTATAGGTGGGGTTATCTCCGCGACCTCCATGTTCCTGACCCCTAGGCTTACGGAGGCTCTGGGCTTCGTCAAGCTCATAATAATTACTAGGGGCATCTCCGCAGTATTAGTCCTGCTCTTCCCCTTCCTCTCCTCTCCCCTCTTAGCAGTACCGGACTACATAGCCTTCACTACCTTTAGGATAATTGCACTCCCCGCACAGCAGGCCTTGATGATGAACCTAGTTGGCGAGGGAAGGAGGGCAACTGCAACGAGCTCCAACCAGGTGGGTAGGCTGATCCCTGCCGCTGCGTCGACATCGCTCTCCGGGTACCTAATAAAGGCGGTGTCCCTAGTTGTACCCTTCGAGGTGTCGTTCGCGGCGACGATGGTCAACTCCCTCCTTTACTACAAGTTCTTCAGGAAAATGGACAGGGCGACAAGCGAGGTTATAGTCGCAGGCGAAGGCTAGAGCAACGCTTAACAAACGCTTAGCACAGTTTTAACTTATGACCCCCAACATTCACCCATGAAAATTGTGAGCTGGAACGTAAACGGCATTAGGGCTGCTCTAGGCAAGGGATTAGTTGAGGAGGTAAAGAGGCTCAACGCCGACGTCTACTTGTTCCAGGAGACCAGGGGAGAAATAGTCCCACTTGACTTCGTAGTCCTGGGGTACAAGGTAGTCTCGTTTCAAGCAGTAAGGAAGGGGTACAGCGGGGTCATGACCCTCACGAGGGTCCCCACTTTGAGGGAGATGAAGGGAATTGGGAGGGAGGAGTTCGACGAAGAGGGGAGAGTAGTTACAGTGGAGTTCAAGGACTTCTACCTCCTTAACTGCTACTTCCCAAGGGCAGGGGATGGGCTCTCAAGGCTGGACTTCAAGCTAGCCTTTGACAAGGCCTTAGAGGACTTCGCCCAGAAGCTGAGGAGGGAAAAGCCAGTCGTTATATGCGGCGACTTCAACGTAGCCCACCAGGACGTGGACATGGCCTTCTACGATCCCACCATGCCGGGGTTAACTCCTCAGGAAAGGGAGTGGTTCTCCCACTTCTTGTCCCTAGGCTACGTGGACACGTTTAGGCTACTCCACCCAAACGAGAGGAAGTACAGCTGGTGGAGCTACCGGGGGAGGGCAAAGGAGAAGAACAGAGGGCTTAGGCTAGACTACTGCGTGGTTAGCGAGGAGCTAAAGGACAAGGTGAGGGAGGCGGACATAATAACGGAGGAAAATATTTCAGACCACGCGCCAATATACTTAATCTTAGAATGAGGGAGTTTAAGCTAGGGAACGGGCTCACGGTTCAAGTAATAGAAGGCGACATCACCGAGGTCGAGGCAGACGCAATAGTCAACGCCGCAAACTCCTACCTACAGCACGGTGGAGGGGTGGCATACGCAATTGTAAGTAAGGGAGGGTACGTGATACAGAGGGAGAGCAACGAGTACGTCAAAAAGTACGGCCCAGTCCCAGTAGGTGACGTTGCGGTGACCTCCGCAGGTAGACTAAAGGCAAAGTACGTGATACACGCCGTTGGCCCTAAGTACGGAGTAGAAGGGGACGACAAGCTGGAGTCCGCAATTAGGAGGTCCCTCGAGAAGGCCGAGGAGCTGGGCCTCTCCAGCATTGCCCTCCCGGCAATATCCACTGGGATCTTCGGTTACCCCTATGAGGTCTGCGCTAGGATAATGGCTAAGGTCATCAAGGAATTTAAGCCCTCCTCCCTTAAACTAATTAAGGTTGTGTTATACGGAGATGAGGCGTATAACGTGTTCTTGGGCGTGTTTGAGGATGAGTTTTTTGGGTACTGAAAGGGTGATGCAATTGGCCGCTGCTGATTTTAAAACCCGCATGACATATATCTGCTCTATTTTAACTTAAATATATTTACAAAAGTTTTAATCTCATAGGTTAATTTTATATATAATTTTCAGTTTCTCCTAAAAGAGGTATATATTTGGCCCCGTATATCTACGATTTGCCATGTCTTCAGATATAAATAAAAAGGTGGCCGAACTAACCGCTAGGATAGATAGGTTACCTACTA
>JBBINF010000020.1:0-16004 GCA_037444045.1 Sulfolobales archaeon | reverse complement strand
TGGACTCCTTACTAGCTCTCACTACCTTAAGTTCATACTCGATCTTGTCTCCTATCCTACCCTCCACTTTTTTCTTTACGGTTTCCACATCGTCGCAACTATAGCAAACGTATAATACCGTCACCTTAGAGCCATACCTCAAACTAAAGTCCTCAGCTAGGTCAAGAGCCCTCATACTGTTCTCTGAACCGTCTACGGGCACTAGCACTTTCCTAAACCAGAGGCTTATCGTGTAGGTGGGTTCGTTCGTCATATTAGATATCCTCCAATTATCCCTAGGGTTCTATTAGTGGTGTTAATGGACTCCTCCGCTGGTACTCCGTGCATGGCCCTTATGGCGTCTATGTTCTCTGGAACGACTATCGACTCTTGGTGAACCGCATACGTCAGTATAACCTCGTTGCCATTTACGTAGACTGAGTCCTCGAAAATCGCTACTTCCTTTATGTCGTTCCTTACCCTACCCAGATCCCTTGCGGCTTCTATTATTTCCGCTGTGGAGGACACCTTAGACTTGGAGCTCACCATTACTAGTCTGGGAGTGCTTAATAGCCTGTTGATTACATCGTCCTTGCTCACCTTTTCCTTGAAAGTCACGTTTAAAGAGTGGACGTGCATTAGCGTTGTGGGGGCTATCACAGCGGTAGTAATTATGTTAAGATCCTTCAGGACTGTATTAACGTCTTTTGCGTGATGGCTTGGGACAGAAGCCGGGTCTAAGACTAGGGAGTTTATAGGACCCCTCTTAATCTCCTTAGGGTCTGCTGCTCTCCTTATTATGGTAGCTCTTACCTTCTCTATTTTGCCTACCTTAGATAGAGTGCATATTGTCCTAAGTAAGGCGGTTGTATTACACGACACTACCCTAATGTACCTCTTCCCTATCCCCTCGTCGTAGTTGCACAGAGAGGAAAAGGAAACTTCTGCTACGTTTGCCTTCTCGCCCCCTTGGAATATAGCCCTCTTACCAAGGGACTCGTAAAGCGGTTTGTACTCAGCCCCAACGCCATTGGGGGTAGCATCTACTATAACGTCCGCCAACTTCACCATGTCCTGGATGCTTCCCTCCACTCTAATGCCAGACTCCTCAAACTTCTTCATGGAGTCCTCCGGGGAGAAGATCCTTATCCCCTTCTTCTGCGCGACCAGTGCCTCAACGTTTGGACTCGTCTTTCCAACGCCTACAAGCTGCATGTCTGGTTGAAGTATCACTGCCTCCGCTACCCTCTTACCTATGGTTCCATAACCGTTTACCGCTACCTTTATCATGATTTCACCCCTGAAGCTGAAAGGGAGAGAGCCTCTAGAGCAGGTAACTTTTCACCTGCAAGGAATAAAAGTAGTGCTCCCCCTCCAGTAGAGACGTGGACTTTGGACGAGTTTACGTTAGCACTACCTAAGACGCTTATCATGTGACCTCCACCTATGATCAGATAACCGGGGCTCTCAAGAGCGTCGTCAAGCAACTTCTTGCTACCTTCTCTAAACCGCTCGTCCTCTATTACGCCCATAGGTCCCCTCATCACTATCACCTTAGCTTCCTTAATAAACGAGGAATATATGCCGATAGTTGTGCTCCCTATATCTTTTATTACCCCAGTTATCCTGTTGACTGGCTCCTCTACTACTTTCCCGTCCTTCTCTACCTTGAAATCCACGGGTATCTCGATGGGCCCCCCGGCTAAGAGAATCTTCCTAGCCCTAGGCACTAAGGAGAGGATACCAAGTTTCTCTAGGACTTTCATGTTCTCCTTTCCTATATCGAGGCCCTTAGCTACTGCGAACAGCTCCGCGATAAGCCCACCAGTAAGGATCCTATCTGCCATCCTCTTCTTTACTAAGTTCTCAATAATCCTCACGCTATCCAGTACCTTTCCCCCTCCTAGAACGAACACCTTCGGGTAGTCCTCAGGGTTAAATATCTTGGCCAGAGCGAATATCTCCCTTTCCATGAGCCTACCGGCGCTGGACTTGAGCACCAAGGGGAAACCAACTATGCTAGCCTGGCTCCTGTGAGCGGTCGCGAAGGCGTCATTGACGTAGCCTTCGAAGAGGGGGGAGAGCCTCCTCACCAAGTAGGACTTCGCGTGCTGTGCGGGGGAAGCCTCTATTAGCTCTTCTGACACAAACCTCACGTTGTCCAGGAGTATTACCTCCCCTTTACCCATCTTCTTTATCCTCTCCCTAGCGTAAGGCCCCATGACGTCTTCCACAAACTCAACGTTGATCTCCAAGTGTTTGGAAAGAACCTCAGCGTGCTCCTTTAACGGCACGAAGTCGTCGTCTCCAGGCCTCCCTTGGTGGGAAATGAGGACTATCGAATTACCTCGCTGGACGAGCTCCTTAATCGTTGTGTTATAAGCCCTTAGCCTAGAGTCGTCCAGTAGTTTTCCAGTCTTAGGGTCTACAGGAGAGTTGACGTCTATTCTCACGAGTACCTTCTTGGCTGAAAAATCTACGTCGTCTAGAGTGGGAATCGCGAGATCGTTTATCTTAATCAAAATAAACCCCGAGTATACTTTATAGGTATAGAATTTTAATATTACTGGGGACTTTTTGTACGCGTACAAAAGACTTTAAGCAAATTAGAACCGAGCGCGAGAGACTGCAACTAAAGTCCAGCGAAATTATGGCAATAAGCCTTTTGTTGTTTGAACGCTTACGCCACGGATCCTGAGACTGGAACTCGCATGGCAGTATTTTGGGGAAAGCGTGTTAAAAATGGAGAAGACGAACTACAGCTTTTTGGACTACACTGATATGAGATCCCCCTGCGTCCTCTACTTTGCCTCTAAAAGAACTCTCCAACAGCCCAGCAACGGAGTCGGGTGAGTCAGCTAGACAATGCCTCAGATTAAGTCTAAAATTTCCACGTCGTTACGCTCCAGTCCTTAAAATCGATATGGTCTGACGACAGCCTTCAGACCAAGGTCAGATCAAGGGTTAAATATGATCAAGAGCACCACCTAAACTAGAAGTCAAAACTCAAAGAAAGATAGTACTGTTAGGTAAAGGATCTGATTACCATTTTAAGACGCCGGGGGCGGGATTTGAACCCGCGCAGGGTGAATCCCTACTGGCTCTCAAGGCCAGCCCCTTGGACCGCTCGGGCACCCCGGCAACTAAGAAATAGTGTCGAGGAAGTTATTAATAGTTTATCTTCTCGCAATTATCAGCGAGTACCCTTTCTGCTTTTTTAACACTTCTACCGTAAAGAACTTGCTGAACGCCTTCACCACGTTACTTTCCCCCTTGTATACTACGAGCTGCACAAATCCGCCGCTCTTTAGCCTCTCGTTGCTCTGTTGGGCTAACTTCTCTATGAATTCCACTCCCTTAGACAAGGGAGGGTTAGAGTAGATGGCGTCTAGTTCCTCATGTACTTCGCTCAAGGCGTCGCTCTTCATCACAACGACGTTCTTAAGCCCGTACCTCTCAGCGTTGTATTTTGCAGTCTTTACCGCCAACGGATTAAGGTCGACCATGTACACTTTCAAGTTTGGGTTCTTGAGGGACACATATATCCCGATGGGGCCGTACCCACACCCTACGTCGGCTACAATTCCCTTTTCCGGGATGATCAAGTTCTCCAGTAGAACTCTAGTCCCCAGATCCAGCTTCTTCTTCGAGAACAGACCGGGATGGCTGACTAGGCTCAACGGGATTCCGTCTACTACATCATTTACGATAAAGAGGCTCATTTCCAAGCTTTAGGATACACGTCCCTAGGTATTAAAACTCTCTTTAACCTAGCCACTTGCCCCTTTTCCATTTTCTCTAGCTCTTCTGAGCTTACCTCAGCAGTACCCACGGCAACACCCTCTCCCTTCAGCGTTATTACCCCAACCATGTCTCCCTTATTGAACTTCTGGTATGCAACGATCCCTGGGGCCATCACTTGGGCCCCGTAGGCTATTGCGTTTACCGCCATGTCGTCGACTATAATCTTGGGTATCCCGCAGAGCGCGAACTCCATGGGCAGTAAAACCTTCCTGAGGTCGCTGTCGTCCTTGCAGTTCCTCCACAAGTAGAGTGCCTCGGAAACCTCATGTAGTGTTACTAGTCCCTTCTCCGTGAATATTCCAGATCTAGTCCTCCTAAGCTCCCTCATGTGTGCCCCACACCCTAGGATAATCCCCGCGTCGTGACATATCTTCCTCATGTACGTCCCAGGGTCGGACTCTATCCTCAGTAGAGCTAACCTTCCCTTTACCTCAATCACGTCCAATTTCCTTACCCTCCTTATCCTTAGCCTCCTCTTAACGGACGACCTAACAGGGGGTCTCTGGTATATTTCCCCTTCGAACTTCTTGAGCACCTCTGTTAAGGTTTTCTCGTCAACGTCGCAGTGGACTTGCATTACGCAGACGTACTCCTTGCCCGCGTTACTGGTGAAGCTCATTACCTTGGTGGCGTTCTCTAGACCTATTGGTAGGACTCCGGTTACCTTGGGATTACCCCGCCCCGAATTAGGGGCTCTAGGGTCCCGCCGTGACCTACCTTACTTACGTTGAACATATTCTTTACCCAGAACGCCACCTCGTGGCTGGTAGGTCCAGGAGGTTTATCGAGGTTAATTATAGAGTTCCTTATCAGTTGTTCTACGTCCCTCTTGTCAGGGTAAAACCCGTACTTCTCTGAGGTCTCTTCTTCCTTCCTTATCTTCCATTGGTTATTGTATGAACAAAATTCGTCTATCTTGTAAATAAAATTATAAAAATTCATTTAAATCACTGGAATCTTTACCTTGACCTGCTCCTTTACAAAGTCCACTAGGCCTGCCTCTTGGAGCTTCTTCTCCACTTCCTCATCAGATGCGCCCTTTTGTATCTCTATCTTCTTGTCAGTTGGCTCCAAGTGGAGAATGTTTACCCTCCTCCTCTTTATCCCAGACAACTTCTTTGGTCCAGTAACTAGGACAAAGTTGTTGTCGATTATGTCAACTATAACGCACTTTCTTCCGGCTTCCCTTCCTCTAGTTTTTACGCATATCCTTCCTATTTCAATGACCGGCATTATAACTACCTAAAAATCAAACTCATGTCTGTAATTTAAACTTACCCATAAAAGTAGAGAGAGTTGGCCTCTCCTTGGCAGGAATATAGGGCCTTGGGCCACTTGAAAGCCCTTTAATTTAAAGTCTTTAAGCAAAGAGGCTTAGTAGAAGGCCCAAAACAATTCTCAGTTTCTTTCCCGTTCCATCCTTACTAAAGTCGTCATTAAGTTTTTGGAAGAGGAGCCTAAACACGAATCCTTGGACAGTTAGTAAAAGAGCGAGCAAGGGGGAGATTTATCCAACGTGCTGCTGCTTTATAGTTTCTGGAAGTGACATGATGGGGAGGCTATCAAAGTCTTTTTTAGTCTCCCAGATTAGACCAGCCAGAACAAACGAAGGTATCGCTAGGGAGCAAGTCACTGCCAGTACTTTCTGTTTTTAAGGAACTTCTTCTCTTCCTCCAACAGTCCCTTGAGGAATGCCTCTTCCCCGTCTGAAAGCCTGCTCAACGCTCTCCCCAGATTTGACGGCCCCACCCCCCTCACGGCTAGGGCTACTAACGCATATCTTTTGTACTGGGAAAACAGGGAGGACACTATCTTGAGCTCCTCTAGCTTTTTCTGCTCCTTCCTCCTCATTTTCTCGCCCCTAATTGCCTTCCTGACCACGTCTAGGGCCTCCTTGTCTTCAACGTAGGTAGCTGTGAGGAAGACTGAACCGCACTTCTCGCACTTCTCCGGCGCGTTCTCCACCTTTACCTCCTTGTTCCAACCGCACACTAGACAAATTAGCTTGACCTGCTTAGACAGCAACCTCCTCTTGAAGACCTCCAGCATTACCGGGGTCTCCTCGGCCTCAGTAACTAATAGTCTATCGAGAAACTCCTTCGCTAGAGGTGAGGGCGAGGGAGAGCTCACCAATACCCAATTGTACTCCTTCACGTCTTTCACCACGCTTATGTCGTGGCTCTTGACCATCAGCTCCTTCACGGCCTCCTCGCCGATGACTGTGTCGGTAAACTGCCTCAGGAGCGTAGAGCTCACCACGACGTCGGAGTCTGGGTCAATGGCCCCAAACCTCTCCGCCTCCGTGTATAACTTCCACTTAAACTGCGGGGACTCGATTACCGCCCTCTTGACTATTTCCGTGGCCTCCTCTTCCTTTAGTGCTTTCAGAAGTGAGATAACCTCTTCCACTTCCCCTTTAGATATTGGGAGGACTGAGGCTATCACGACGTGGTAAGCGTCGTTCCTATAGGAGGTCTTAATGCCCTTTACCCTGCTGAGGTAGAAGGACAAAAGGGCCCCTAGAGTGTTGTTCCCTTTGCTCCCAAAGGGGCTGTGTACTACTAAGAGGTCCCCCATTAGCTCGACGAGTATATCGCTATGCCCTAATTCCGGGAACCCCCTCTTTTTGTATTCCTCCGCAATTTTGTCGACCTCGTTTACCTCGCTCTTTTTGCCCGACATGACGTCAACCAAGTAAGAGTAGACCCTCTTTGCAACTACCTTGTCCACAGGTATGGACTCGCCGAACCAACTGGGTAGGACGCCCTTCTTCAGTTCAGCCCTTTCCACAAATACCTTGCCCTTCTCTATGGACACAACTTTCCAGAGCTTCCCTCCAAGTATGAACACGCTTTCCTCATCCAGCATGGCCACGAACTCTTCGTCTAACTTTCCCAACTCCGCGTTGTTTGAGACGTTGATGACTGAATAGCTCCTAATGGAGTCGGGGATCATGTTTGTACCATAGTAGTACCTCCAAATCCTGTACCCAGGAGTTACCCTGCCGTCCTTTACCCTTATTATCCTAGCCGACTCCATGTAGTCGAGTACCTTCCTCACTTCGTCTTCCGTCAAGTCCTTGAAGTAGACGCTGTCCTTTACCACGGAGATGATCTCCCCCAGATCGTTTATCCCTTGGAGCACCATGCCTGCGATCTCGTGTGCTAGGACGTCGAGGGGGTTTTGCTCAACGGAAGGCTTTTCTAGGTACCCCTCCCTGGAGAGCTCTATAATTGCTTTGCACTCCAAGACGTCGTAGACGTAGTCACTAGGTATGACAATCCCCGTAGACGCTTTGCCTATAGAGTGCCCGCTCCTCCCTACCCTCTGCAGTAGCCTAATAACTTCCTTAGGCGACATGTACTGTACTACGAGCTCAATTTTGCCTATGTCTATGCCGAGCTCAAGGCTTGACGTCGCTACTAGGGCGTCTACGTTGCCCTCCTTAAACTCCCTTTCTATGCTCTCCCTAACCTCCCTTGATAGAGATCCGTGATGAACAGCGACCTTAAGGTTGTACCTGGCCTGCAACTCGCTCGCCAGGAACTCTGCGGTCTCCCTAGTGTTTGTAAAAATGAGCACTGGCCTATGCGACTCAATAACCTCCTTAAGTTTCTCGAGCCTCCAGAAAAGGTAGGGGTTTATCCCCCCCATTTCCGCTATTTTCTCTTCGCTAATTGTGGGGACAACGAGCTCAATGCGGTATTCCTTATGCACGTCTGCCTTAACTACCTCTACGTCTGAGCTAGAGAGGTAGCTCTTAGCGAGGCCCACGTCCCCCAAGGTAGCTGACAGTCCGATCATCTGCACCTTGTTTTTAGATACCCTCCTAAGCCTTGAAATGAGGACTGACAGCTCGTACCCCCTTTTTTCGTCTAACATCTCCTGGAGCTCGTCTACGACGACCCACCTAACGTTCTCGAAAAGGCTCAGGTACCCCTTATTTACCAGCAAGTACTGGAAGCTCTCCGGGGTAGTTATTAAGGCGTCTGGAGGGGACTTAAGTATTTCCCTCCTCTGCCTCTCCGTAGTGTCGCCGTGCCTCGTTGCAACGGTTATTCCCAGTGCGCTTCCTAGCCTCTTCAATCTCGTTTCAAGATCCCTGTTGAGCGCCCTTAAGGGAGTGAAGTAAAGCAGGGATACCTTACTTGGCCTTCCCTCCCAGATCTTGTAAAAGAGGGGTATAATTGCCGCCTCGGTCTTTCCTGAGCCCGTGGGCGCTATTACTAGGGTGTCCTTTCCTGACAGAATCTTAGGAATTGCCAGTCTCTGAACTGGGGTGAGAGAGGTATAACCTATTTCCCTCAACGCCTTTACGAAATCAGAAGGCGTAAGCATAAAGCAATTAAAATGAAGGATTGGAGTGCTATAAAGGTATGCAAGAGGTTAGGCACGCCATTATAGTTTCGCTTCTGATAGCTGAGGTTCTAGGTCTACACCTCTTTCTGTCCTCTCCTGGAATAGTGACGGCTCTGGAGAGGGAGGTAGCTATATCTGTCCTCCTCTTCCTGAACTCAATAATAGCCTTCGCGGTGTTTGCGTCCGCGATTATAGCCGCCTCGTATTACTTTCCCTCGTTTGTCGCGTTTAGCTACTTGGGGGTAGACATCTCGTCCATTACCTACGTCTCTTCCTTTATTTCAGGGATATCCGTTTCGTCTATAGTGTACTTCTTCGTAACTAGGAGCTTTAGCGACGCGTTTGTAACTAACGCCAGGAACTTTAAGCCAAAGCTAAGCGTTACGGCCACTGCAGTAAGCGTGGCCTTCTGGCTAGTCCAGTTCTTCCTCTTTCACTCGCTCTTTCTCTCTGTTGGAGCCCTGATAGACGTAGTGTTAATATCGTTAGTGGGGGAAGTGCAACTTTCTCCCCTAAGCGCTGCTAGTTGGCTGTCTACCCCTTATTTGCTTTCCCAGTTCGGCGCAGTTAGGGAAGAGGGTGGTGTATGCATAGGTGAGATCGTAGGAGTGTTAAGGAGGACTTCCTTCTCCAGGAGCAGGATGAACGTAAGGTACGGTTGGCAGAAAGTTAGGGCAAACTTCTGCCTAAACTTCGAAAAGGCAAAGAACTACAACGTAGTTATCCTAGGCACCAGCGGTTCCGGTAAGTCACACTTGGCCAAGAAAGTCATCGAGAGGCTAAACGTGGGGTATCTGATTTTCGACATCCACGGAGAGTACAAGTTTGACAAGGCAAAGAGGCTAGACGCCTCCGCAATCTCCGTAAACCCCCTATCCCTTTTCGGTCAGTCACCGCGACAAAGGGCACTTGAAGTCGCGTACATGTTGAAATCCGTGTTTAACTTGGGCAACCTCCAGACGATAGACTTGTATAATTTAATATTTGAGGCCTACCAGGAAAAAGGAGTCTACGAGGAGGATCCAAGGTCTTGGAGCACCTCTCCTCCGACTTTCAGGGACGTAATAATACTGGCAGAGAGAAAGAAAAAGTTCATTACGTCATCCGTTGAACTGAATAAAATAAATGCACTTGAGCCTTATTTGAATTTTGTTGCGAGTAACATGTTTTTCTCGAACAGCGTTAACTTCGACGAGGTATTTTCCGAGAACTACGTGATCGACTTCTCCAGGATAACCATTCCTGAGGTAAAGTACATCGTGATAGAGACCTTCCTACGTGCACTCCTCTCCTTTATCTACATGAACGTGTCCCCAAAGTTAAGGAAGGTTGTCGTCCTAGATGAGGCGCCCTTCGTGCTTTCAAAGGAGAGCGGGGAGCAACTAGTTGAAAGGCTCTTCGCAGAGGGCAGGAAGTTCGGGCTAGGGTTTGTTGTCATCTCTCAGACTTCTGAACACGTCAAAAAGCTGATCTCTAACTCAGCTTACGTATTGGTCTTGAACATGGTGGAGCCAGGGGACGTAGAATACGTGTCTAGGCTGATCGCAGGAGCAGACCAAGACATATATAAAGCTATCTATGAGAATTTACGAAAGTTGGAAAGGGGGATGATTATAACAAGAAATATATTGCAGGATGAAATATTTTTGGTTCACGTGGTCGAATAGGTGGTAATCATGTCAGAGGAGGACAGTGAGATTGACGTATCACAGGAAGAGGGGGAGGAAAGGGTAACAGAGGAGGAAGAGGACTCAGAATTCCCCGCCGTTTCCTTACAGGACATAGAGCTTTTGATGAAAAACACTGAGACGTGGCACGAGCTCCTGAAGGGTAAGATAACTATAGAGGAAGCAGCAAAGAAACTCGAGGAAAACAGCTCCCAGCTCGGGTCTCGTTCGGCCTCGAAGAAGCAGAGGAAAAAGAGCCCTGAGAAAAAAGTTAAAAAGGAAAAAGCCAAGAAGTGAACTTAATGCTCAGAGCGAGGTATCCTAATTCTAAGGATTTTTATTATCTAATAAACGCTATGAGTAAGCTTTCAGATAGTATTATCATCAATTTTACTAAAGACGGCATAAATTCGAAGTACCTCACTGAGGACAAGATCCTGATGGGTATCCTTAACATGCCAAAGGACGTGCTAGAGGAGTACGAAATAGAGAAGGAGATGTCAGTCAAACTCGACCTCAATTACGTTAAGAAGTTCATAAGTAAGGCTAGGTCTAGTAAGTCGAGCGTAGAGATAACGGAGACTGACGCGGGAATTAAAATAACGATTGTAGACAACAAGACTGGCACAAGAAGCAACATTTACGTAAAAGGAGAAAAAGGGGAACCTCAGCCGCTCAAGGAACCCAACGTTTCCCTACCAGTTGCCGCAACCTTGTCAGGGGACGTGTTTAAGACAGTCATAGACGACGCTGAGACCATAGGAGATGAAGTAGCAATTGAGGCGAAGGAAGATTCGATTGAAGTAACGGCTGAGGAAGCGGGTAAAAGCTATACTGCCATACTTAGGAAGGACAAGCCTATAACTGATCTTACTGTGGAGAAGCCCTCTAAGTCCGTGTATAGCCTAGAAGTGCTGAAAACTGCAGCCTCAGTCTCCGGCTTTACCGATAACCTAAGGATAGAATTCGGGAGTAACTTGCCCTTAAAGTTAGAGGCTTTAGGAGAAAACGGGGCCTCCCTCGTATTCTGGATTGCCCCTAGAATATAATACGTTATTTCCCCTTTTTATTATCCCGGCGTATATGTCTTTAGCCCTGAAAATTCCTGTTCTTTCTCCGTCAATTATTACGAAGCTAGCCCTATTGCCCTCTTCAATGTAGTTCTTTATAGAGAGGACATCAACGTTAGTTGTGACGGCCTTGAGTATTTCTTTAGAGAAATTGGACATGGGCCTCCTCAGCCTAGTCACCAGCAATGCTGTCTCCATTTCCTTCCATATGTCTGGACTAATCCAAGCCCCGTTGTCAGTCCCAAGAAGGAGGTTAACGCCGCTCTCTATCATCTCATCTATCCTGGGCACGCCGACGGAAAACCACAAGTTGCTCCTGGGGCAGGCCACTACACTTATCCCTTGTTGAGCCAGTGTGAGGAAGTCGTCGAAGAACAGGTTAGTTCCGTGTATTATCAGGTCTGGGCTAAGGGTAGAAACGACGTGGTCAAGAGCGTCCCTTAAGCCCTGCTTAAGGGTCTCCGCGAAATGCACTGCAACGATCTTTCCCTTGAAGACCTCCCCTATGCTTCTCAAGTCAGCTTCCTTATGTCCACTAACGCTGGGAACCCCGTATCCGTCGGCAAACTTAGAAAGCTCCACTAGTTTCTCCTCACTAATCTCTCCATCCAGCCTCCCCAAAACCACGTACGTTATTTCCTTTACCCTCTCCTTGACTTCCCTTGCCACCTTACTTCCCAAGATCCCCTGTTCCCTAAAGTCTATTACAGTCCTCACCCCAATGCCCTTTGAGTACTCAAGAAAATCCGCTATCCCCTTGCTTACTTCGCTTGACGAGAGGGACTTAAGTATTGAGTACTTAAGGCTGTTTGGATCCCCCACAAGCTCAGCTATTGGTCTGTCAATCCCTACTTCGGGAAAGGAAAAGTCTGCGGTGTGCACGTGGGCGTTCACTAGTGCAGGCATCATAATGCCCGTCCTAAAGTCAGTCCCCCTACTGTCAAATCCCCTGCCTATGTGTGTTATTACCCCATCAACTACCTCTACGTTAACTTCCTCCTTTACCTCCAGCTCCTTGCCTACAAGGGCTAACCTTACGTTATATACCTCGGGACGATCTCCCATTTAGCGTTCCTCGAGAGCCTTATCCTCTCCAACGCCTCTGTTGCGTTCATCATGGAAAGCCTCGCGTTGCGCCCTACCCCTATGCCCACCTTTACGTTATCCATGCGTTGCACTAACTCCACTACTCTCTCAATCCCCTTACTGCCGAAAAAGGCTATTATGTTATCCCCTCCTAAGTACTGGGAAATCCCTCCTAGTTCATACACCTTTTCCGACAGCGACGAGTAGAGCCTTGTGACGCTGAGGAACGCCTCGTAGAATGACGTACTCCTTGTCATGCCAGTAAACCCGTCTACGTCAAAGTGCGCAGAAACGATCTCCTCGTCCTTATATCTTGGGGCCCTTATCTCGCCCGGAGACACCTCAGACAGACACGTTGAAGCCTCCCTCTGGGCCTCAACTAAGCTCTCACCGTAACCCACACATCCTCTAACGGGTACAGGGGCTACCCTCTTTATTTCGTTAAAGATAAATTGTAGTTGGCTAGCCCCAAGTCCATCTACCAACAACGCGAAAAAGTCGTACCTCAAGGGGAGCAAAAACGCCCCAAGCTCCGCTGACGCCTTGTTTATCCTCATGGCTATTTCATGCTGTACGCCCTGGATTACCCACTCCCTATCGTAGCCTAGGCTCTCAGTCCATTCCTTGTACCCGTAGAGCTCTACTGCGAGGACCTTCACTCAATTACCACCTGTTCTTCCCCTTTAACCTCGTTTAACTTTCTAAGCCTCCTAACCATCTTCACCGCGGACTCGACCGCCCTGGTTGCGTACTCCTCAACCCTCTCCACTGCCTGCTCGTGGGAGGCCCCAGGGCCTATTACGCCAAACCCTATTGGCTTCTCGTATTCTATCTCCAAGTCTGAGATGAGCCTCGCTATCTGGTTTGCTATTACTTCGTCGTGTTTGGTCTCTCCCTTAATTACAGCTCCAAGGACCACTACTGCGTCTATGTCGTCTTTTTTGAGCAACTGCTTAGTCGCTATTGGTATCTCAAAGGAGCCAGGGACCTTGAAGACAACCTTCACCTTAGCGCCCAAGAACTCCGCGTGGGACAACGCCTTTTGCAGCATTAGCGAAGTTACGTCGTAGTTGAAGTCAGCTACGACTATCCCTAGGTTAATCGATTGCCCCTGCATCCTTATACCCCTGCCTAAGGCCCTTGCCAGCCAACGGAGTTAAAGCGTTTTTCCCGTCCCTTACCAGTTTTACCAAGTTCCTCGCGTGCTTAGTAGCTCTGTCGATTGCTATCTCCTTTAGTTTCTCTAGATCCTCGCTCTCGTCTTCGTGTATTGTTACGTCTATGACGTGCTTAGACGTTAACAGTTGGACGGTAATTAGACCTATGCTAGTCGCAAGGTAGCTGTACTTGTCCAGCATGGTCTTCCCGACCCAGCCCAACGTTATGACTCCATCGCACCCCTCTTCAATTAACCTCTTTGCAGCTACAGGCAAGTCTTTTATCCCTGGCACAGTGTACCTCACTATCTCTGCCTCTGGGTCCTCCTTCTTTATGGTGTTTATCGCTACGCTGCCCATATCTACCCTAGAGAACGTAGTGTCGGCGACCCCGTACTTCCTCATGCTGTCACCATACTCAGGATTTCCTTTCCCTCAACTAGTATGAAGCCGTTGTTTCTACTAAAGGCCAATGCCTTCTCCTTCTTTAGGCTTACCTTTTCGTCCAACATCTCGGCGAATACGGCGCTCCTCTCTAGGCCTAAGTACTCCATTAGGGCAATCGACAGTTCCGTATGACCCCTCCTGTTTCTCATGTCTCTACTAATGAGCACTGGAACGTGGCCCGGAGCGTAGAACTGGTTGTAGAAGTCCTCCCTGGCGGACTGGGGATCCGTCTTTGTCTCCTGAACCACCTTGTGGAGTTCCTGTACGGTCTTTGCCCTGTCGGCATCAGATATTCCCGTCCTAGTCTCCACGTGATTGACCCATAGCGAAAAAGCGGGTTCGTCCTTATAAGAGGGGGCCTTTACGAGCCTCCTATACGTAGGGTCAGCCCTCAGCATGTCGGTCTGGAACTTGAGGCCTAAGGCGTTGGCTTCCCTGTTCCCAGTAGCGTAACATATCAGCCCACCTGCCATAGTCCTCAAGGTGTATATCGACTTCCAGTTTACCGCCCCACCGTAGAACACCATGTCAGTCTCCTCTTCCCTTCCATCAAAGTCGTAGATAAGAACGGGCAGGCCAGATTCAAGGGCCTTTCTAATCTCCTCTTTTGAAGCCATGCTCGGAATTCGTTGATTTAGTATTTAAGCGTATTTACTTATACCGTTTAAATACTGCTAGCAGTACACTAAATGCTATTGCGCCTATTACAAGATAAATATACGAATAATTTACTGGATGAGATGTTTCTGTTGAACTGCTGAAAATTGAAAGAGTCTCTTTTTCAAAAGGCGGAGTTTCGTTCAGCTGAACGACTTTTATCAGGATTTTACCAAACGTTGAGGAATTACTGACTATGTATCCATAATAAGTCGAGTTTACGTAAAAATCATAATAGGGAAAAACATAAACGGCTTGATCTCCAAGAACTAGAGTAAAATTGGATAAAGAAATATTCTCTATATAAAATCCTCGTGGCAAACATACCCAGATACCGTTGGTCTTGTTAGCGACTGAAAAATTGAAGGGGGAAGAGGGTGTCAGACCAATAGTAACCTTAGAGTAAATGTAAGTGCTCTGGCGGTACGTAAACACGTAGGTAGAGGAGAGTCCTATTAACGAGGTGTAAACTATGACCAAAAACGTCAAGAGCAAGACTGCGTATCTAACCATAACATAACAATATAAACGCATGACTATTTAATAGTAAATAAGTATGTCTTCGACAACTGTTAATCCGTATAACTGGAAGTACGCTTTAGTAAGCCAAGTGTACCTTATAGCGATCTCCTTTATTCTTACTTATAAACCACAGTACTTCATTGAGGCAGTTGCACTATATTTCGTGTTCTTCATGGGACTAACGTTCTACATGATGTCAAAATCGAACCCCCTTTTGAGGGACAGGAAACTGCTTTACGAGATCTCTAACTCCAGGACGCTATATGAGGAGAAGAACGTATCGGAACTAATAAACAAGGACAAGGAGTACGTTGAGGAGTACACAAAGTTCGCCAAGAGGAGTTTCAGTATGCTTGGGATTTACCTAGTCTACCTTATTGCCATATACTTCTTATACTCTAACGTGTCTAAAATAGCGCAGTCCCAAGTGGCGCTGGACAGGCTGATTGTATACCTAGTCTACTTCGAGGCACTTTACTTGTTTGGCTTCTTCGTGTTCAGGAGGGTAGTCAGACCTGCATCTCTTAGCGTCATGGCTCCATTTTCTTATAAGATAACCGAAAAGGGCATAATGTCCTCTGGGGGCATGTCGATGTTCCTACACGCAAAGCATTTACTGAATTCCAACATAGTAGTAAACAGGGAAAAACACTTTGTGGAAATAGACTCCACCCAGGCTAAGATGCCATACAGGGTTAGGCTTTACAGCAACGACGTGGACAAGGTACTCGACTTCATAGAAAGAATAAAGAGACTAGAGCTCAAAAAACAGTCCTCTTCCCAACAATAGAGAAGTGGAAATGGGTGTAAGTCCCCAGCGTGCTTTTTGACATAACTCCGTCCTTTCCGTTTTGGATTCCCTTCCCTCTTTTGTTCTCAAACGCGAACTCCTTTTCGCCTACTCTTACTGGATAAGACACGTGGAACTCGTGTCCCCTAAGTTGACTACCCTTATCGGCTATGAAGGAGTCCTTAACCGCGAGTAACTCGGTGTAGCCTAAAGTAAGCCTGCCTGAAGTTTCTATGTCGATGTCGAAAACTCCGGCAGCTTTGAACTTCCTTCCCTCCTTGATTAAATTGCTTGAGAGGTACATTAGACCGCCGCACTCCCCAAGTATTGGCGTTCCCCTCTCCGACTCCTTCCTTATCCAATCCTTGGTCTTAGACCTCTCCAGCTCCTCTACAAATAACTCTGGGTATCCACCACCTATGTATATGAAGTCAGCCCCTTCTACTACCTCGCCGTTTAAGGGACT
>JBBINF010000019.1:0-16009 GCA_037444045.1 Sulfolobales archaeon | reverse complement strand
AGAGAGGTACAAGGGATTCAAGGTAACTGCAAACAGGGCGAGGAGTAGGACTAGGTAAGCTCCGACAGCTAGGAAAGCGTTGGCCCCCCTTCTGGAGTAGACCTTCACAGTTATTACCTGCCTCTGGGCCCAACGCCAAAGGTCTTTCTCGTCGTAGACGTTCAGTGGTTCAGCCCTTCCCACGAAGGCTATTTTCCCTCCCCTCCTCTTTACTATCCTAGTCAAGGTACAGTCGTCGCACCACTCTTGGGAGAGCTCGTTTATCGCCTCCTCGTCTAAGAACTCCCTTTTAAATGCCATAGACCCTCCCCACAGGAAAGTCCCTCCTAAAGCCTGGGACTCGAAACCCAAAGTCCAGAACCCAGCCCTAAGGAAGTTTGAGAGGGTTAGCCTAGTGGGCTTAGCTATGGAGAAAGTGGTGGAGGCAGTGTACTCCCCTAGAGGTGCCACGAGCTCCTTTAGCCACGTTTTGTGGAAGTAAGTGTCTGAGTCCGCAAACACAATTACCTCCCCCTTTGCGTACTTGAGCCCCGTGATCTGAGCCCTTATTTTCCCACTGCACTTTTCGCAAACCCCCTCAGCCCTTACTACCTTAACGTTGAACTTCTTTAGCACCTCAGAGACGGGGTCTCCCTCCTCTACCACGTATATCACCTCGTACTTGTCGGGGTAATCCTGGGAGAGGAGGGACTTCACGTTTTCCTCTAGCCCCTCGTCAACCCCCTTTATTGGCACAATTACAGACGCGAAAGCGTGGAAGGAGCCAAAGTCCTTGAAGAAGTCCCTCTCCTTCCAGATCTGGTAGAGGATCCCAATGTCCAGGAGGAGCGGAAGGGCTAGAAGGAGGTTCGGAATCATGGGTCTAGTAAGTGTGAACTACGTATTAAATTTAGAGACGTGGTCTATCGGTTTCGTCAACAGAAGGGCGATAAATGTTTCTCTAGAAGCCTTATTTTTGAAAAATAGTTAAATTTATAAATTTTCCCTCAAATATTATCTTGTGGGATAAATGGGGATAGTCAAGGTATGTGGATGTAGTGCACTAGGAATAGCGGGCGCGTTGCTAATTCTGGTCTCAGTGTTTAGTAAGATAGCTTACTTTTCACACGCGCCAGACGTGCCCATTTACCTAGGAGTGCTGCTGCTTACCATATCGGGACTTTCGCTTTCAGCTACCATGGCAAAGCCCCAAGAAGACTTCTGACGGGAAGGTTTGACCAAGAAGGTCCAAGCTTTACTCTTTTTTAGACTGTAATTACCTTAGCTACCCTTAAGGACACTAGCCCCGAGATTGTCCCTATTATTAGGTCTCCCGGCAGATAAGTTATAAAGAGATAAAAGATCCTAGCTTGATCTGGGACGAAACCAAAAACGAGAGGGGCAAAGAAACCATACGTGAAGAAGGAGTGCACGAAGGTAAAGGCAAAGCCCAACGCCAATCCCTCTAGCGTCGCTAAGGCTGAACTCCCTCTACTTGAGCCTATCCCGAAGATCCTCCCCTTAGTCAGGAATATTGTGAGGTCAACTAGGAACCCGTAAGTTAGCACGTCCTCTATTAACCAGAGCGGCTCACCCATAAAGCCGAAATGGAGGAGGTCTGAGACTATGTCGAAGACTGCCATGCCGAACACTCCTGCTCCCACTTTCCTCACCAATCCCACCGTTATGAAGAAAACTAGGATCCTAAACCAAACTGGAGGGTTAACAAGCGGATAGATCGGTTCTGGGAGAAATATAGCGTCTCCCACTACGTGGTCTGCTACTGCGGTCAGAGCACCCCCTATACCCACGTACACTAGGTCAATAGTAGTGAACTTAGGCCTGCTCTTCCATAAAATGACCCCCCATATTACCCCTGCAATTATAAAATAGGAGACTACGATCTCCCAGGGCGTCGTGTCGGGGTTAAGTGAGAATCCGAACATTAGTTAACTGTATAATGAGAAATATTTAAAAGTTTTCATATTTCCCTGAATTACCCTTATGTAGCCAGCTTTCAGCCTTACTTAAAGCGGAGAAGACTAGGAGCGTCGTCCCAAGGAAGGAGGAAACAGCTACGTATAACCCAGCTACTCCAAAGGAAATAGTCAAGAGGTAACTAAAGACCACACTGCCCAGAACTCCAGAAATCGCCTTCCCGGTATAGAGCACCGCGTTATTGGAAGTAGAGTACTTAGTCCCGAAGAGGTCGCCCACGAGCGAGAAGTACAGCGTAATGAGGCTTCCCCCAAAGAAGCCTATGATTACTACCGCGATTGGGATTACGCCTATGAAGAGTAACAAAGACCCCAACAAGATTGCCAAGTTAGTGAGTAACGAGGCCTTCACTCTCCCTATAGCGTCTGACACCTGTCCAAGGATAGGCCTGCTTATCCCGCTCAAAAGGGGGAAGACAGTGACGAGAAACGCCAGTTCGCTGAATGGCATATGCGAACCTAACGCAGGTAAGGAAGAGGAGACAACTAGTAGAGGGACAGCGGACAGCACAAAAGAAAAATAGATTAGCCACCAACTCCTGTTTACCACCACCTCCCTTACCTTCATCCCCTGCAAGTCCTTAGACGGGTAATCCGCAAAGTAAAGGAGCACTGGGAGCAGTGCAAGCTCCGTAAGCCCTATTGCCAACCCAACCTCCTTGAAGCTGTTCGCCCTCAATATTAAGGGATTAGCGATAGTAGCGCCCAGCCCAAAACCTAAGGAAACGGCGCCGGTGGCTAGCCCTCTCCTCTCTTTGTACCACTTGATGGCGAGGTTTGAGGCGATCCCGTACAGAATGCCCTCTCCTATACTGCCAATAGACCAAAAGAAGTAAAACCACGTAATTGAGGGAGAAAATGGGGAAAACAAGAACCCAACTGCTGACAAGATAGAGGACAGTACTCCAATCCCTTTTGGACCCCTCGAATCCGCTATGTGCCCCCCAACTATCTGGAACGTGGTAGAGAAAAGCGTGAAGAGGGAAAAAGCTACATCCACTTGCACGATCCCGACCTTGAGGTCCCTCTGAACTAAGCCCTCTAGGGCATTCCAAGAGTACTGATACAGAGAGTTAAACAGCATGGCAGTAAGTCCTATGGCTAAGTACACGTTTCTCCTTGGCACTGTAGTGGCTAATTATTGCGTAGGGCATAAAATTCTTTGCATGAAACTCAAATTCTTCAAACTCAAATTCTTCTCGTTGTTGGGCACTTTACATAGTTGTAAATGACCAAACTAATTCAGCTGAGGTTAGCGATGACACAACCATTCCCGGTAAGATTAATTTCCTTGAAAAACACTACGGGATGCAATGAACCTATTGGCCTTCCTATTGGTGCTTTCGGTAGTGCCCCACGTTATTCACGTGGGCTTAGGCCCCGTAAGTATAACTTCCTACGACAACGAGCTGTTCGTGGTCAACTACAACTCAAGTACGGTGACGGTAGTAGAGAACGATCGGCCTTTGGCGAACATAAGTGTGGGAGAGGGACCCACAATAGCTACGGCCTCAGGGAATTACGTCTACTTGGCGGAATTCCTGTCCTCTCAAGTGAGTGTAATAGACCCGAGTGACTTGAGAGTTGTAGCCAACGTTTCCGTGCCTACTCCTTACTCGGTTGTATACGTACCTCAGTACGACGAGGTATTTGTATCAGAGACCTTTGAAGACCAAGTTTCCGTGATAAAGGGTACTACGGTGGTCAAGAGCATAAGCGTAAATGGGCAGCCCACTTATGTGGCTTATGACCCTTCCTCGTCCCTAGTGTACGTCCTCCTCCAGTTTCCTAGCCCTCAAGTGGTGGCGATCTCGCCAGCGAACTACTCCATAGTGTACTCAGTCCAGTTAGACTACTTCCCCACGACTATGGCTTTTGGTGGAGGTAAGCTCTACGTTACCAGCGTAGCCTCTGGGTACCTAATGATAGTGCAGGGTGACCAAGTGTCCTACCAAAAGGTGGCGGTAGGGATATTTGGGGTGGCGTACTACAACGGTTACCTTTACCTGACGGACGTCAATAACAACTCAGTCCTAGTGTATAGGGATGGGTCGTTCGTTGCCTCAATACCCACGGGGGACAAGCCCTCCTTTGTCTACCCATTTGACGGGAAGATTTATGTCACTATCTCAGGGGGGAACTACGTCCTCTACTTCAATGCCTATAGCCCTCCCATAGACGTCGCCATTTACGAGTTTGTCACTGGGGTAGTCGCAATTATAGCTGTGGTAGCTTACGTCTCAGTAAGGAGGCGCCTCCGATAAAATAGTTAGGTCACTTATTTAAATAGCCTTAAATTATTAAGTAATGCAAATGTCCTCCATTTTTGATAGTCTGAACGCTTGGAACGTAAAGCCGTTTAGGCGAATGGGGGTTACCATAGACGAGGAGATATACTTTGCCAAGTCCTTACTTAAGGACGTTGAGTCACCTAGGCTTGTGTTGGAGATTGGAGGGGGTAACTGCCTGGTATCTGAGATGCTGAGGAGGAGCGGTAAGGCAAGGGAGGTCATAAGCGTGGACACTTGGGAAGAGGAAATAACCGTAAACGACGTCAAGTCCTATGCAGGAGGCGTCAACCTAGTCAAGAACCTCTTCCCCCTCCCATTTAGGGACGAGTCGGTGGACATGGTATATTCAGTCCTCTACTTCTACAACGTCAAGAGGGAGGCCAGGAGGGAGTTGGCAAAGGAGATCTTCAGGGTCTTAAAGGCGAATGGGAAGTTCATCTTGGTCGAGCCCGAAATAGTGAGAAACATGAGGAAGGACTTTGCTGCTGCAGGGTTCAAGGAGGAGTCCTATAGGTCAGAACAGGCGGTTTTCTTCTCAAAGATGGTGAAGGGATAGGACTACAAAACTAACTTGAAGGTATTTAGCCTTTACCTATTGTCGCCCTCTACTTTACAGTCCTCCTCCCGCCCACTTGGCTTAAAAGGACGCCTACTAGGGCTAGTCCAGACCCTATAATTTCAATTGGCGTGGGGACGTCGTTGAGCAGGGCAAAGGAGAACAGGTAGGCTGACACGGGAACCATGATTACTAGCGTTGAGGAGTTCATTGGGCCTAGGGCCTTTACTGCAGTGAACCAGAAGATGAAGCCTAGGGCCTGGGCCAGCACTGCCACGAGGAGGGCGTAGGGCAGGCCCCTCAGCGAGAAGGAGTACTGCACTTGGAGCAAGGGGGATACAAAGAGGGCTGAGAAGAGGGAGCTAAAGGCGTTTAGCTTAACCACGTCCGTCTTCATTAGGTTTCTCCTAAAGTATATGGTGCCAAGTGCCCAGACAATTGCGCCTATAACTGCTATCAGAGAGCCTAGGCTAAAGCTAGTGCTATCAACGGAGATGAAGATCCCCGCAAATGCCACAATAGTGCCTAGCACTTGAAGGGGGCTAACGCTTTCCCCCATCAGCCTTAACAGGATTATGACGAATATGGGCTGGGTGTAAATCAACACTGAGGCCAGAGCCGGATTTGTGGAGAGGTTTATGGCTATGTTTAACAGGATTACGAAAAGCCCCATGTTTAAGATCGCGTTAACCGCCTCCTTCTTTCCCACAGCCATTCCCCTAGCGTAAGCTAACAGGATTGCCCCTCCCACCAAAAACCTAATGAAAGTAAGGACAAAGGGCGACATGAAGTAGAGCGCCATCTTAGAGAGCGGAAACGAGAGTCCCCACACTACTATTACTCCTAAAATAGATAGGTATCCTTTTACGGAGCTCACAGTTTACTTAGGTAAGGAAACGATATTTAAATCTATTCTTAATCGAAATAAATAATAATTCATAATTTAGTAAAATGCCTCTGTATTTGCAAATTAGCATACTCGGCACGGAAAACTTGTTAACCCTTAGTGCCGCTCTAAAAATTTTCTTCTTTTAGCTTTAACTAAATGACGCAAGAATGAAAAATTTTAAAAAGAAATATTTAAGAGTAAGGTCTGCTACTCTATATTATGCAAAAACTCGCCTTAAAGGAAAAGGAGAAGAAAGAGGAGAAAGCGGGGGAAGAAAAGGTAGTTGACCTAACCTCAATAAGGCCTAGGGGCCTAGATTAAATGGAGTACAAAGAGGACGACTTTTTAAGCGTTCAGCATTACGTAAGGTACTTGATAGCGGAGAAGCTGAAGAATAACGTAAGGAAGATAGACGAGTACGTCTACTACGAAGTAGGGGACTTCGACGAGTATTTCCCAGTGAACTTCGTGTTAGGGAAGGACTCATCGACCGGAAAGCTGTTTGTAATGCCTGTCAGGAGGAGGTGCAACGTCCCAAATAGCCCTTTAGAGGAGGCTAAGGCTAGGCTTAGGAGGTGTATGGGCTTCGACTACCACGCCTACGAGGAATTTAAGTTTGGCAAGGGGATCAGCATAAGGCTCCAGGGAGACCTAGTAATGGAAGTGAGGGAGGTCTTTGAGGACGAAAGGGATATCCTTTCTTTCCTTTCACCTTCAAACTTCCCCGAACTCTTTAACTCTTACGTCAGGGAGAGGTTAAAGGACGACAAGGATATAGCAGAGGTGGAGAGACTGGGCTCCCTGTACGTGGAGCTCATGGACTACGTGTTAAGGTCCTCCTTGCCCAGGGAGAAGGAGAGGGATCTAATGAGGTTGTTAAGGAAAGTAGAGAGGGAGATTACTTCCCATTTTGACTTCGAGGTAGTAACAATTTACGAGAAGAAGAGGAGCATGTTCTCCAAAGGCGAGAGGTGCATCCGCTTCATAGACGTCCAAGGGGCTTTAGAGAACTTCAGGAGGAGAAAGGCCTCAAGGGAGGACTTCGTGGACTTTGTGAGGTCGAGGGTACAAGGTCTTGCCATTAAGCTGGGCCACTACACTACTCCCCACGTAATAAGGCTCCAGGGAGTCCTAGTCAACGCCGAGACGAACTTGGCTGGAGTGATTATGTTTAGTCCGCAACCAGTTTACTTGAGCCACCCGGAACACGGGGAAGACACATATTACGTACCCAAGCCCAGCTTCGTCCTCTTTAGGCTAATGGGCGTTGAACCGGAACTAGACGCGTTCCTCTGGTGAGGTTTTTAAGTATTTCAACAAGATTTATTTTCCTGCCCTTTCCCAGAAGTGATATGTCAGTCCAAAGCGAGGTAAGCAATCTACAGAGGCTAAGACAAGGGATACTCTACTTCATAGTAGTCCCGTTGCTACTCTTTTTAGCCCTCCTCTTGAGCTTCACACTAGTAGTGCCTCTCATAGCTGCGCTCGCATCCTTGGCCTTGATATTCTTGGGCTACGTGAACATTAGGGAAGGTCTTAAGGGATTACTAGCTAACGGAAAGGACACAGGTCTGGGCATTACCGCAACTTCTATTTTGTTGGCTGGGGTCATAATAGCTGTAATAGGCGCAATCCTGTCCATAATAGTTGTGGGCTTTGTCGTTTTGATCTTAGGGGAACTGGTGTACTTAGTGGGAATGGTGCTTTTGGGCATAACGTTCTATAACTTAGGAAAGAGTTACAGCAGCTCTACGCTAAGCCTTGGCGGTATACTAATGGCTATACCGATAGGGGTGATCCAGCTCATAGGCGAGATAATAACGTACGTGGAGCTGGGAAACTTAGTTAACAACCTCCAGTGGAAGGAGACGTCCAGCCAGTTTCAACAAACGCCCCAGCAATTTCCTCCGCCACCCCAAGGTCAGCAGGGCTTTTACCAGGTCGGTACGGGGGTTATAAGGGGGGACGGCACTGCTATAATCACGATATATAGCCCGTATTCGGTAAGCGTGTCCTACGCCGAGCTCGTCAACTTAGGCATCACCACAACGTCTATTACCCCTACTTTCCTTTCTCAGGGGAACAACGTGATAACCATAAACTTCAGCGGCGTGGCGAACCTATCGCCAGGGGCTACTTACACGGTAAGGATACACCTAGTCAACGGCCAGACGATAGACTCAATAGTAGCGTACCAACAATAATAAAAAGTTCGTTTACGAAATATCTTGACTCTTTTTGAAAGAAATCTTTATTTTTTAGATATATCTATTATAACTTTATGTATGACGTGATCCTCTCGGCAGATAGAGGATCCTTTACCGACTACAACGGCTCTAGTGTCTTAGGCTACGTGGCGTGTATGCCCTATAGGTTAGTACCCAGGGTGTTTATGGACAAGTTCTTCACGCCCCCAATGAAGACCGATCAGGAGGGGAAGGCCCTTTACGCCCCTTACGCCCTCAGGAAGATTGAGGCAGTGCTAGCAAGGTCTGGCTTCAAGGTAGCCGTAGTTCCCCCTGAGAAGATAAGGAAGTTCGCTAGGGAGACGAGGGTTGTGGGCTTCACAGTACACGACCCCTATGGGCTTAACCCTGTGAGCGCTAAACTGTCCTTCCTCTTTGGCGGTGGCCCCACGTGGACGGCGAAGTTCTTCCAGGAGTTCTCCGAGGAGGTAAAGGAGTTAAAGAGGGCCTTTGGCTTTAAGGTCATAGCTGGAGGCCCTGGGGCGTGGGAGCTCAGTCTGAATAGGCCGGATTGGGTAGACGTGGTTTTCATTAACGAGGCAGAGGTCGATCTCCCAAAGGTGGTAGAGGGGCTTTTGAACAACCAGGAAGTACCGAAGGTAGTCCACGGTAAGAGCCCTAAAGTTGATCAGATCCCGCCAATAATTAACCCGGCTAGGCTTGGCGAGGTCCAGATAACCAGGGGTTGCCCTAGGGGTTGTAAGTTCTGCTCCATAACTCCCGAGACCTTTAGGTCAATACCGCTTGACGTCATAAAGAAAGAAGTAGAAGTGAACCTCAAGGGCGGGATAAGGAGGGTCGAGTTCGTAACCGACGACGTAATGCTCTACGGCTCGCAGAAGCTTAGGACAAACCACGAGGCCATTGTGAAGCTCTTCAGCGAGGTGATGAACATGGGAGTTGACGGTATTTGGTTCCCACACATATCCGCACCAGCAGTGAGGGAGAGCCCCAAGACGGTGAAGGCAATTTCTGAGATCGCTAGGTACGACGTGGACAGGGCTGCAGCCCCAGTGGTTGGGCTGGAGAGCGGCAGCATAAAGATCTTAGAGAAGTACATGTCCGCAAAGGCGTTTCCGTGGACGCCTAGGGAGTGGAAGGACATAATCATAGACGCAACTGGCATAATGAACGACAACTACATCTACCCCTGTTACACCATGACCATTGGCTACCCAGAGGAGACCGAGGAGGACTTAAAGCAGAGCATAGACCTAGTCCAGTCCATAATAGACCACAAGTTCACGGCTTGGGTATTCCCGTTGCCCGTTATACCCATCTCGACGACCTACATAGCTAAGAACCCGTACCCTAAGCCAGAGACCCTGCCCGAGGGTTACTGGGACTTGCTTTACATCTCCTGGAAGTACAACTTCAAGATCACTAGGGAGCTAGTCCCAATTTTAACTGGGGGCATAAAGAACAAGTTAGCGAGGAAGCTGGTAGTGACGATGATAAACAAGACGTTCTCCAACATCGAGGAGATCTTCAAGGCACTAAAGGAGACCAAGGGAGAGTACTCCAAGACGTTCTCCAACATCAATTTAAACAACGTCTTTGGGGTGATCAAGGCTGTGTACTGGCTAGTCAGGCTTAGCGCGAAACCTACCTGAGCTTTAGCTTGACGTTCCCGCAATTAGTCAAAAGGTAAAAAAGTGTTTTACCCCAAAAGCTACTCTACTATGCTTACTGAGGAACAAGTAATCTCTGCGGTAAGGGAGTTGTACACTGGGAAGCCTGTACCCTTTTCCAAGATCAAGAGGAAACTGAAGGCAGAAGGGGAAGAAGTTGCGTGGATTTTGGGAAAACTGGAAAAGGAGGGAAAGCTCAGGAGGGTCGAAGTAGGCGGAGGGAAGGCGTTTGAGCCCCTAGACGGGGTAGACAAGGTAGACCTAGTCCTGGCGGAGCTGAGGCAACTTAGGGAGGAAATTAGGAAGCTCCAAGAGTCTTACCTTGAGAAAAAGAGGGTCAGTGAGAGCACATTTGACGAGGTATATGAGAAGGTAAAGGATAACCTCGGCTACGCTCATCTCTCGGCCATAAGGATAGAGATGGGGCTATCGAAGGAGGAGTTCTACTCTAGAATGGCCAAACACGTCGAGGAACACTACGACCTCATAGCGGGTGGAGACGAGGGTTTCGTAAGGAAGGGGTCTGTCTACGGGATAGTTAGGAGGAGGTCGAAATGATCTGTAGGATACCCAAAGTGACGGTCACAACTTGGAACAGCAACGACGTCATACTCGTTGGGCCAACCTATAGGCAGTTCCTGCAGAAGACGTTGGAGGCCGTGAGGAACAGGGACATCGCCTCAATCATAGGCCAACCGGGAATGGGGAAGACCACTATACTGAGGAAGTCCTACAGCTCCTTGAGCTCCCTGTCCTTCTTCCTAGACCTCTCTAGCAAGCAGGAGATAGAGGAGGAGTTCTGGGGAAAGGTAGATAGGGCAAAGTTCAGGTCGCTGGTAATAGAGGGGTTGAGGGCCCAGAAGGGGAAGTACGGGTACTCTTTCATAAAGAGGCTGATGGGGATCAAGTTCGAGGACTGGTTGGAGAAGGTGTGTGAGAAGTACTCAGACAGTGGCCTTATGAGGATATACTGCATGGCCTACCCCAGGGACTTCGACGGCATGATAAAGTTCCTCCAAGACTTGAAGGGGGTGACGGAGGTCTCGCTCTTCATTGACGAGGTAAGGGAGTCCCACTTGCCGAAGATCCACAGGCTAATTAACGCGGGGCTGGACGTCCCCGTGATAATGGCGATCCCTACAGACGCCTACAGTAGGGTAACGGACTTGGCCATAAGGAGGAGGTTGGACGAGAGCAGGATATCCCTCGACAACAGCCTTACTGACCAAGACATCAAGGAGATAATAGACGCTTACTGTCCCCAGCTCTCAGAGGTGCTGTTCCCAATTGTGATCTCGCTCTGGAAGGGGAGGGAGCTGAACACGGTGAGCTCCATCCTGCAGTTCGTCAAGTCTCAAGTGGACAAGCTCTCTGAGGAGTGTAAGGACGACGTCTCGTGTTACAAGAGCAGACTAGCTGAGTCCCACACCTTGAAGAACCCCGAGGAGGACTCAAAGGAACTAGAGAAACTAATTAGGGACTCGTTGGCGTCAATGGCTGGGGAGTTGGGCATAAGCTACGTGCACCCCAGGGGGAAGAGGGTTGAGGTAAAGGGAAAGTACGTGACTGTGGGGATATTCTTTATAAAGGACGGGTTAGCGTACCTGGGCATGGTGAAGCTGATGAACGATAACAGGACTGACGACGAGGAGGTGAAGCTGTTGTCTTCAATAGAAAAGGTGGAGCACGAAAAGAGGGAGTACGTAGTGGGGAAGAAGTTCGTGATCACCAACTCCCAGTACTTAAACTCCTTCAGCAACTTGAGGCTTGACGTGAGTACAATGGAGGCAGTGAGGATCCTACAGGGGGATAGTCTGATCCTAGAGGAAAAGCTCAGAGAGCTAATCTCGGGGTTCTCAGCACAGAGGGACGGCGTTCAAGCTGTCACTTGACGGTTTAACTCATTCTTTTTATTAGTTGTCGTTATTAAATAATAAAGAAAAGAAGAGTGTGGCACTTTATTTAAATTTCACACTTCTTTAACGGGGGTAAACGTGTTTATGTATATAGTTACATTACTCCTGAATACCTTAAATATTATAATGATAATTTAAGTTTTGAACTTCGCAAAAGTATATTTTTTATTAATAATTTTTATATAAATGAATTGCACAGTTACTTATAGACCTAAAATGTCGTCCAAGCTAGACCGTCTAATGCAACTAAAGGGAGCTGTAGCAGCAGGAGAGTTCACGTCAGACGGAAAGCTAGTAGAGTACAAAGGACCACTGAGCAAGGAGGTAGCTGAGATGGTAGCAATGATGTGTGCCGCCAACACCTTAATGGGTAAGATGCAGGCAGAGGGCTTCTCTAAGTTCAGCGGAATGAAGTGGTCCCCATTCCATGGATGGGCAGTAGCGGCAGGGGACTACGCAGTGTGCGTCATGGGCAACTACGGAGTGTTCGTGGAGATGGCTAAGGCAGACTTTAACGAGATATTTAAGACCTTAATGGAAGTAGCCAGAAGCTAAAACTTTTTTTACCTTTCAATTATTTTCTTGACGTTTTTGTCGAACGGGGGGTATATGATCCCCTTTTCCGTTATTATGGCACTCACGTACTTAGGCGGTGTTACGTCGAACACCGGGTTGTAGACCTTGACTCCCTCGGGGGCTATCGGTATACCCCTAATCGTCCTCACCTCGTTAGGGTCTCTTTCCTCTATTACCACGTCCTCTACCTTGCTCTTTAGGTCAAAGGTGCTAGTTGGAGCTAGGGCGTAAAATGGTATTCCTAGCTCGTGGGCTATCACGGCCTCCTTAAACGTCCCTATCTTGTTGAAGACGTGACCGTCGGCAAGTATCCTGTCCGCCCCAACCATGACGCTGTTGACCATCCCCCTATACATGACTAGCCCAACTGCCGTGTCGGCAATGAGCGTCACTGGGATGCCCTCAGCCATCAGTTCGTAGACCGTGAGCCTACTCCCCTGAAGCCATGGCCTGGTCTCTGGGGCTATGACTGAGACCTTAATGCCAAGCGCGTGGGCGACCTTTACGGGGGCTAAGGCAGTGCCCAGCCCAGTACCCGTTGCAAGTCCCCCAGCGTTACACTGGGTCAGCACTACGTCCCCGTCGTTTATCTTCTCTAGCCCGTATATGCCCATCTGAAGCTCTGCCTCAAACTCCTCGTCGTATATCTTCTTCGCCTCTGCCTTGAGCAGTTCTAGGAGTTCTTTTACGCTCTTCGCCAACCCGTTCTCCACCGCGTTCTTGGCTACGTTAAGCATCCTAGAGGTGGCCCAGCTCAAGTTGACCGCAGTAGGCCTAGCCTTGTCCAAGGTCACCTTAGCCCTAGACAGCGAGGAAAGCGCCTCCTCCAGTGTGGAGGAGTTGAGGACTGCAGTTACCATGCCGTAAGCCCCAGTTATGCCTATTGCTGGGGCCCCCCTAACTTTCATCTGCCTAATTGCGTCAGCCACTTCCTCCGGGCTCTTAACCTCTACGTAGATCTTCTCAAAGGGCAGGGCGGACTGATCCAAGAGGGTGAGGACGTTCCTCTTGTCGTCCCAGCTCAGAGGTACTAACTTTGGCTTATAGAGCTCCTTTAACTCCTTGACCGATACCTTCATGTGGAAGAATTAAGGGGGAATAGGTAAAAATCTTTACCTAGCATAAAGGAACGCTTTACCCAGTTAAGTGGAGGAGGGCTAGCAGAGGAGCACTAAGAGCCCCTCAACTTCTCCAGAGCCATAAAGGCCAGCCCCATAATCGAGAGGGCTGTCCCAATGGCCTCAAGTAAGCCTGGGTTATCCGCTAGTTCCATTTTGTCAACGGAGATCTTTACGTATATAGGGTAAGTGGCGTTCCTAGAAGTTTCGGTCTTGACCTCGTGGATTACCTTTTCCACAGTCACGTTACCACAGCTCAGCGATTCGGTCACGTTGACTACCTTAGTGACGTTCATTGTGTAGAGCTCCTCGTAGGGGACTATACTCCATTCCCCAGGGGACAGTGGGAGAAGGGAGTCCAGCTTCACGACTTCCGCCACCCCATTATGGACCACCTCCACGTACGCTGTCACGTTGGTCGAGTTTTCCACGAGCTGTATTTCGCCGGACGCGGTGGGAGGGACGTCTATGGTGAGCCTCTGCGATAGGATATGTGTGCTGGAAACGTAGGTATTGATTGAGACTAAGCCAAGGGATAAGAGGGCTATTCCAAGGGCAAACAGGAGACTACCCTTCATATTTCCATCCCACGGAACTTAACGAGTGAGGCAATAAAAGCCAGTACAGCCAGCACGCCGTCGACCAGAACCCCTGCTTCGATTTGCGGATAGAGGTCTTTGCCCAGAGCAGTTATTATCCATGGGACGTAAGGGTTCATAAACGAGAGGGCAAAGATGTTACTGTAACCTCCCTGCAGGGCGTAGAAGTACTCTCCAGCTCCCCAGAATATGAACATGCCGCCTAACACAAACATGGAGACGAGGGTCGAGATACCGGGGCTCTTGAATACCAAGGTGAGGAGGAGGACTAGGTTTTCTGAGAGGAAATAGCCAGCTACAAAGGTAAGCATAAGGAGGGGGTACCGCTATCCCAGACAGGAGGGAGTAGAGTTCGGTGGTCAAAGTCCAGAGAAGTATTGGCACTACCACGTCCGAGAAGTAGATAAAGGCGAAGAGCTCTCCCCTGGTTACAGGGGTCGTTATGAAGGAGATTATGCTCCCCTTGTACAAGTGGTCTCCCGTCACAAACACCACGTTCCTGAGGCCTATGGAAAAGGCGAGGGTCTCCGACACGCTTATGATTGGTATCATTGCCAAGACTATGCCTAGCACCGAGAAGGCACCCCTCTCGTAGAAGGCACTCAAGAAGATGTTGGAGACCAGCATCGTGGGCAACACGAGCTCCAGGGTGGGCTCCCTGTACCTCTCCTTAAACACCATGTTAAACACTTGAAAACCGCTTGAACGCCTCATCTAAGGAATACCTCCTCACGTTTATTACGTTTACCCCTGCGTCGTCTAGCTTGTCCACTACCTCCCTTAACTTTCCCCTCACCTTAAGGTATCCTCCCTCCATTTCCCCTTGTCCTAAGACCTTAATTGCCCTCTCCGGGTTGTCAACCAACAAGTAGATGTCCTCCTCTTCTCCCACCATTGCGTCGTTAAGCCTACCGGAAAAGGTTACCCTCCCGTTGTTTATGAACACCGCGTGAGTGATCACTTTCTCCAGCTCAGAGAGTATGTGGGACGATATGAAGAACGTCACCCCCCTCCGGTTCAGTCTCCTCACCACCTCGTAAAACTCCATCCTCGCCCCTGGGTCTAGGTTAGCAGTAGGCTCGTCTGCCACTATTAGTTCTGGGTCCTTAAGTAGCGCTGAGGCCAACTGCACCCTTTGTGCTAGCCCTGAGGAGAGCTGGTTAAGCCTCTTGTTTAGGTGGGGAGTCAAGTTGAACTCCTCTATGACCTCCCTGGGGTCTCTGCCGTATATCCTGCCTATGTCGTGTAAGTACTCCTTGACCTTGGCCTCTTGTGGGTGGTAGATTGTGGTGAAGATCACTGAGAGCCTCTCGTAGATCCTTGGATTGTTCCACGGATCCTCCCCAAGTACCTCCACCTTTCCCCCGCTCTTCTTCAGGAGGCCTGCTATGATCTTAATCGTAGTCGTCTTCCCCGCTCCGTTGGGGCCTATGAACCCAGTTATTGAGCCCCTCTCAACGCGGAAGGTTACGTTAATGACCTCCCTCTTGTCAAACACTTTAGTTAGGTTCTCAGCTACAATCATCGCCAACAACAATTATTCACTTGCATTTAATAGGTCTTTTCATATTTCTACGCTCAACGTTTTATATTTCCATGTGTTCCCTCTCGTCCTCTAATATCCTCTCTACCGCTGGGTCGTTGGGGAAGTTCTCCAAGTAGAAGTTTATGGCGCCGGTTTCAACCCTCTTTACCACTCTCCTGGTCGCACTCATCCCAAAGAGGGAGACCAATAGGCCAAACGCCAGGAGAGCAAAGTAGACTGGCCTCTCAAGGAAAGACCTCCTATACCTCTTGAAGAACTCCCAGTGGGAAAGCTCCTGTAAGTACGCCTTCCTGAACTTCTCGTCCTTAAACCTCAAGTAGAACGCCCTTGCCAGCCCCGTTGCCCCAGCCTCGCCCAACAGCGCAAGGAGGTACTTGTCCATACTTTTAACTCTGAGCAAGGGGTTAAAAGGTGGAGTAAATCAACGCTTACTGGTTTATCCTCATCCCCTTGATCCTTATGTCCCTAGTGGTAGAGCCTATTACAGCCATCATCAGTCCGGCTATCCCCGATATTAGGAAGGTGAGCTGGAAGGCGAAGTCCGAGGGCAACTGGTAGACCATGTAGGTCTGGGTTCCCCCCATGTCGACTGGTATTACTATACTGGAGTAATAGGTAGAGAGCAGGGATCCGGCAATTGAGGGGCCGAAGGCTCCCCCAATTAG
>JBBINF010000018.1:0-16600 GCA_037444045.1 Sulfolobales archaeon | reverse complement strand
GCTAGCCCTAATTCACATAAGCGGAAGGTATGAGGACAGTGGGGAGCTAGAGAGAGTAGCTAGGAGAACCTTTAGGTGGTCCTTTGTACCTAACGACCTTTCCTATTATGTACTTCGTCAGGGATAGGGTTCTCCCAGAGGGGCCTTCCCTTGGAGGTCTTGGGGGCGAGCCAATCTACAACTTCCTCCGGGTTGTCGTACTCTATTGTGACTTCGATCGGCCCAAGTGGCGACTCCCTCTCGTCGTCGACAAAGGACAGCACGCCGACGCTAGCTGCCTGCTTGTGCAGCATAAAGGTTACCTTCTTTCCAGAAATCCCCCTCTTCAAGTACTTCCTAGCGGCGTCCAGTATTCTCTCCTCCCTGAGGACTTTGTGCATTTTCCTCAAGCTACTGAGGGAACTAGCTTCAGCCACTATTACCTTTCCCAAGGGTTTTTCCTCAACGCGTATGTCCTCAAAGTCGAAGAAGTTCAGTATCGCCACTTTTACCTTGTCCTCGTCCTCAGAGGGCCTGACCTCTGCCCTGAAGGTGACTTTGGTCATCTCATTATCCTTTGTATAACTTCTTCAGACCTCCTCTTAAACTCCTCGATTGATGAGTCGTTTAGCACGACGTAGTCGGCCATGGCTATAACTCCTCCTATGCCCAGCTTTATCTCGTCCATGTCCCTTCTCCTCAGTTCCTCTACGTCCTTGGAGTCGTCCTGCCTCATCCTGCTCATCATCCTGGCGTACCTGACTTTTGGAGGGGAGTGGATGGCGACTATTAGCGGTTCCCCCAGCCTTTTAAACTCCTCGACCTCGTACAAGCTCCTGACCCCCTCAAAGGCCACGAACCTGGTTGAAGGTAGTACCTCCTCAACGCTCAGCCTAGCCACAACCCCCTCCCCGTAGATTTCCCTAATCCTCTTGGCAAAGTCCATTAACTTCTCCCCGTGCCTTGCCTCCTTCTCGTACCTCTTCCTCAGTACGTCACCCATGGAAATAACTTGGAACCCTTTCTCTTTCAGCATCTTAGCGAACTCGGTCTTTCCAGATCCCGGCATTCCAGTAATAAGAATTACTTTAATTATTGACCACCAAAACTTTGTGAATAGAGGTTTAAAAACATGAGGTTGTTTATAGCGATCAAAATTGAAGGTATTTCAACAATACATTCCCTACTTGAGGACATTAGGCTCTTGGGGACTGACGTGAAGCTCGTTGAGCCGGAGAACGTCCACGTGACCTTGGCCTTCCTGGGGGAGGTGGAGGACTCCAAGCTAAACGACATAAAGAGGGCAATGGACTCGGTCTCGTTCAGCAAGTTCAGCATAACCTTGAGGGGGATCGGCGCATTCCCTAGCCTCTCTAGGCCAAGGGTAGTATGGGTAGGGATAGAGAAGGGGTTTAGCCAGATGAAGGAGATCAGGGAGAAACTTGTACAGAACCTCAAGAAGGTCGGAGTTAGGCCGGAAAACGACAACGAGTTCCTCCCCCACGTGACGTTGGGGAGGGTCAAGGGGCCTAGGAACTTGTCAAAGCTAAGCGAGTTCATCACAAGGAACGCCGATATAATGGTGGGGGAAATGGAGGTAAGGGAAATAACGCTCTTCAAGAGCACTTTAACGCCGAGGGGCCCCATTTATGAGCAACTCCACTCAATTGGATCAAGTTCTTAGAGAAGTCCTCTCGAAAATAAAGCCCACCGAGGAGGACGAGCTGAGGATAAAGCAGGTACTTGACGTGGTTTTAGACAGGCTTAAGGGCCTCGACGCGCAAGTTCACGGCTCCTTTAGAAAGGGGACGTGGCTCAGGGGAGACGCCGACGTAGATGTGTTCGTTTTCTTCCCCAAGGAGGTGGGGAAGGAGTACTTAAGGACAGAGGCCCTCAAGATGCTGACGGAAAGGCTTGGAGGGTTAGAAGTGGACATGGCCTACGCAGAGCACCCCTACTTAATAGTGAGGGTAGAAGGAGTTGAGGTCGACGTAGTCCCTGGGCTAAGGGTGGAGAGTGGGGAAGAGGCTATAACTGCAGTTGATAGGACCCCCTTCCACACTGAGTACGTCCTGTCGCACTTAACCGAGGAACAGAAGGACGAGGTGAGGCTCCTAAAGAGGTTCCTCAAGGGCATAGGGGTGTACGGGGCAGAGATAAAGGTACAAGGGTTCTCGGGCTACGTATGTGAGTTGCTTATAATTAAATACGGCTCCTTCATTAACGCGTTGATGGAGGCAAGGAGGTGGAAAAATCCCGTTAGGGTAGAACTGGTGAAGCCAAAAAGAGAGTTCGACTCCCCAGTTGTTATCCCAGATCCAGTAGACCCAAGAAGAAACGCAGCAGCTGCTGTGTCCCTCAAGAGCCTTGCCACCTTCGTGGTAGCTAGTCACTACTTCATGAAGAGGCCTTCCATCGACTTCTTCTTTCCGCCGGAGGTCAAGGAAGCTAGGATGATAGGGGACGTGCTCGTCACAAAGATTTACTTGGAGGAGAAGGCGGTAGAGGACGTCCTTTGGGGCCAGGTCTACAGAAGCATTGACAGGATTAAGAACGAGTTAAAGTCCAAGGGCTATAACGTAATAGACGTCCAGGGTTACGGCGACGCTAGAGAGGTGTTGATAGCCGTTCAATTGGAGTCGCGGTACGTAGGTAAGTACAAACTAAACCAAGGGCCCTCCTTTTACCTAACTGGTTCGGTAGAGGACTTCGTGGAGAAGAACGAAAACGTGTGGATTGGAGAGGACGGAAGGCTCTACTCTGTGAAGGAAAGGAAGGAGTTACCGCTTGAGGAAATGGTTAAATCCTCGATTACGCTAAAGTACAGGCATAGGGTTGAACAGTACTGGCTAGAGAAGGAGCCGGAAGAGCCTTGCCTAAAGAGGTTCTTGAGAAAGACCCCGACGTGGTTGAAATAGGGGCCTTCATATACCCCAAGTTTAGCGAGGAAATATACAGGGAATTGGTTGAAAACGGTATAACCCACGCTTATTCCTTCGGCAACGTACAGATAGGGAAGCTTAGAGCCCTGGGAAAGGGAAAGACGGGCGTCGTGGTCCTCTTGGACGACAATAGGGTAGTAAAGATTAGGAGGACTGACTCGCCTAAGGAGAGCCTAGAACTGGAGGCTAAGGTTCAGGAGATGGCGTACCCTTCTTCACCTAAGGTGTTCCTTTACGGGAGGAACTTCATTGTAATGGAGTACATCAGGGGTAGGCCTCTGACCCCTAGGGACTTCATGGCCCTCCCAGACCTCCTAGTGAGGGCAAGGCACTTGGAAGACGTAAAGGTGGAGCACTTGGAGCTGTCTAGACCTTGGAAGAACGTCCTAGTTACGGAAGAAAGGACTTACATAATAGACTACGACTCTTCCCAAGTAAAGGAAAACCCCAGCAACGTGACCAAGGTTCTCTCAGCATTTAAGCTATACGAACTAGCAAGGGAGTACAAGAGGAAGAGAGATCTGGAGAAAGTCGTGTCTACCTTGTCAAAACTGTTACCTTCTTCTTCAACGCGATCTTTATCTCCTGCATAGTTGGGGTAGTCAACGGATGCCCACACTTGGGGCACCTACCGCCGTAGATGGACTTTATCTCCGACGGCGTCCTTACTCCGTAGAAGTCCTGGCCTACTTTCTCGAACCTGTAAAGTTCATATCCGCAATTTTTACATCTGTATATTACGGGAATTTCTAACCACCTAATTAATACTCTTTGAGTTCAACGCTTTAATAGATGCTATACGTGGTACCCCGCCCGTATTATTTCCCTCGTTCTTTAGGTTTATAGGGGGAGAGTTAACCGAAAGTAATCATATTATGGCTATCATAACTTTTAAATGTAAAGATGTCTCTCTAAGTGTGGGGGGCCGTAGTCTAGCATGGACTAGGATGCCAGCCTGGGGATGTATTCCCTAACCACCAGTACGCTGGTGGTCCCGGGTTCAAATCCCGGCGGCCCCACCTAACTTGTACTGGACTACCCTGACTGCAATTAGGACAACAATGCCTATTACTATCATTATGGCAGAAGCGGTCACTGCAACGGCTGGACCATAGTATCCGAAGTACTCGTAGATTTGAATTGGTGCTGGGGTGACTCCGTTAAAGGGACCTCCTAAGACGTAGTAGGCGATAATCGCTATGGATCCGAACTCGCTCATTGCCCTAGACATGGCCACTAGAAGGGAGGTGACTATACCCTTGTAGGACATGGGGAGCACAACGGAGAAGAAAGTCCTCAGCTCTCCAGCTCCGAGGCTCCTGGCGTAGTTCTCGTAGGACTTGGGCAGGGAGTCGAAGAAGCTCTTTAGGCTCTTAATGTAGATGGGGGCTGAGACCACTACGAGAGCTGTAGTAAGCCCCAGGTAAGTGTCAAAGAAGTTAATCCCTAAGCTCCTGAGGAAGTCCCCAATTGGGGTGTAAGGGCTGTCCAGGAACACTAGTGCAACTCCCACTATTGGGTGGGGGATGGAGGCTGGGACGTCAGCAAGGGAGTCGGTAATGAAGTCCCTGTTCCTGGACAAGTAGTATGAAAGGAGGGTGAAGAGCGCGAAGTCAACTGTCACTGCAGTAGCAGACGACGTAACTGTTAGAAGCACCCCATCTAAAAAGGAGGAAGAGTAAGCTTCTGGCGAGTTGAAGACAAAAAAGCCCATGTAAATGAGCACTAGGACTGGGAGCGATAATAGGAGGGCTAAAAAAATCCCTATTGCCTTAAGCACGCTCATGAAGAGTTCGCCACTTGTAGGTATCCCTCAGAGATTAATTGGGCTATCTGTGGTGGTACAGCGGTGGTGTTAAACAGGAAAGCGGGCTTCAACGGGGTTAGTCCGTACTTGGCGAGTATGCTCGAGTGCTCCACCACGAATATCACGAACTGGATTGCCTCGTTGTAGTTGTTTGTAGCCTTGGGAATAGTAATGTACAAGTATATAGGGGAGCCGTGTGCAATCCCAGTGGCAAGCTTATACGTAAAGTTGTAGTAGAAGCTGGCGTAGGCTGGGTCTCCCAAGTTGAGCTTTTCTGGGAGCTGGATGTACTGCAAATTCTTGGCTATTGCAGCTGACTTATAGATAAAGAGGAAGTTTATGTTCCCCGCAGTTAGATCTGGGACCAGTTCTGCAGCGTTAGGGGCAGTTACGTTACCTTGGTTGAGCAACATCCTGCCGGAGTAGTAGGAGGTGTTGTGCTGGTATAGGTAGCCGGCGATCTCAAGCACTATCCAAGCCCTACACCCCGCAGGGTCCGTGTTAGGGTCTGATATACCCACCTTTACGTGACCGCTCGTTAGGATCTCGAAGAACCCAGACCAGTTCCCGCTCTGTGCGTCTTGCAGGGCTTCCTTAGCGTACTGGTTGTTTATACTGGCGTTAGTGTAAGCGATGGCCAGCTGGTCGGCGACAAAGGCTATTGCCCACCCTGAGTTGTAGCTCCCTAAGTCAGTAGTCCCAGCGCTAAGCGCTACGGGCATGAACACGGTCACTCCAGCGCTAGACCCCTCAGTCTCTATTTCCCTAGCTAATCCGAAGGATCCTCCGCCTTTCGGCATTAGTATGGGAATGCCAGTAGAGTTGTGGAAGGCGTTTAACAGTGATTCCGCCTCAGCAGTATACGCGTCCGCGACCCATACCGAAATTGGGGTCTGAGGGGTGGTAGTGGGGGTCGAAGTAGTGGTCACAGTGGTCGTCGTAGTGGTAGTATGGGCCTTTGGAACCAATAGGTATACAGCAATACCAACGATTATTATTACTACGACGATTATACCAATTAGGGCCGTCCTATTCATTTGGATCTGATAAAACTCTACATATTACAGTTTAAAAATATTTCCCAAAGTAAATATCTTTAGAAAGATTTATTTCTAGCTAAACCATTTACTCACAATCCTGTACGTAATTGACTGGAAGATGTTAGAGAGTTTCAGGAAATAGGGGTCAACGCGTAGTTTTGACGGCACGTATATCTCCCTCTTGCCGGTCTTTATTGCCTTTACTACAGCGTCAGCCACTTTTTCTGGTTCCACGGCGAATCTGTCGAAGGAGTTCTTGTCCCCCTTAAAGGAGGGGTGGGAGGTAAAGTTAGTCCTAACTGGCCCAGGGTAGATCCCGGAGACCTTTACGTTAAATTTCCTCATCTCCGCCCAAAGGCCGTTAGTGAAGCTAGCCAACGCCGCCTTTGTGGCAGAATATACCAATAGCTTTGGTGATGAGACGTAGGCGGCTTCGGAGACTACGTTGACTATGTTCCCTTTTCTTCTCGAGACCATTGAGGGCAACACGAACTTGGTGAAGTATATGGGGCCCAGTAGGTTAGTCCTAACCATGTATTCCTCCTCCTCAAGGGGTGTCTCTTGGAAGGAGCCGTAGACTCCAAAACCGGCGTTGTTGACTAGCACGTCTATTGCTGAGAACTTCTGCAGGGTCTCCTCCACTATCCTCTTCACCTCGTTTTTGTCCGAGACGTCAGCTGTGTACTTTACGTGTCCCACTTCCGGCATCGTCCTCGACACGGCCACTACGGTGTAACCCATCTGAGTTAGCCTTAAAGCGACGCTCCTTCCTATCCCCTTTGACGCCCCAGTGACTATGGCGATCATTTTACGTAGAAAGGATTTCAGACTTAAGAGGGTTTTCCCAAAAGGGAGAGCCGCGGCCGGGATTTGAACCCGGGACCTTTGCCTCCCTGGTACCTTAAATACCAGGGCAACGCTCTAGCCAGGCTGAGCTACCGCGGCACTTCATTACTAATAAATGGTTGACATTTAAAATTTTAGCCGTGATGCCTCGAGGCATATTTCCGGCTCTGGCTAGGCTTGTACTTAGATAGACGCGGATGGAGACAAAAGTTTGTAATAGGGCTACAAGCAGATTTTGCCCCGGTATTTCGGCATCACGTACTTAGATTTCTTCGTGCAAAGTTTCAGCCCACCCTCACGTGTATTTACTTAGGCGTTTAAGTACATGGACGAGACGAGGTCGTTTAGGGTATTAATTGAAATACTGAAGGAGAGGATGCCGGAAGACTGCGCCGAGCTACTGGAGAAGAACTACAGGCAGTTGCTCAACGAGATAAAAAGGAAAGGCATGGACGCGGTAGTAAAGGAGTGGATAGGGGAAGACGAAGAGGTCATTCTCCTCTGAGCTCAAAGATCTGTCCAACCTCAGCCGACGCCTCCTCAACGTCCTTTATTGAGTCTATTGACCTCCAGTATACGTCCTCAAACTTTTTACCGCACAAGAGACCTCTCTCAGCCAGTTTGGGGAAAGTGGTCTTCTCCATGTCCCCTTTCTCTGGGAGGTATTCAATTATCTCCGGCGAAAACAGGTAGACTCCAGCGTTTATCCAGAACTCCTTTAGTACGGGCTTCTCAACGAACTTCGCTATTTTACCGTTGTTAGTTTCCACCACTCCGTATGGACTCCTAAGCGGGACTAGGGATATACTTGCTAAGCAGTCGGTTAAGTCTAACTTTCTAATGTCAATGTTTGTTATTATGTCGCCGTTTACTACTACGAAGTTATCCTCAACTACCTCCATTGCCTTCCTCACTGCCCCACCAGTGCCTAGCGGTTCGCTCTCTATGACGTGGATAAACTTTACCCCTAACCTCTTCTCGTTTTCGGTGAGCCAATTTATGAGGGTCTCCTTCTTGTAACCCTCTGAGACGACGAACGTCTTAATACCCATGCTCTTTAGCCACATCACTTGCCACTCAATTATGGGCCTCCCCGCTATTTCGACTAGGGGTTTTGGCTTGTCGTCGGTAAGTGGCCTTAGCCTCTTCCCAAAACCGCCTGCCAAGATAATGGCTTTCATCAGCCAAATTTCTTGTAGTAGAATATTTTAAACATTTTCGGAATATTTTATACCTTCAAGCTCTAACAACCTACTCTTTAGTTCAACTCCCCTCGAGTAACCGCCTATCCCCTTTTCGCTAACTATTCTATGGCAAGGTATGATCAAGAGGACGGGGTTCTTGGAGAGGGCCACCCCCACTGCCCTGGGCGACGAGCCAACAGTCTCTGCTATCTCCTTGTACGTCCTTGTCTTACCCCACTTCACCTTCATTACCTCCTTGAACACTCTTAATCTAAACTCGTTTACCCTTAACGACACCGGCTCCCTCAAGTCCACTTCCTTGCCCTCGAAGTACTTGTCGAGCTTGTAAAAGAAGTCGGTGAAGGCGGAGTTGTCCAGCAGTTCCCCCTCGGCGCAGTCGCAGAAGTCCAACATAATGAATCCCTTATCGTCCTTGGCCACGGTTATAGGCCCTAGAAAGCTCTTGTAAACCCCATACACTATCATTTGAGGTTCTCAATAGCCGTGTTGTTCGGACTCCTATTTAATATCTCCTTGACTAGCTCTGAGGTAAACTTGTCCAGTTCGACCCCCCTAACCTCAACGTTACCTCTTGCCCTCACAGTGACCTTGCCCTCGCTCATCTCCTTCTTACCAGTTATCAGAATGTAGGGGACGCCGTCGTCGTATGCCCTCTTTATCCTCTTTGACAGCGTGTCCTCAGCGTCAACTTCGACCCTAATCCTCAGTGCCCTCAACTTGTTTGCCACGTCCTCTGCGTAGCCTTTTACTTCCTCGTTTATTGGCAAGACCCTCACCTGCACTGGGCTCAGCCAAGTCGGTAACTTACCCTTGTAGTGCTCCAGTAGGATAGCCATGATCCTCTCTAACGACCCGTAGATTGCCCTGTGTACCATGACAGGCCTCTTGAGCTTGCCGTCCTTGTCCTTGTACTCTAGCTTAAACCTCTCTGGCAAGTTGAAGTCAACCTGGATAGTGGAGAGCTGCCACCACCTACCTAAACTGTCCCTTATGTCGAAGTCTATCTTGGGCCCGTAGAAGGCCCCCTCCTTTTCCTTGACCACGTACTTTATGCCGAGCTCGTTCAGAGCGTCAACGAGGCTCTTGGTCGCCTTTTCCCAAAGCTCCGCCGAGCCAATGCTCTCGTCCGGCTTCGTGCTGAGGTTTATCCTTACGTCGTCGCCCTTGAATCCGAGTTTCTCCAGGACTTCTAGGGTCTTTTTCACCAAGGTCTTTATCTCGTCCTTTAGCTGGTCTTCCCTTAGGAATATGTGCCCGTCGTCCTGGGTGAAGCCCCTAATCCTCAAGAGGCCGTAGAGCTCTCCCTTCTTCTCCCACCTATACACGTTGCCGAACTCAGAGAACCTTATGGGCAAGTCCTTGTAGCTCCTCTCCTTGGACTTGTATATCAAGATGTGGGCGGGGCAGTTCATGGGCTTTATCCCCAACTCGTCGTCCTCGTGGGTGAAGATCAGCATCTTGTCCTTGTACATGTCGTAGTGCCCGCTTATCTTCCAGAGCACCGTCCTGTAGACGTGGGAAGTGTAAACCTCTTGGTACCCCATGGACTCGTTTATCTCCCTCATGTACTGGATCAGTTCGTTCCTTATTAGCTGCCCCTTGGGGTGGTAGAGGACTAATCCGGGCCCAGCCTCCTCGTGGAAGCTGAAGAGGTCCATCCTCTCTCCGATAACTCTGTGGTCGATCTCAGACGCCTTCTCCAGCCAGCTCAAGTAGTCCTTTAGCTGTTCCTCGGTCTCAAAGGCTACCCCCCTTATCCTCACGTACTGTTTCTCGGCTGAGGGGTGGTGGACTGAGATGTTCAAGATCTCAAAGTACCTAGGGTTCCCCTCGGGCTTTGCGTTGGACGCAATGAGCACTGAGTGCCCCTTATAGGAAAAGGAGTTGCCCTCTAGCCTCACCTCGTCCTGCCTAAACGAGGTATACTTCTTGGCCTCCTCTAGGCCTATTGAACTGTCAGACTCAACGTCAACGTAAAAGTCCCTCTCTCCCAGTCCCACCTCCACAACTTTCTTCCCGTCGTCTATTAGGTTTAGGGCTAGCATTATGCCCCCTTTTACCCACAGTCCCTTGTACTGCTCTAACTCCATAGTATGGCTTTATAACACAACGCGATAATAAGTTTTAGGTAATGGCCGACATTCTGATCATAGCAAGTGGAGGCGGACACACGGGTTTTGCAAGGGCGATTGCCCAGTACTTAGGGGAGAAGGTAGACTTCGTTATCCCTAAGGGCGACGAGAACAGCAGAAAGGTTCTTTCCCCTTACGCTGGGAAGTTCTACGAGGTGGAAAAGGGGATCGAGCCCCACTCCTTCTCACTCAAGGGGCTCTTTAAGTCCTTTATCTCGAGCTCTAGGGTAAGGAAGTACAAAGTTGTAGTTGCGACTGGCTCAAACCACTCCTTGTTCCCCTCCTTCTTCCAGTTCCTGAAGGGGGCTAAGGTATTTGCAATAGAGAGCCAGGACAGGATAGTCACAAGGGGGAAGGCCGTGAGCATTATATCGAAGTATTCTAAGGCAGTTTTCCTCCACTGGGAGGAGCAGAAGGGCCTCTACAAGAACGGAGTAGTAGTAGGCCCAATAGTGGAGAGGCCCAAGTACGAGCCAAGGGACGAGGGCTACGTTTTGGTCACCGCAGGGACGGAGGGCTTTCCCAGTTTGTTCGACAAGGTGGCAAAGCTGGGCTTGAGGAACGTAGTGATGCAGACGGGCAAGGTAGATCCAGGGAAGTACAAGAGGGAGGGGTGGAAGGTCTTCTCCTTCGACCCTGACCTAGAGAAGTACGTAGCAAACGCGTCCGTGGTCTTGACCCACCAGGGGAAGACGGCGATGGAGGCAGTAGTGATGTACGGCAAACCCACCGTAGTAGTCTACAACAATAGCCTCGTTAGGGCGACCACGCAGAGGGACGCCGAGCTCTACGCTAGGATCTTGGGGGCGTTGTTCTTGCCAGACCCGAGTACTTGGGACAGCGACGACAAGCTCCTCAGTTTCCTTGAGAGGCCAGTAAGGCCTAACTCCTTTACTCCGGGTACAGAAAAGCTGGCGAAAGTGATCCTAAGTGAAGCTTCTTGAAGTCCTTGAGGGCAACAAGGGACTGTTAGTTAAGATGGGTTGGGTAGTCAGTGAGGCAACGTCGTACAAGTGGTGGGGTGGCCTAGACACCCCTGACAAGATAGCCATATCGGCCTTCCTAGTCCAAATGACAAGGTGGGAGACGGTCAAGAAAGTCCTAGAGGGGCTTGAGGAGAGGGGAATACGAAAGGTAGAGGACATCTCGTCCCTGTCGCTAGAGGAACTGGACGGGCTCATAAGGTCAGTCAACTTCCACAAGACCAAGGCAGTAAGGCTCTGGAAGTTCTCGGCTAAGGTCAAGGAGTTCGGCGGGCTTGAGAAGCTCTTGAAGGTCGAGAACAGGGACGTGCTCTTATCAATGGACGGAGTTGGAGAGGAGACTGCGGACTCCCTCCTGCTCTTCGCCGGAAACAACGTAGTCCTACCTCAGACAGAGTACTTGAGGAGGGTTTTGGGAAGGGTAATGGGGAAAGAGATGGGAAAGAGGGAGGCCAAGGAAGAGGCAGAGAAGTCGCTCCCTAAGGATCTGTACTACTATAAGCTGTTCCACGCGGGGATGGTCAGCGTGGGAAAGGCCTTCTGTAGGCTAAGCTCTCCTAAGTGCAATGAGTGTGTTTTTAAGAGCTTCTGTAAATATACTAAATTATGAAACTTTATGAATTCGAAGGCAAGTACTTGTTCTCTCGGTTGGGCATAAAGGTCCCCAAAGGGGTTTTGACCACTGGCCCCATAGAGTGGAAGGGTACTGGGGTAGTAAAGGCACAAGTACTTGAGGGCTCCAGGGGAAAGAGGGGACTAGTTGCGGTCACTGAAGACGTTAACTCAGCGATTGAGCAAATGAAAAAGAAAGGCGTTGAGAAGGTGCTAGTGGAGGAGTTCGTCCCCCATCAAAGGGAAGTGTACGTCTCAGCCTTGATGGACAGGGACTCCGGGGAACCAATGGTGATAGCCTCCCGCCAAGGGGGAGTTGACGTAGAGAGCGCTAAAGACGTCTACAAGAGGGTCATCCCAATCGAAAGGGGAGTAATGCCTTACGACGTAATCGCCTTTGAGAAGTACCTAGGGGTTAAGGGGCTTGAAACAGTGATCAAGGGGCTATACTCCTTGGTGGTCAACTACGACGCTGAGCTAGCGGAGATAAACCCGCTAGCGGTAACAGACTCCGGGCTAGTCGCCCTTGACTCTAAGGTCATCTTGGACGACAACGCCGTCTACAGACACGAGGATTTACTCAAGGAACTGGGTAGGAGCTACGTCCCAGACTCCTACGTTGAGTTGGACGGGGACATAGGCATAATAGGCAATGGAGCCGGGCTCACCATGGCTACGATGGATCTAGTAAAGCTAATGGGCGGTGAGCCGGCGGACTTCATGGACGTAGGAGGGGGAGCTGACGCCGAGAGGGTTAGGTACTGCGTTGAGAGGGTCGGAAGTAACCCAAGGGTTAAGAAGATAGTGATCAACATTTACGGCGGGATAACTAGGTGCGACGAAGTGGCAAAGGGGATAGTTGAGGCTTACTCTAAGGTGAAAAAGCCAATTTTCGTTAGGCTGGTGGGAACCAACGAGGAAGAGGGATGGAAGATACTGCAAAGCCAAGGCATAAAGGTGTACAGCAACGCACTAGACGCAGTGAGGGATGCCCTACGTTAGTGGACAAGAACACTAGGGTACTGGTACAAGGAATAACTGGCAGGGAAGGATCCTTCCACACGAGGCTCATGCTAGACTACGGCACTAAAGTGGTCGCAGGGGTATCCCCCGGCAAAGGCGGTACCCAAGTACACGGGGTTCCAGTATACGACACCGTGGAGGAGGCAATAAAGGAACACGAGGTCGACGCCAGCATAATCTTCGTCCCCGCTAAGTTCGCCGTAAACGCCATATACGAGGCTGTTGACGGAGGCGTAAAGCTCGTCGTAGTGGTGACTGAGCACATCCCTGTAGTGGACGTTGCTAGGGCAGTAAAGTACGCGAGGAACAAGGGCGTAAAGATAATTGGCCCTAACTGCCCCGGCATAATAGTGCCAGAGGAGACACTAGTAGGGATAATGCCGTCTAGGGCCTTCAGAAAGGGGAAAATAGGCATAGTGTCTAGGTCTGGAACCCTAACTTACGAGGTAGCCGAGATCCTAAAGGAGTACGGCCAGTCCACGGTCATAGGAATAGGAGGAGATCCGATCGTCGGAACTACAATGCAGGAGGCAGTAGAGATGTTCGAGCGGGATCCTGAGACTGAGAAGGTAGTGATAATTGGGGAAATTGGGGGCACAATGGAGGAACAAGTTGCTAGGATGAAAAAGGAAGGGAAACTCAAAAAGGAGATAGTGGCATATATAGCTGGCAGCACCGCACCTAAGGAAAAAAGGATGGGACATGCGGGGGCAGTGGTGTACATGGGTATGGGCACTTACGAGAGCAAGGTTTCAGCACTAAAGGACGCCGGCATAAAAATAGCCAGAACTCCTTACGAAATAAAAGACCTAATTTAGGACCCTTTTGGCTTTATCGTTATCGTACCAGACTCCTCATCGACTTCTAGCGTGTACTTTGTACCGAACTTCTCTACCATCGACTTAGGTATGTAGAGGTTTAGCGGGAGCGTGTAGTACTCGTACTCGTACACCTTGCCCCTCACTAGCTTTTTTCCTATTAGTCTTTTAGCCTCTACCTCTCTCTCTTTCATAAGATACGATATCCACTTACTCTTTTTAAAACTTTTCCGCTTTTGTGCTTTAAAGGTTTCCTATGTGATTAATTCTATTTTGAAAGATTTAAATTCTCTAGATAGAGACCAAATAAAATTCTCTAATTTTTCATTAATGCTGGTAGTAACTAGCGTTAATAGAGTTATTATCTAGATTAACGTTAATAAAGTTTCATGGACTTTTTGCCCGTGTTTATTGTATTTTGCAAAAGAGTTTTCTTTAAGCAAAAGGAGTTTGCTGCTTTAGTCTACGCAAAAATTAAAGGCACTTGCGAAGTTTAGACATATGAACCCAGTCCACATACTCGCAAAGAAGGGGGACATAGCTGAGAGAGTTATAGTAGTTGGGGATCCCGGAAGGGCAACGCTCCTGTCCTCGTTATTAAAGGAGGCGAAACTAGTTAACCAGAATAGGGGCTTCCTAGTTTACACTGGTTACTACAACGGGGTCAGGGTGAGCATAGCCACGCACGGAATAGGAGGTCCCTCTGCCGCCATTGTGCTCGAGGAGCTGACAATGTTGGGCGGTAAGGTGTTTGTAAGGTACGGTACCGCTGGTGCCCTAATTGAGGGCATAAATTTGGGGGAGTACGTCATCCCCACGGGGGCGTCTTACAACGCTGGGGGGCTATTCTACCAGTACTTTGGCGAGGGGGCTAGCGTAGCGGCAACCCCAGACTACGGGCTGTTGACCTCCCTTGTCAAGTCCTTTCAGGAGGGCAACCTCAAGTTCCACTTGGGGAACGTTTTCAGCAGCGACGCCTTCTACGCTGAGGACGAGCACTTCGTTAAGAGGTGGTCCTCCAGGGGGAACATAGCTGTGGAGATGGAATGTGCAACCCTCTTCGCTGTAGGCAAGCTAAGGAACGTGAAAGTTGGGGCAACACTGGTCGTAAGTGACAACTTGGCTAGAGGAGGAGTGTGGATATCCAAAGAGGACCTTGAAAAAAGCGTCATGAGGGGGGCGGAGGCGTTATTAAACGCCCTTACCTCCTTTAACGCGTATTAATTGGGAAAGAGAGAACGGGATATGAAACTTATTAGAGACCCTATACACGGGTACATAGAGGTCCCAGACAAGTTCCTTAAGGTCATTTCCACCCCTGTTTTCCAGAGGTTAAGGTACGTAAAGCAGACTGGCTTAGCTTACATGGTCTACCCTGGCATGAACCACACGCGTTTTGAGCACAGCCTTGGGGTAATGTACTTAGCTAGGGAGCTGGCGAAGTTCATTTCAGAGAACTCAAAGCTCGACTTCGTAAACGTGGAGCTTGTAGCGTTGGCTGGGCTCTTGCACGACGTAGGGCACTTGCCCTTCTCCCATACCTTCGAGAACGCGTTAATGCTCGCAAGGCAAGTCTACGGCCTAGACGTGGAAGAGCAGGGCAAGAAGACCCACGTCAATTTCGGGGTAAGGGTAGTGAAGGAGTTCCTAGCCCACGTAATAGAAAAGGAGTTCTCCAAGGAGGCGTCAGACCCCGTAAACTTCGTGGTTAACGTGCTAGAGGAGAGGCCAAGGAGTGAGGAGGAGAAGATAGCGAGCCTAATTGTGTCCAACTTTGTCGACGCTGACAGGGGCGACTACTTGCTGAGGGACTCCTACTACGCTGGGGTAACTTACGGCTACTTCGACGTGGAGAGGCTCAAGAGGTTCTTGGTCTACTTTAACGGGAAAATAGCGGTGATGGAAAAGGCAGTTCCAATAGTGGAGCAGTTCCTCCTTGCGAGGATGTACATGTTTGAGAACGTGTACTTCCACAGCGTGGTTGGGCTATACAACGCCATTATATCCCACGCAATAGTTAGTCTCATGAAGAGGGGCCTTGAAATACCACAAGACGAGAGAGGGTTCTCGGCGTTTACCGACGACTTCATCCTGGCTAAGCTGTGGGAGGTGGACGAGAGGTTTAGGAACGCAGTGCTCTTCCGTACCGGTTTCAAGAGGGTCAAGAGGGACGTAACTGGGAAGTGCCTGGACCTCTTCTCCTCCCATAGGGAGGAGATTTACGGGCTAATGAGGGAACACGATGGACTCCTCATATACCACGAGTTCAACGACGTCCCCTATTACGAGGAGAAGGACGAAGCCCTCTACGTGTACGACGGGGAGGAAGTCAAAAAGCTCACGTCAATCTCGTTAATAGCGAAGTCGCTGAAGGAGATAAGGAAGGCAGTTATAGGCTATCACGAGAGCGTAGAGGGAGACGTGAAGTACTTCGTTCAGCTCCTAGAGGAGTGCAGGACCCTAGGCCCTTGACCAACCCTCGACACTATTACCTTGTTGACCCCAACGCTTTTGAGGAACTCCACCACCTCTTCCACGTACGGCTTAAGGGTTAGCACGTGGGCGTTCTGGCCTGCGTCGAAGGTATAGCCTGCCTTGCCGAACTCCTGCACCCAACGCATTATCTCTAGGTCTAAGTCGTTTAGGTAGAAAAATGAGGGCCAGGAGTCCAAGATCACCGCGTGCATGCTGTTGCTGTGCCTCATGGCCAGCTCGAAGAACTTGTTTGTGTCCCTCCTCTTTATGCTCTCCACCACTTCCGGGAGGGTCTTCTCCACGAACTCGAGCCTACACTTGAGCAAGTAAGAGGACTCCGTAGTCGTGTTCATACCATGCCTAGAGGAGACCCTCTTTTTCCCCTCGCTGATTACCGCTATTACGTCCACTAGTTCCTCCCAGTGGTCTTCCGGGAAGAGCTGGTAGCAGAAGGAGTCCTCGCCGTCTTCCCTTTCTCCCTTTTCCCACATCACGAAGCCCCCAGCTGTGCTCCTACACGCGCTCCCAGAACCTATCCTTGCGATCTTGGAGAGCTCCTTCTGGCCAAGCCCAAGTCCTAGGGCTTCGTTGGCAGCGTAGGTCAAAGCCGCTATTCCAGCAGCAGAGGACGCTAGACCGGAGGCCTCTGGGAAGTTAGTCTCGGAGTAGACCTTTGCGTATATCCTCTTGCCGTAGATCCTCCTGAATACCTCAAGTACTCTCCCTGCGTATTCCTTT
>JBBINF010000017.1:0-16682 GCA_037444045.1 Sulfolobales archaeon | reverse complement strand
CAGCCCGAGGTACGTCAAGCCAAAGTTCATCTCCTTCAGCAAAAAGGTCTCAGATAAGCCAATAGTAGCTGTTAAGGTTAAGGGTTCAATAGAGTCGGTTGTGGAAGAGGGAGGAGAGGCGGACTTCATTCAGATCCACAGGGTGCTTTCAGATGAGGAACTTGAGGAGCTAACTACGTACCACAAGAGGTTTATACTCTACGTCCCCGGGAGCCCCGAATACTACTCCTACATAGGCAAGGCCTTCAAGTACGCTGACCTCGTACTACTTGACTCTCCAAGAAAGGGGGAGAGGTTAAACTTGGAGTACGCAAAGGGGGTCTTAAGGGACTACCCAGACCTCGGTCTAGCAGGGGGGATAAACGAGGAGAACGTAGATCAGTTTGTCTCCCTGAATCCAGGGTGGATAGACGTCTCTAGTGGAGTAGAGTTATACCCAGGGAAAAAAGACCTAAGTAAGGTAATGAAAATCCTAGGTGTTGCAAAGTGGAAGTCCACCCAATAACCTCCTTCGCCCAACCTTACGAGGTCTTCAAGTGCATAGAGGGCTCTGAAGATTACGTCGCCCTCTTGGAGAGCGTTACTGGTCCCTCAAACCTCTCTAGGTACAGTATTATAGGATGGGGGGCTAAGAGGTACGTTAAGGTAGATGAGGGTGACTCTTTAGAGGAGAAGCTGTTGAACGCGTTGCCTTCACAGGACGCTAATTTCAAGTTCCTGGGTAACCTGGTAGGCTACGTTTCTTACGACGCAGTTAGGCAGTGGGAAAGGGTGAGGGATCTAAAGCTTCCCTCGGAGAGGTGGCCTTACGCGGAATTTTTCCTTCCGGAGAACCTCATAGTCTACGACCATCAAGCTGGGAAGGTGTACCTAGATGGTGAAATAAGGTACTATAACTGCGGAGAGATGGGAGAACTTAAGGTAGAGATGTACGACGAGTCCATGAAGAAGGAGGAATTCGAGGAAGGAGTCAGAAAAGTCTTGGACTATATCAAGGCTGGATACGCGTTTCAAGTTGTCTTGTCTAGGTCTTACCGCTTCTCCTATAGGGGGGATCTAATGAGGTTTTACTATAACTTGAGGAAGGTGAATCCCTCCCCGTACATGTTTTACCTGAAGTTTGGAAAAAGGAAGATAATAGGCTCAAGCCCGGAGCTCCTCTTCTCGGTAAACAACGGCGTAGCCGAAAGCTACCCGATAGCGGGTACGAGGCCTAGGGGCTCAACTAGGGAAGAGGACTTTGCCCTCGAGCAGGAGCTCCTAGCTTCTGAAAAGGAGAGGGCGGAGCACCTAATGTTGGTTGACTTGGCTAGGAACGACCTAGGAAAGGTATGCGTACCAGGTACAGTAAAGGTCCCAGAATTCATGTACGTGGAGAAGTACAGTCACGTCCAACACTTGGTGAGCAAGGTGATTGGAACGTTGAGGAAGAACGTTACTCCAGTAGACGTACTTAAGGCGACGTTCCCAGCTGGTACAGTTAGCGGGGCTCCCAAGCCCATGGCAATGAACATCATCGAGGAAATAGAGCCGTTTAAGAGGGGCCCATATGCGGGAGTAGTTGGCGTTGTGTCCAAGAGCTCCGCGGAGTTCGCCATCTCAATAAGGACTGCCTTCATCAACGACGACCTAATAAGAGTACAGGCCGGTGCGGGCATAGTATATGACTCTGTGCCCGAAATGGAGTACTACGAAACTGAACACAAGATGAGGGCTTTACTGGTCTCACTGGGTGAGAAGGTTGGACATAACGCTGATAATTGACAACTACGACAGCTTCGTCTATAACGTTGCCCAGTCAGTGGCGGAGCTGGGGACTTACCCAATAGTGGTGAGGAACGACGAGATAACAGTGAGCGGAGTTGAGAGGATAAACCCCGATAGGATAATAATCTCTCCTGGGCCGGGGTCCCCGGACAAGAAGGAGGACATTGGGATCGTAATAGACGTCATAAAGAGGCTGGGGAAGAGGACCCCAATACTTGGGATATGTCTAGGTCATCAAGCGATAGGCTACGCCTTTGGGGCAAAGATTAGGAGGGCAAGGAAGGTGTTCCACGGGAAGCTCAGTAACATCGTACTTCTTAACCAGTCCGTCCCAATATTTCAAGGCGTCCCAAGGGAGTTCAAGGCAACTAGGTACCACAGCCTTGTCGTAGACGACGTGAAATCTCCCTTAGTAGTAGACGCCAGATCCGAGGAGGACAACGAGATAATGGCAATACATCACGAGGAGTTCAAGATATACGGAGTCCAGTTCCACCCGGAGAGCATAGGGACATCAGAGGGCCAAAAGATATTTTATAATTTCCTAAATAGGGTATGACAATGCCCAGATATCTAGAAGGGTGGCTAAGGGAGGTAGTCGAGAACGCCCTTAAGAGGCCATACGTATACGCGACTAGGACGAGGCCCGTTTATTCCCTTTATAGTGCAATACTCAGGGGTAAAAGTGTTGGAAAGAACCCCATTATAGCTGAGTACAAGACCAGATCTCCCTCAGGCTTTAAGGCCGAAAGGGATCCCATAGAGTACGCTAAGTTTATGGAGGCTAACGGTGCCGTTGCACTCAGCGTTTTGACTGAGGACAAGTTCTTTGGGGGCTCCTATTCTACTCTAATGAGGATAGCTAACGAAGTAAGCATACCCGTGTTAATGAAGGACTTCGTGGTTAGCGAGGGCCAAATAGACACAGCATACAACATCGGGGCGGATTCCGTTCTCCTTATAGTAAGGATCTTAACGAAGAGGGAGTTGGCTAACCTAATAGAGTACGCTAGGACTTACAGGATGGAGCCCCTCGTGGAGGTGCATAACGAGTACGAGGTGGACATAGCGTTGGCCAGCGGGGCGAAAATAGTGGGAGTGAACTCTAGAGACCTCCAGAGCCTAAAGGTGGACTTAGAGAGGACCAAGAAGGTCTTGCAGTACATCCCTAACAACGTGGTCAAGGTCGCTGAAAGTGGGATTAGCAGTAAGGAGGAAATCAACGAACTTAGGAAGGCTGGCGCAGACGCCTTCCTCATAGGCTCCGCTCTAATGATGGATCCAGCTAAAATTAAAGACTTGGTCTAGACATTTTTCCCAAATGATAACAGATTTCGCGAGCTCCTTGGGCAATCTAACCGGCGAGTCAACCCTAGTTTACCAAGAGATAGCGAGGAGAGTTGAAAGGGAAAAGGGGATAAAGACAATAAACTTTGGGATAGGGCAGCCAGACGTAAAGACCTTCCCTAGGATAAGGGAGGGGGCAAAGAGGGCATTGGACGAAGGTTTTACTGGGTATACGCCTGCACTAGGAATAGACGAACTGAGGCAAAAGATAGCCGACCACTTGACTTCAAGGTACGGTGAGGTGAAAAAAGAGGAGGTTGCCATAACACCGGGCGCTAAGACTGCCCTCTTCTTGGCTTTCCTCCTTTACGTAAACCCCGGAGACGAGGTGATCTTGCCAGACCCCAGCTTTTACTCCTACGCTGAGGTAGTAAAGCTATTGGGGGGTAAACCGGTATACCTAAGGCTGAGCTTCAGCGAAAACGAGGGCTTCTCGCTGAACGTAGGCGAGCTGGAAAACTTGATCTCCAAGAGAACGAAGATGATAGTTCTTAACAACCCCCATAACCCGACTGGTATGTTGTTTAAACCAGAGGAAGTCGTCAAGATCCAAGATATGGCAAGGGATAGGGGAATTGTGCTTCTCTCTGATGAGATTTACGACTACTTCGTCTACGAAGGGGAGATGAGGAGTGTACTGCAGGACCCAGCGTGGAGGGATTACGTGATATACGTGAACGGTTTCAGCAAGACTTTCAGCATGACCGGCTGGAGGCTAGGGTACATAGTCGCTAGGAAAGAGGTCATACAGAAGGCGGGGATATTGGCTGCAAACATATACACTTGCGCTACTAGTTTCGCCCAGAAGGGGGCAATAGAGGCCTTCAACTCTTTTGACGACGTTAAGGAGATGATTAACCTATTCAAGAGGAGGAGGGACGTCATGTACCAAGAGCTCAAGAAGATAAAGCAATTTAAGGTCTACAAGTCGTCTGGCGCGTTCTACATGTTCCCTGAGGTCAGCGATCTGCTAAGGGAGTGGAATACAGACACCAAGGGCTTGGCGGTGAAGCTCATTGAGAGTGCTGGAGTCATCACCATCCCAGGGGAGGTCTTTCCCCTTGAGGTGGGCAAGAAATTCTTGAGGCTAAGCTTCGCAATAGACGAGGATAAAATAAAAGAGGGCGTAAACAGGATAAAGGAAGTAATAGAGGCTGATGAGAAAAAGGATCATGACCGGTGATTGGAACTCCCATGGTCTGACTTTTCTATTTCTACTTTTTCCTCCTGAGACTCTACGTACTGCAGTTCAACTACCTTAAGCGTCTTTACAAGGTCTTCTTCCACTTTCCTTATCCTTTCCAAGAACTCCTTGCTACCGTAGATCTTGGCCTTTATTGGGGCGTTCATGGACAGTCTGTTAGATATCTTAGCGTTCCTGAGCATGGACGTAGCCCTCTTGAGGGCGTCGCCAGTCTTAACGGCTTCCTCGTCCACCTGTATGTCGTCTACCTTAGGTAGCTCTTCAAGCAGAACGCTTATCTTGTCTCCGTACATCCTCGAGTAGATTTCCTCTGTGATGTGAGGAGCTATGGGGTGGAGCAAAATCAGGATGTCCTTCAGTATCCTACTTAGCGTGTAGATTGCAGATGGGTCGTCCTGGAATAGCCTATACTTTACTAGCTCGAGGTATTCGTCTGCTACAATTTCCCAGAAGTAATTGTAGAGCTCTTGTAGGATGACGTAAAAGTCGAAGGACTCGTACGCGTTAATGGCCTTTTCCACGAATTCCTTATGCTTCGCTAGGATCCAGTTGTCTATTAAGTGGAGAGACGTTGGCTTCTCGACTTTCCTTCCGCTAACGAAAGGATATGCCAGCCTACTGGCGTTCCAAAGCTTCTGGAGGAAGAGCTTCTTGCTCCTAACTACCTCCCACTTAAACGGGAAGTCGTCCCCAATCGCTGCGTCGAGAAGTGCCATCCTGATGGCGTCTGCGCCAAACTCGTCTATCCTGTCCATTGGAGAGACTACGTTTCCCTTGCTCTTGCTCATCCTTGTCCCGTCTGGGCCCAATACTTGACCGTTGATTAGGACTTGCTTAAACGGCACGTCTCCTGCTAGCATTAGCGTCCTAAAGAACGTGTAGAAGAGCCACGTCCTAATTATGTCAGTACCTTGTAGCCTAAGCGAGGCGGGAAAAGTCTTGGAGAACCTCTTCTTGTTGTTGTAGAACCCAGAGAGGTAAAGGACCGTTACGCTGGAGTCTACCCAGACGTCTGCTACGTCGGTGACAGGCTTTAAAGGTAGGCCACAGTGGGGACACTTATCCGTGGGAGGAGCGGCCTTAGTTGGGTCTACTGGAAGGTCTTCCTCCCTTGCAGGCACTAAGTGGTTGTTGTCGCAGTACCAGAAAGGCAAAGGCGTGCCGTAAACCCTTTGCCTGCTTATGTTCCAGTCCCAGTCCAGGCTCTTTATCCAGTCCTCTAGGTAGTGCGACATCCTAGCGGGCTTGAACTTCATCTTCTTGTATTCCTCAAGCAGCTTGTCCTTAAATGGGAGAACTTCTATGTACACTTGCTTCTTCGTTAAGAACTCTATGGGAGACATGCAGTCGCTCCTCTCGGTGTGGGCAAGTACCTTGTGCTTTATCTTCTCAACTTTTCTTACGAATCCCTTCTCCTTCAGTATTTCCACAATCCTTTTCCTTGCTTCCTCTACCTTGAGCCCGTCAACAATTCCTGTTCCCTTCATTCTTCCCTTGTTGTCTATCAGCTCTACTGAGGGCAGGTCGTACTTCAGTTTCCACTTAATGTCCTGCGGGTCACCGTAAGTGCTTATCATGACTGCACCAGTCCCGAAGTCCTTTTCCACCTCGCTGTCAGCTATTATCTTAACCTCCCTGTTGAAGAGGGGGACTATTGCCACTTTCCCGACTAAGTTCTTATACCTCTCGTCGTCGGGATGGACGGCAATTGCCTGCGTAGCACCTATTAGCTCTGGCCTAGTTGTAGCTATTACTATCTCTCCCCCTTCCTTTAGGGGGAACCCAACGTAAACTAAGACTCCCTCCTTCTCTATGTAGCCCACTTCGCTTAAGGCAAGAGCGGTCTCGCACTTGGGGCACCAGTACACTGGGCCGTCTTTCATCTTCACTATCCCCTTGCCATACATGTCCAAGAGGCTCTTCTGGATGACCTTCCTGTACTCTGGGTCAAAGGTTCTGTACTCAAACTGCTCCCAGTTTGGCCTATAGCCTAGCCTCATCATCGCCTTCTTCATCCTGTCTATCATGTCGAGGGTCCACTCTACGCACTTCTGCAAGAACAGCTCCCTGTTATCTTTTGAAATTCCAAGCTTGTATTGGACCTTCAGCTCTGTGGGAAGACCTTGGGTGTCCCACCCCTGAGGTAAGAGTACGTTGTAACCCTGGAGTTTCTTGAACCTGCCAATTGTGTCGGCTATCGTTACCCAATAGGCGTGGCCCATGTGCAGTTCTCCGCTAGTAAAGGGAGGAGGGGTGTCTATGAAGAACACGGGCTTATTTGAGTCCTCGTCGAACTTGAAGACCTTCTCCCAAACTTCCTTACTTAACCAGAAGTTTTGCCACTTTTGCTCGATCTGTTTAGGCTCGTAGTGCTTGGGCCACTCCTCCATCTTTTTGAGAACTTGCTCTTGACTCAACAATAACCGCTCACCGCACAATTAAGAGTCTTAAAACAAAGGTTCTTTTATACTTTACCTAAAATATTCCTAGTATGCAAATTGCAGTAGTAGGGGGAGGAGTAGCCGGGTCTTATCTATCTGCCCTCCTTCAGAGGTCTGGCTACGACGTTACGCTGTTCGACCTGAAGGGGAGGTACTTTAAGCCCTGCGGTGACGTAGTCCCTAACGTTTACGAGCCTAAGATACCGTGGAGGATAAAGTATAGGATAAAGAACTTCGCCTTTTACATCGATGGGGAGAAGGTATACGACGTCAGCTATAGGCATACCAAGTGGAACGTGATAGACAAGGCGGGCTGGATAAACTCAATGATTGGGGAGGTAAAGAAGAAGGTTATCGGAAACGTGAAGGTAAACCCAGGGGAGTACGACCTAGTGGTGAAGGCAATGGGCCCCTACCTAATGGACAGGAATGTAGTATACACTACTAGGTCAATAATAAAGACGGAGGAGTTTGAGGACGTGGCAGTGCTTGAGTTCGACACTCGGTACACTGGGTTTTACTGGATATTCCCAGACGAGGAGGGGGTGTACAACGTAGGGGCGGGCTTCCTTGAGTACAAGAACTCAAAGGAACTTCTGCTCAACTACATGAAGTCTAGGTTCAAGAAGTACGAAGTAGTTGACACAAGGGGGGCCCCCATTACTGTAGACCTAGTTAAGGAAAAGGACTGGAGGATTGGGGAGGCTAGGGGACTGGTCTTCCCAATGAGCGGAGAGGGGATAAGGCCTTCAGCCATATCAGCCGAGGAGGCCTTCAACGCTATTGTCAAAGCAAAGGAGTTTAACGACGCCTTAAACCAAGGGCTGAGGAAGCTCGAGAGGAGAATAGCTATCCAGTATTTACTGCTAAAGACATATATAAATTCGAATAACTACACACGTAAGAAGATGCTCAAGGCTTTCCTCTCTAGCGGAGTACTGGTGGACGCGTTTTTAGAGGACAAGATAGACCTAGAGGGAATAAGGGAGTCTATGAGGGAGTTGAGGAATGGTTCAGCTCTTGTTAGATAATTCCAAGAGCAGGTCTGGAAAGCACGTGGTAAGGAGCGCGCTTTATAAGGTAGAGGGGGCCGTGGAGGAGGTGGCACCAAAAGGGGTTGAAGTACAGCCAACATACAAGGTAGGGAAGGCGTTTTTGGTAGATCTTTCCCAGAAAGGAACTTTTGTTTACGTTTCGTTGATCAAGAACGCCTATAACAAGGTGAGGGGAAAGATAGTGGTTGTAAAGGACGGTAAGCCCGTACTTGTGTTAAACTACAGGAAACTGAAGATAAAGAGAGTGGACGGAGACCCATCCTTCTTTGATTACGTTAAGAAGGTCATAGAACAAGCTAAAATCCCCGTAAAGAGGGTAAACCTGAAATGACGTCCAACTTCTCCGTGAGCTTGTACGTAATTACAGAACCGCAAAGGACCAGGGAGGTTTTCCTAGGCCTAGATAAAATACTGAGCGATGTTTGCCACCCCGTTAGGATAGGCGCTTCGTACATTTGCTCCCCCTCGGATGACGTTCTGGTCTCGGTCTTCCTTAACGACGACGTAAAGCGCTTTGCAATGATAATACGGGTTGAAGGGAAAAACGCTAAAGAGTTAGTGGACACAGTGTCTAAGATAAATGAGAGGCTGAAAGAAATAGGAGTTCACGCCAGCTTACTTAGCTCCTTTACTAGTTCCTTATAGGCATCTTCGACGTTTTCGTCGTTAACGTTTTCCACCTTAGCCACTGCGTTGCAGATAAAGTTATACAGACCATTGCAGATAACCAGCTTCACGACTTCCCCATACTTGAACTCAACGTTCACGTCTACGTAATCTATTTTGCTCTTCCCCTTAAACTTATCAGTTATTATTTCAGTGTCTGCATATAGAATATTCTTATCTAAAATTAGGAAAACTCTTTTGTTGCCTATTAAGTACCCCTTTATCATATTACTGGTACCAGCTCGGTCCCGCAGTATGGGCATTTACCTTTAAGGCCTCTCTTGTCTGCTTCGCAGAAGTACGCCTTGTACTTCTTTTCGCACTTGGGGCACTTGTATATCACGTCAATACCTATTTTCAGCGACCTATTGCAAATCCTACACTTTACCGTAAACCATCCCATGTGCCCGTAGGAGTTTATCCCTCTTGTCCTTATGCTCATGACTATCCATAGCTTATGGACTCATTTGTTATTTATACTTTTCGCGGCGTCTTCCTGGGTTTTACTCGTGTTATTATGCTAGAATTTTAATATGGGCACTCATTAATATATGGTAGATCTAATTGAGCGTAATCGTTCAGTATTATAGGCCCGAGATAATAAAAGTGAATGACTCGGTTTCCCTAGTCTCCCTAGTCAAGGAGAAGGAGGAGACAGTTTCTGATTCCTCAAACCTGGAGGAAAGCTTCGTTGACGGAAAGGTAGTGATATTCAACACGAAAAACGGTAAAGTAATAAACAGTAGCCTTAACGTCACCTACAAGTTTCCTTATCCCGTTAACGTCAAGAAGATAGGTATCCCGAAGGAGATTGGCGAGAACGTAACGCTGGAGGAAATCCCAATAAACGTTGAGAGCCCTGTGATAGGATTAAACGTAGACTTCACCAAAGTCCCTTTTATAGTAGTTGAGACTTCCGACGGGTACAAAGTTGTAACTAAGTCAGACATAGAAGAAGTTAAACCGGTCAAGGAGAAGCCTAAAAAGTCGAAGTCGAAGAAAAGAAAACGTGCTAAGAAGTCTGCTAAGAAACGCAAGGTTAAGGGCAAGAGTTCTAGAAAGGGCTGAGGAGTTTAAGCTAAACAACTCGGGCGACGAAAAGCTGTGGTTTAGGGAGCTTGTTCTCTGCGTGCTAACAGCCAATTCCTCGTTTGTTTCAGCCTATTACTCCCTCCAGTCCCTGGGCGAAAAGATATACTTTGGAACTAGAGATGAGATAGCCAAGACGCTTAAAGAGAGCGGATATAGGTTCTACAACTTAAAGTCAGCCTACATCGTTAAAAACAGGGAACTGGTATATGGAAAACTGAAAAGGATCGTCAAAGAAATAGCGGACGTGGACCAACTCAGAGCCCGCGAGTTCCTCCTAGGCCTGCCCGGAATAGGTATGAAGGAAGCGAGCCACTTCCTAAGAAACGTCGGGTACTTTGACGTGGCTATAATCGACAGACATGTTTTGAATTTTCTTAGAAACTATTTAGATATAGAAAATAAACATTTGACAAAAACCAAGTACATCTATTTAGAATCAGTTTTGAGGGGGATCTCGGCTAATCTAAATATTCAAATAGGCCTTCTTGATTTGTTCATATGGTTTAAAGAAACTAAAACGTTAGTAAAGTGAATAAAAGTATAAATAGTAGTAGTAGAACGAATATGTGAGGTAAAAATGGACACAAAGAGACTAAACCTACACCCCGAAAAGTTAATTACGTTTGAGCTTATTCCGTTCTTTTCGTCCATTTCCCTTTCATCATCATGTTGAGCTAATTCTAGCAGTTAAGGTGATCTGAATGGCAGAGACCATGAACTCCGTGAAATACAATTCTATAAATAGAGAAAACCTCAGGATCTTGATAACAGACCCCATAGATAACTACATGTTGGACACGCTGAAGAGCAACGGGTTTAACGTCACGTACATGCCAGACATAAAGAGGGAGGAGCTGCTGAAGATAATTGAGAACTTCCACGTCATAGTAGTAAGAAGTAGGACTAAAGTTGACAAGGAAATTATAGAGAGAGGCAAGAACCTTAAGATAATCGCAAGGGCAGGCATTGGATTAGACAATATAGACACCGACGAAGCGGAGAGGAGGAACATAAAGGTCGTCTACGCTCCTGGTGCCTCCACGGACTCTGCTGCAGAACTAACCATTGGACTAATGATAGCGGCCGCTAGAAACATGTACACGTCAATGACTTTGGCTAAGTCTGGGATCTTCAAGAAGGTATCTGGGGTAGAGCTTAGCGGAAAGACTATTGGTATTATAGGCTTTGGAAGGATAGGGACTAAGGTAGCTCAAGTGGCAAGGGCTATGGGCATGAACGTTCTAGCCTACGACGTTGTCGACGTTAGGAAGAGGGCTGAGGATATAGGGGCCAGGGCTGTGAGCTTAGACGAGCTTCTGGCTAACTCCGACGTAATAAGCCTACACGTCACTGTGGGAAAGGACGCCAAGCCTATTCTTACCAGTCAGGAGTTCGAGAAGATGAAGGATAACGTAATAATAGTTAACACCAGCAGGGCAGTCGCTATAGACGGCCCGGCGCTACTGGAATACGTAAAGAAGGGCAAGGTATTAGCTTATGCCACTGACGTGTTATGGAACGAGCCGCCTAAAGACGAATGGGAGTGGGAACTGCTGAAGCACGAGAGAGTAATAGTTACGACTCACATAGGGGCACAGACAAAGGAGGCCCAGTATAGGGTCGCAGTTGCTACCACGCAAAACTTGCTTAACGCCATTAAAGAGATAGGTGTAAAGTAGATGTTACTTATACCGGGCCCAGTCAACGTTCCCAGGAGCGTAGAGTTTGAGGCTACGAGGGTAGTAAACCATAGGTCTGACGCCTTCAGGGAAGTAGTATCGCAGCTAGAGGAAAAGTTGGGGAAGTTGTTCTCCTCCAATAGAGTGGCGTTGTTAACTGGATCTGGCACACTAGCGGTAGAGTCAATGGTTTACTCCCTCCTTAAGAGGGGGGAAAAGGTAGTGGTCTTTACGTACGGCGAGTTCAGCGAGAGGTTACTTGACTCCGTTAAGCGCAGAGGGGCACAGCCTGTTGTGCATAGGAAAGCCCCTGGCGAGTCGTTCAGCTTAGAGGAAGTGAAGAAGGGAGTGGAGGAGAACAAGGACGCCTCAGCAGTGGCCTTAGTACACAATGAGACGAGCACTGGCATAGCGTTTAGGGACTTGAAGGGCGTCGTTAAGGTCATCAAGGACTCCGGAAAGAAAGCGCTAGTGGATTCCGTTTCCGGGTTCGCCGCTTACGAGTTAATGGTCAACGAGTGGGGAATTGACGCTGTTGCCACCGGCAGTCAAAAGGCCTTGGCTTCAGTTCCAGGCATGGGTATAGTAGCCCTATCGGAAGAAGGCGTATCCAACCTAGTCTCAGAGGACGTCCCGGCGTTTCACGACTTAAAGCTCTACTTGAAATTTCAGGACAAGCACGAGACGCCTTTCACTCCCGCAGTGGGCGTGTTCTTTGCCACACTGAGGGCTGCTGAGCTCCTGGAAAGAGAGGGAATCAAAAACAGGTGGGCTAGGCATGAGGCATGCTCAAGGTACTTGAGGAAGGTAGCAACTGAGATGGGTTTCTCCCTTTTCGGTAACGATTCCAATTTCTCAAATACCGTGGTAGCCGGTGTACCTCCAATCTCTCCTAAGTCCTTGATCAGCGAGCTGAAGAGTAGGGGTATAGAGATCGCTGGGGGCATGGGAGAACTACGCGAGAAGATAGTGAGAATAGGGTTGCTGGGGGTGGTAGATGATAGGGCCGTCCAAAAGCTAGTGATTGCGCTTTCTGACGTGCTTAAACAGGAGGTAAGCCTCAAGCCTCCTTCTCAATGCGCTCTGCCCGATTTCTTGAGGGCAGAAGTTGAATGGTAAGATTTATTTTTAGAATCTAAAATCTCTCTCCCAATATGTCTGATAACGAGTACCTAACTCCCTTAAATAGGACTTTCGCGGAAAGTTGGATGACTAGGCTCACCCTTTACGAGAGGGCCAGGGTAATAAGCGCTAGAGCGTTACAGCTCGCAATGGGTGCTCCCCCTCTTATCGACATAAGCGGAATGGACCAGAAGAGCTTAACTAGCATTGCGATCGCCCAGGAGGAGCTTAGGAGGAAAGTCTTACCCATAACGATAAGGAGGAGATATCCTAACGGTAAAGTGGAGCTAGTGTCGTTAAGGAACTTATAAAGCGGTGTGTTATTGGCAAGCAGAGGTCAATACGTCGTTATAATAGCGGAGAAGCCAAAGGCCGGGAAAAAAATAGCAGAGGCCTTTGGGAAGTACGTCCAGCTCACCTCCCGTAGTGTTAAGTACTGGAAAGTTAGTTATAGGGGAGAACAGTTAGTAATAGTTACTGCCGCTGGTCACCTCTACGGGCTACATGGCGCTAGCGGTTTTCCAGTCTACGATATGTCGTGGAGACCTTTGTGGGAAATTGACAAGAAGGCACGTTACACCAAGAAGTACATGGACGTTATAAACTACGTTGCGTCAAGTGCAAAACTCTTTGTAAACGCGTGCGACTACGACATTGAAGGCTCCGTCATAGGTTACCTCATTATAGATAAGTTGGGAGGTACAGCGAACGCGAAGAGAATGAAGATCAACGCGTTGACTAGGGACGAGATATTGAAGGCGTTTTCGGATCTACAGCCGCTTGACTTAACTATGGTAGACGCCGGAATAGCCAGACACAAGGTGGACTGGTTGTGGGGAATTAACGTCAGTAGGGCGCTAATGCTTTCAGTAAAAGAGGTGTCCAAAAAGAGGGTCATATTGAGCGCCGGGAGGGTTCAAAGCCCCACACTAATCCAAATAGTAAACAGGGAAATAGAGAGATCCCTTTACTTCCCTCTGCCAGAGTTTAAGGTAAAGGTCAAGGTAGAGATAAACGGTAAGACGTTTAACACGTTCGTAGAGGAGAGTTTCAAAACCCTTTCCGAGGCTAAGGAGCTGGCAGAGAAACTTAGAAGGGACGCTCTCCTCGTAGAGGAGGTTTCAAGAAGCAAGACGAAGTTGATCAGACCTCCACCCTTTAACCTTATGGACCTGCAGTTAGAAGCTGGGAGGCTCTTTGGGTTCTCCCCCTACAGAGTTGAAAGGTTGGCTGAGGAACTTTACTTGGACGGTTTGATAAGCTATCCAAGGACAAATAGCCAGAAAATACCGCCAACGGTAAACATAAGGGAAATAGTGGAGGGGATATCCAGAGGACCTCTAGGTCGTTTAATCCCTCTACTAAATAGGCTCACTCAAGGAAAGTACGTAGTGAGGCAAGGGGAGAAGGACGACCCTGCACATCCTGCCATTTACCCCACTCAATCCTATGTTACTAAGCTACCTAGGGATCAGTACAAACTCTACGAGCTCATAGTTAGGAGGTTCCTTGCCTCCATATCCGCTGACGCGTGGCTGGAGAAGCAGAGCGTTATTTTGAGGTTTAAGGAGAGCGGCCTCAGCCTAAACCTTAGCCTTCAAGGAGTTGTAGAAAGGGGATGGCTAGACATCTATCCATATGTGAGGGTAAGGGACGAGAACCTCTTGGAAGTCAAGAGAGGAGAAGAGGCCAAAGTTAAGGGAGTTAGCGTAGTTACCTCTCTGGGCAAGCCACCTCAGAGATACAGCAAAACTACTCTGCTGAAGTGGATGGAGAACTCGAACTTGGGCACCGAGGCTACTAGGGGAAGGATCATAGAGACCCTCTTTGAGAGGAGATACGTAAAGCTGGCCGGGAAATCAATAGTTCCGACTAAGTTAGGGATAGTAATAGCTGACGTGCTAAGCCAGTTTTTCAGTGAGCTGACTGACGTTAAGATGACGGCCTACATGGAACAAAAACTTAACGATATAGTCTTCGGAAAGACGAGCTCGGAGGAGGTGGTAAACGAAATGAAGGAGAAAATAGCCAAGTACGTTCAAGTGTTTAACGACAACAAGCAAAAGATAGGGGAGAAAATAGCCAAGGGACTTGGATACCTGCAGTACCAGAGGTGCAAGTACTGCGACTTTGAGGTAGAGGAAAGAGGGATGTGTAGGTATCATTTAGACGCTGCGGGGAAGCTCCAGGAGGGAATAGCGGAGTGGGTAAAAAGGACTGGTTACCCAAAGGATCGCGTCATTAAGCTTCTTGAGAAATCAAAATATACTGGGAAGTTTATCTTAGATGTAGTTAAAGAGATGATGTAAGACATGCCAGCCCGATCGGTGAGGTCTAACCCGAGGTATCTGAGACTCATAGTGCCTTAAACTTCTCGTACCAACTCTCGTAGGCCTTTATTAAGTCCTGGTTGACGCTGGGTCTCCTGTACTTTAGCACTTCTAATATGTCATCAGTAGTCAACTCCCTAGGTTTCTCCAGCCCCTTCTCGAAAACTTCCTTTACTATTTTCATGTAGGCCGTCTGGACTACGTCCCTTATGTCGCTAGCTGTGTAGCCCTCCAGCGCCTTTGCCACCTCCTCTACGTCTACCTTCTGCGAGGGAATCTTGGAGAGATAATAGTTAAGTAAAGACTTACGTTGTTGGAGATCCGGTAATGGGATGTAGATCCTCTTCTGGAACCTCCTCAAAAATGGCTCGTCTAGCCTCCAAGGCTTGTTCGTGGCACCTATGACGTAGACCTTGTAGGTCTCGCTCTTGTCCAAAAGTCCATCCATCTCCTTCAAGAACTGGTTCCTCACCCTGACTTCTCCCCCAACCTCGTTCCCGTAAACCCCTAATAACGCGTCTATCTCGTCAATAAATATAATGGAGGGCTTGTTCTCCTTCTTGGACAGCTCCCTAGCTGTGTTGAAGATCTTAGCCACGTTTTTTTCAGCTTCCCCTAACCACTTCGACATGATTGAGGCAGCGTCAACTTGTATAAAGTTGGAGTCTATTTCGTTGGCAACAGCGGCAGCTATCATGGTCTTTCCGCATCCAGGAGGGCCGAATAACAGTATCCCTCTAGGCCATCCAAGAGGGAAGAGCTCTGGTCTTTTGGCGGGGTAAACTATTGCCTCCTTTAATGCCTCCTTTACTTCGCCTAGGCCTACTACGTCGTTAAAGGAGACCTTGGGCTTGTCCTTAACTACCATGTCCTCGGCGTCCTCGCTTTTCCCGTTTTCTACGCTAGGGACTAGCTCAGATAGAACCTCAATCCTTCTCTTGTATTCGTTTATCATCTGCTCGTACGCGTGCCTAGCCACGTGATCTGGATATAGGGTTATTATTTGCGCCAATATTTCAATAGCTTTCTTGTAGTTATTTACAGCCTCCTCAGCTCTCCCTTCTTTATCTGCCTTTACCGCTTGTATTGCATACCTCCTAGCCATGTCCTCTAACATAATTTGGGCGCTCATGGTTAAGCCTCCAGGCTGATGAGTCCCTTATTCGACATTTCCCTTAACAAGTTCAGAACTTCCTCCTTTCCTACGCCATACCTCTTTGACACGTACTCTAGGTCTAGGTAACCCCCTGTCTCAGATATGTAGTTTAGGATCTCCTTCTCGTCAAGCTTCTTCTTTACCTCTACCTTCATGGGAGTTTCCGAGGGAGGATGAGGCAAGTCTGGGAGAAGCTCCCTTACCTTTTGCTCGGCGTTCTTCTGGGCCTCCTCCAAGATCTTCTTGGCCTGCTCGTCGATTACCGTAGGAATTACGCTCTTGTCGCCTATCATCTCCGTCTCTGCCGCTATGCTGTTAACGCTGCTAGTTATTGACTCCAAGGTCATGGCTATCTCCGGAGATACTGCCCTTATCTGGTCCTTTAGCCCTTCAAGGATTCTAACTATGGGGAAGAGAACTAGCGATACCCCTTGGACTTCTTGCACCGTGTCCAACCTTAGCCTAACTTTCTCTATTGCTAAGTAGGCCGTGTAGAAGACCTTTATTATTTTCCTTATCTCAGAGATTTCCTGAGCGTATATCGTGGCCTTCGCAAAGTCGCCATCTATCTGTGCCCTAACGACCTTGTCAAAGAGCTCCTTGTCTCTGTCCTTTAGTCTCCTTATCGCCTCGTCAATCCTCGTCTGCTGGTCCTTGAGCTTGATGGAGATTTCAGTGAGAAGCCTTCCCAATTGCTCCTTCTTTTTCTTGTCGTTATTAAAGTAAGAAACAAATAACTTTTTCAACATCCTATTTCACTGACTTGGTCATAAAGTATTTATTACCTTTACTGGTATTGCAACCGGTAATTCCGAGCTACTCT
>JBBINF010000016.1:0-17009 GCA_037444045.1 Sulfolobales archaeon | reverse complement strand
TATATTAACTCCAGTTGGATATAACTAGTTAATGAAACTAAAGCTTCCTCCCCGCATAAAGGTTTTAGAAGCGCTAGGGGCAATTGCCGACGGTAGGGTAAAGAAGGTTGGCGACCACTACGAAGTGGTCTCCTCAGAGGGCGACAGGGTATATGTGGTCACTGTAGAGGGAAACAAAGCTTCCAGTACAGATAACGGGACGACCTACAGGAACTACGTTGGCTATCCCATAATTGCAGTCCTCATGCTAGAAGGTAGACTACCCTTTAACGAGAGGGTCTCCAAGGCACTGAAGGGGATAGACTGGAGGAAGCTCAACGAGCAGTACAAAAGCTACGCAAAGGTCGAGGAACTGGTAAAGAAGATCGCGGAGGAGAGAGGAGTTAAAAGGGAGGAGTTGGACTCTACTGTGGAGGTAGTGCTAAACGAGCTCAGCCGAATCCCTCTCGAGAAAACTCCCTGAACCCCTGTTCACGGTGAACAAAGATGTCATTAGAGAAATTAAATTCAGAGTACGCAGCGTTCATAACGCTTAAGGAGATAAAGGGTGGAGAAGGCCCCCTCTCTGGGCTCACCTTTGGGGTAAAAGACGTAATAATGACGAAGGGGGTTAGAACCACTGCGGGCTCGAGAATCCTCCAAGACTACGTACCCGAGGAGAACGCGTGGATTGTTGACAGGATTTTAAGGCTCGGAGGAAGGATCATTGGCAAGACCAACACCCACGAGTTCGCGGTGGGCGCTACAAACACCTCTTCCATAGCTGGTCCCGCGAGGAACCCTGTAGACCCCGAAAGGATAAGTGGTGGATCTAGCGGGGGGTCAGCTGTTGCCGTGGCATTAAAGATGGTAGACGTAGGGGTTGGTACTGACACTGGAGGGTCGGTGAGGATTCCGGCGTCGCTCTGCGGGGTGATAGGCTTTAAGCCCACCACCGGGATTATACCCACAAGCGGTGTAATACCCTTTAGCTGGACCCTGGACACAATAGGCTTCCTGACTAGGGACCTCTCAACACTGAGGAGAGTTGTCGAGAACTTAATCCCAAACGAGCACAAGGAAGTCCTAGTTTCAAAGTCGAAGTTGAAGTACAAGCTCGGCCTCTTCCTATTTGAGAACGACCCTGCGTCGAGGGCCTTGAAGCCAGTCATCGACAAGCTCACGGAGAAATTTGACGTAGAAGCGATAGAGCTCAATTTCCTCCACTTCTTCGGTGGAAACATAAGGAGGACAATAGCGATCGCTGAGGGGGCTAGCTACCACAGGGACTGGCTTGAGTCGGTTCCGGGCATGTACTTCCCAGACGTAAAGGGAATACTCATGGAAGGGCTCAAGTTGAGGGCTGTCGACTACTTGGAGGCCATGAGGGCAAGAAGGGTAGTGCTTGAGGAATACTTGAGGGCATTTGACAAGGTTGACGCGATACTCTCTCCAACAACTAAGGTACCAGCTCCCAAGATCTCGGAAGTGGTTGGGAAGGAGGCTGAGTTCAGGGAGACTCTTATCTCCAACACGGAGCTGTTCAACGTCGTCAACGCCCCTTCTATCAGCCTTCCCCTAGGGAAAGTGGACGGATTGCCAGTGGGACTAATGGTAAGTGGAGAACCGTATGAGGACGGGAAAGTACTGGACATAGCGCAAAAAATCTTAGAGCTTACCCAATCGACTTCCTTATTAGGGCCATCTCCTTAGCGTACTTCCTTATTTCGTCCTCTTTTTCTTCTTTACATGCTAACAGAAGTAGCGAGGATAGGAGGACGTGCTTCCTGGAGTTGAAGTCCTTGTTGTCGACCTTAACGCCAATATTGCTCTGTAGGAACTCTACGTCTTCCTTAATGGCCTTCATTGCCTTCTCGTCCACTTTCCACACCTCGGGTATTAGGTCAAGCGCCTCCATGTTTAGGTACTTTGCGCTCTGCTCAAGGTCTCTCCTCATGTTCACGTAGCTCTCCCTGAGGAGTTCCCACTCCCTCTCGTTCAGGGAGCTAAGTGAAGCTAGGCCAAAGATCTCTGGTGGAAGACCTATGGAGTAGAGAGTACCCACAAAGGTTATTGCCCTAGGTAAGGTAACCCTACCAGTGCTCCTGGCATACCCGAACAGACTAATGTGGAGCTTCCTGGCCCTCCTCTTGGGCAAGAAGAAGGCTATGTAGTTTATTGCGTTTGCCAAGCTCTCTATAATTAATTGGTACCTTGCGACGTACTTCTCCACAATTCCCTTTAGTACCTTTTCCTCCTCAGCGGTATATATTATGGGCTCCCTTATTGGGGAGTTATTAATCCCCTCCACTGCCTTCTTTACCTTTTCCTCCTCGTAGTCGTACTTGAACGCAGATTGCACTGTGTAGGTATAGACTCCTTTGTACTCGAGCAACTGGTTCTCGTAGTTCTCTGGGCTAAAGTGGCCCCTGAAGGGCAACGAGCCCACGCCTATTATGGGGAAGATGGGTAGGCGGAGTTCCTCCCTTAGCTTATACAGCTCGCTCAACGCGAACTTAGCTAGCAATACGGCGGAAAGCATGCCGTAGTTCATCGCAGGGTCAGACCTAGCTATGAAGACCCTCATGTAAGCTGGCTTAATCGCCTTTACGTAACCAGTGACTATTTCCCTTACGTTAAGCAGGGAGTCCTTATCCTCGATCAGCGGTATTACCTCCACTTTCTTGGGGTTTATCTCGCCCACGAAGTCCCTCACCGCTATGTCGTCCACTAGCTTAACGTCCTCCTTCCCGGCTACTACGTTCTCGTAGTACTTTGCTACAGCTATTATTTCCTTGTAGTCGGTGGTGAAGGGCAAAATGACCTCGAAGACCGGAGTGACGCTCTTTCCGTAGAACCTCTCTGCCAAGTCATAGGCTATTGGTATGCCCTCCATGGTCTCGGCGAAGACTTTCCTCTCTGCTCCTTCGATCCTCGGGTTTGGCAGACGATAGGTCAAGAAGATGTCTTGACCGAGTATTCTCTCCTTAAAGAACTCAGGGTAATTTGACAACAACTTCCTCACTACGTGAGTGTCTACGTCCTTGCCTTCAGCGTCCCACATTACCTCGTGAATACCTAAATTCATGTAGGCGTAGTACGCCTCTATGACCTCGTCATCGCCTTCTATGACCTCACTCCTGCTCCACTCTGGCACCCTGGCGTTGTCTGGGTGTTGCGTAGACATTGTCCTAGGGATCTTTCTAGAGACGCTCATTAGACAATGTACTCTGGACATGCCTTTTTAAGCGTTTATTACTAAAGTTTACACATGGCCGTTGAAATAGGACAAGAGGCCCCAGATTTCGAGGCTGAAAGCAACCAGGGAGTTATAAAGCTCTCGTCTATGAGAGGAAAGAAAGTTGTCCTCTACTTTTACCCCAAGTCGTTTACGCCTGGGTGTACTAGAGAACTTCAGAGGTTTACTGAACTCTACAACGAGTTCAAGCAAAATAATGCGGAGATAATAGGCGTGAGCGTCGACTCCGTATCAACTCAAAAAAGGTTTGCAGAGAAGTACGGTGCGTCCTTTCCGCTAGTTTCGGACAAGGAAAAGAAAATCTCAACCCTTTACGGGGTTCTGAACGAGAAGGGAACCAGCGCGCAGAGAGTCACCTTTGTTATCGACGAAAACGGGAAAGTAGTAGCCGTGTTGAGGAACTTGAAAAAGGCAGAAGAACACGCAGATAAGGCCTTGGAGATAGTAAAGGGCAAATCCCTAGTCTAACACCCTGATATACGCCTTCTTTTTAAACGCCTCTACTGGGTTCTGGAGCACGTTAGGTATCTCCATTACTAGCTCGGTAGGAGTAAAGTGGTTACCCAGCCTTGAGTAAACCAACGAGCCGGCGAGCCCATTTACTAACGCTCCCAAAGCTGCAGCGTAGAACGGGTCTATCCCCTGTGCCATAAAAGTAGCGATAATCCCGGTGAGCGTGTCGCCAGTCCCCCCAACCGTCATCCCTGGGTTCCCCGTCTTGTTCAGTTTAGTCCTCTCGCCGTCACTTATAACGTCAAAGTAGCCCTTAAGTAGCACTGTGCAGTTACACTCCCTCGCCTTACTGACGACTTGTTCTATCCTTTTTCTAGGCTCTTGGGAGACGTCTTCGCCAAAAAATATCTTGAACTCGCCAGCGTGTGGGGTTATAACAAAATCCTTGGTAAGCTTCGTCCCCCTTATGGCCTTTAGGGCGTCTGCGTCCACCACTGTCCTCTTCCCCTTCTCCTTTAGGTATTCCACTATTAACTTGGAGGCCTCTACGCTCTCCTCTTCAAGCCCCATCCCCGGGCCTATGACCACAGCGTCGACCTTATCTATCCAAGGTTTTAGTTCCTCAAGGTTTCCTGGGTTTATGTTGTCCCCCCTTAGCTTGACCGCTATTAAGTCCGGGGAATATGACGCTATGATGTTGGCGGTGTTTTCCGGGGAGGCCACGTATACTAGGTCTGCCCCGGTCTTCAGTGACGCTAATGCAGAGAGAGAGGGCGCACCACTATAAGTCCTGCTACCTCCAATTACTAGTACCCTCCCACCAGCTCCCTTTCTGCTCTTCATGTCCCTCTTCTTCACCGTGGTCATTAGGTCTCCAGGCCCAACGTAGACGGAGGCCTCCGGGGGTATCCCTATTCCCTTTACGACCACTCTAAACTTGTTTACCAACCCGGGCTTTAGATCGTGAAAAGTTACAACTAGGTCAGGAACTACGTACTCCCCTGGCGCTTCTCCAGTGTCGCTGTTAACCCCAGACGGCACGTCTATTGACACCTTAAAGCCCTTACTCTTGTTGAACACTGAGATTGCAGTCCTAAAGGGTTCCCTGGGCTTCCCGGTGAACCCAGTCCCGAGCATACCGTCAATCAAGATATCTCCCTCTAACGGAACTAACTGTTCGACGTCCTTCACCTCAATCAACTTGACGGAGTAGTCCATTTCCATGATTGCGGAGAGGTTAAACAACGCGTCATTGTGCTTGTTCTCGCCCAAGAGGAAAACGGTAGCTTTAGCCCCTTCTCCAACGAGGTGCCTAACGGCGACTAGGGCGTCCCCTCCTTTTCCACCGTGACCCACAAAAGCGAATACAGTCCTTCCCCTCACGTCCCCTAATGCCCTCACAATCTCGTCCTTTACAGATCTGCCTGCGTTCTCCATAAGGAGTAAAGTAGGTACTCCGAGGGCCTCGCTGTTGATCTCCAGAGCTCTCATCTCCTTAGAAGTGATCACGTTCCCATCTAATATGAAATAGGATCGATTAGTTTATAAATAGCAAACGTCAGACTCGAGTTACCTCTTCACCGCTAAGGATTGGAGTCACTCATCATCCTTTATGTAGAGACTTTTCTTCACGTGATTACTCATCTTAAGTTAAATAGAATTAGGTTATATAGAATAGCCACAGTTAGCGAGCAAGACTACAAATCCTACTAACAAATGTAGCTTTAGAAATATTAAAGGAAATCATTAATAAATTAACTATTACTTATTAATTGACTGTCGTATTATAATAGGCAATTGATCAAAGTTTATAAACTACCATACTTTCTTATTAAAAGGGATAAAATATGGCCCTTGGAAAGGAAACCGAAATGGGCCTAAAGGAACTATTTAAGGCAAACGCAGAGGACTACATGCTATTAACCCTCCTAGCCAACAAGCTAGAGAGGATGGGGAAGGTAGAGGAAGCTAAGATACTTAAGGAGAAGGCACTAGTTGAGTTCGCCCACGCATCCGGGATCTTCGAAAAACTGCTTGCCAACTACGACGTAACCACTGCCTTAGACCAGTTTGCCAAGGAGGAGGGAGAGGAGCACGTCAGCGAGTACAACAACGTAGCTATGAAGGCTAAGGCTGAAGGCCACGCAGATATAGAGGCTATGCTGTGCGCCTACGCTGAACAAGAGAAGGGGATTGCCGAAGCAGTTAGCAAAGTAGCCAAGGCACTTTAAACCTAGGTTTTCTTTTTACTTCTTTTACAGCCCTTTCTTGTCCTAATGAAGTATTACCTGACCTACTCTAGAATAGTTTTTATTCAGACTATCCATTATAAAAATGATGGAGCAAATAGTTGGATATGTTATAGGAACGTCAAGCACTCAACAAGCGACGATGTTGGCAAAACAAGCGGTAAGGTTAGGAAGATATGTGACTCTGGAGTACGATGACCAGAAGGTATTGGGACTCATAACTTCGGTGACCAGGGGGAGCCCCCTCCTTAACGACAGCCTGGACGACGTGGAGATCCTCGATGACATAGTGTACGTCCAGAAAGTACCTAGGTTCATTAGAGCGGAAATAAAGCTTCTCTACGACTTGACCTCTAATTCTCTTCCGCAAGTGCCTCCTCCGCCCGGTACTAAGGTCAGGTTTTCGCTAGAGAGCGAACTCAGCTCGCTCTTCTCTGAGGGAGAGATAGAAATAGGGAAACTTATTGGGACAAACGTCCCCGTAAGAATCAAGGTAAACTCCCTAGCTAGGCACATGGCGATACTCGCAGCAACGGGAAGCGGTAAGTCCAATACCGTCGCTGTAATAACGCAGAGGATTTCAGATATTGGTGGTTCAGTGTTAATATTTGATTACCACGGAGAGTATTACAACAGCGATATGAGGAATTTAAATCCTATAGAACCTAAACTAAATCCTAGATATCTTACTCCCAGGGAATTTGCAACACTTTTAGAAATACCAAGGAATGCGACTATACAGTATAGAATTTTAAGGAGGGCTTTCACGGGTTACTTAAAAGACCTAGAGGAAAAAGCCAAGTCAGGCGAATTAGACCTTTCAAAATTAAACGAGAACTTCGTTGCTGACCTAGAGAGTAGGATAGAGAAAGAGTTAGAGGACTCCAGCAAGAGGAACAAGGACTCAGCAGAGGAAGTGGAGAACAAGCTTGAGGAGTTCTTCGAAAGGTACGCTAATGTGATAGACTTGACAGCCCCAGACATAACTTCAAGCATAAAGAGGCACAGCGTAAACGTTGTGGACATAAGCCACATGGACGAGGACTCCATGGACGCCCTAGTATCTCACTACTTGAGGAGAGTCTTAGACAGCAGGAAGAGCTTCAAGAGGACTGGAAACGGGCTTAGGTTCCCGGTCGTTGTGGTAATTGAAGAGGCCCACGTCTTCATTTCAAAAACTGAAAACACGTTGACTAAGGGGTGGGCGGGGAAGATCGCGAGGGAAGGTAGGAAGTTCGGCGTAAGCATGGTTATAGTGAGCCAAAGGCCTAAGGGGCTGGACGACACCATCTTAAGCCAAATGACTAACAAGATAATACTGAAGATAGTGGAGCCAAACGACAAGAAGTACATCCTTGAGTCCAGCGATAACTTGAGCGAGGACCTAGTGACTCAGCTGTCCTCGTTAGACGTTGGAGAGGCAATAGTCATAGGCAACCTAGTGAAGATACCTTCGTTCGTGAAGATAGACAAGTTTGAAGGAAGGCTTGGAGGCTCTGACCCAGACATGGTAGGGGAGTGGAGAAAGGAGGAAGAAGAGAGCAACATACGCTCCTCCGTCGCTGACTTTGGGTGACCAGATTGCAGTTCCTCCACATTTCCGACACCCACTTGGGCTCTAGGAGGTATAACCTAGAGTCGAGAGAGAAGGACGTCTACGACGCCTTCAATAACCTAATTGAGCTGGCAATTAAGGAACACGTTAAGGCAGTAGTACACACAGGCGACTTATTTGACGTCTACAACCCACCTACTAACGCGCTAAAGGTCTGTGTCGAAGGGCTTAAAAAGTTAAAGGACAGGGGGATACCTTTTGTGTCTATCCCTGGAGACCACGATACGCCAAAGAAGAAAGGGGAAATTTACACCCATAGGCTACTAAGCGAGACCCTCGAGCTCCTTTACTTCCTTGACGGAGAGAACAACAAGTTCTATGAGGTCGTTGACGGAAACGTTAAGGTGAGGTTCTACGGAGTAAAGCACATCCCGACGGTGGCTAGGACGAAGCTACTAGAAATCCTGTCCTCCCTCAAGCCGGAGGGTAACAGGAACGTGTTAATGCTCCACCAAGGGCTAAAGAGCAAACTGCCCTACGACGGGGCCTGGCAGTTGGAGGAGGGTAACTTGCCGAAGGGGTTCAACTATTACGCTCTGGGGCACTTACACACTAGGTTTAAGGAGAGGTTACCTTTTGGTATGCTTGCAATAGCTGGCTCACCAGAGATAATAAGGGAAGAGGAGATAGAGGGTTACGTAAAATACGGCAAGGGAGGTTACATAATCGACCTCTCCAAGGAGGAGCCTGATATCCACGACATTAACCTCAGCATAAGGCCCCAGGAGGTGGTAACTATAAACACAAATACGATCGACGCTGACATCCAAAATCTCTTGAAAAAGTACCAGCAGGATCAGAAGGTTAAGCCGATCCTCCACATAGTGCTAGAGGGCGATAGGATAGACACGAGGACACTCTATCAGAAGCTCTCCCAACTGAACAAGGTGGCGGAGTTCTTCAGGATATATAAGGATAACACCAAGGAAAGTGGTCAGAAGAAAATAGAGGTTCCCACCAGCTCCACTGTAAACCAAATAATAGGGAGTTTCCTGAAGTCAAGGGGGTACGCAGAGGAGGAGATAAACCAGATAATAGAGCTCATCAACAACTACGACTCCGACTCAGTAGGCGAGATCCTAGATAAGATAGGTGGACTAAAGTGAGGATAGAGAGAATAGAGCTAAAAAACTTCCTCAGCCACAACGATAGCTCTGTTAACTTTAAGGGGAGGATTAACGTCATAATCGGCCATAACGGCGCCGGAAAGAGCTCCCTAATTGACGGAATAGTCTTCGCCCTGTTTAGGGAGAGCAGCAGAGGCAGCGCAAACAAGAGCCTAGTAAAGATGGGCAGCAAGTCAGCAGCTGTACGGCTTACCCTAGCTAACGGAAACAACGTCATTGTGGAGAGGCATATACCAGACTCCGGTGGAGACCTTCTGATAATAGGCCAGGCGGCTAGAGCTAGGGGAGCGGAGAAGGTGACTGAGGAGGTACAGAAACTAATCAATCTAGACAAAGACGTGCTCCTCTCCACACTAGTAGTAAGGCAAGGAGAGATAGAGTCCATATTTAGTGATCTCACCGACGTGATGAAAAAAATCATGAAGCTTGAAAATTTGGAGAAGCTGACCGAGTCCTCGGGACCAATATACTCCAAGCTGAAGGAAATACAAAATAGGCTGGATCAAATCCAAACCTTTGAGAAGGAGTACACTGACACAAACAATAAACTATTTAACTTAAAAAGAGAAAAGAGCAAAATTGAAGAAGAACTAGATGTTCTAAGGAAAACTGAAAAAGATCTGAACGAACAACTCCAGGATGCCGAGAGGTCGTTTGAAGAGGCGCAGAGGAAAAGGGAAGAGTACTTGTCCCTGGTCAGTAAGAGGACCCAGTTAGCAAAGGAAGAGGAAAGAGTGAAGGCCCGTCTATCTCAGCTTACGGGGGCCGAGGAGGAGAAAAGCTCAATCGAGGAGAAAATAAAGGGCCTAAAACGCTACGAGGAGGCAAAGTCCCTCATAGACCAATTAAAGGGTTTGGAAAAGGACATCGCCAGGATCAAGGCTAACGTGGAGAAAGCAATAAGGGAGAGGGACGAGATCAAGGAAAAGCTAAGGAGAAAGGAGGAACTCAGCCCCGACTACTTGAGTTACATGGCTAACAAAGAGGAGTTGGAAGCACTAGACGAAAAAGAGAAGGAGTTCAACCGCGTCCAAGCTGTCTACAACAACCTGCAAAGGGAAATCTCTAACGTGGAAAAGACCTTGAGCTCCCTTAAACAAGTCGACGTCACCCAGCTGGAGGACGAGATGAGCAGAGTAGAGGACGAAATAGACGAGCTTAACAATAGGAAGGGGATCCTCACCGCACAGATTAAAGAGGCGGAAAAGATCTTGAACGATCTTAATAACGCGAAAGGCGGACAGTGCCCCGTGTGCAAGAGGCCACTTGACGAGTCCCACAGATCTAGCCTAATCCAAGAGGCTAGGGATCTGATCAGAGCGTCTAAAGAGGAGTTGGAAAAAGTATCCGCTAGGTTGAGCGAACTTAGCAGGAGAAAGGATGACTTGAGGAGACAGATAGACAGGGCGAATAAGAACAACGTGACCTACAAGAACTACGCCGACAAAAAGGCAGAGCTGGAGAGGCAGTTGGAAGAGGTAAGTTCGAGGTTAAAAGAGCTGGAAAAAGCCCACCAGAAGTACGTTGAGATAAGGAATGTACTAAGCAAGTTGGAGCCAGCCTATAAGGAGTACTTAACGTTAAGCAAGGTGAGCGAGGATGACCTCAAGGAAAAAGAGGAGGAAATAGCTACACTTAACGGACAGTTAGAAGAGAAGATCTCCAAGAAAAAGGAAATAGAGGAGAAACTTGGAGGAGTAACGCCAGAGCAGGTGGAGGAAAAGCTAAGAGAGCTTAAGAGGTTGGAGGAGAAGCTAAACGAGGTATTACAGAAACTGGGAGAGAAGTCCTCGCTTTTGGCAAGGCTGAACCAAATAGAAAAGGACATGGAGGAGCTAGAGAGTGAAATCCATAAGTTGAACTACTCCGAAGTGGAGTACCAAAGGGCAAAGGAAAAGGTTGACGAGCTCTCTAAGAAACTCTTAGATACCTCAAAGAAGATATCCGAGGACGAGGGCAAACTTAACCAGATATTAAGCGACATAGAGGAGAAGGAGAAGAAGCTGAAGGAATTAGAGTCAATCATTGGAGAAAAGCCAAAGCTGGAAAATGCGTTAAAGAAGCTCAATAAACTGAGGGATGACCTAGGGGAGAAGGGCTTGCAGGGCTACATTATATCTGCGGTAAAGAGCAAGATAGAGAACAACTTGAACGAAATAGCCTCTATGTTTAACCTTGCTTACACTAGGGTAGCACTTGACTTTATCACCTCTACTAGGGGACAGAAGGTAAAAGCCAACCTAAGTGTTTTCGACAACTACGGTAGGGAGTACTCAGTGGACATGCTGAGCGGGGGAGAGAGGATATCCATAGCCTTGGCTTTAAGGTTAGCCATAGCCAAGTCCTTAATGGACTCGCTGGGGTTCATAATCCTAGACGAGCCAACAGTCCACTTAGACGAGGAGAGAAGGAAGGAGCTAATGAACGTAATTAGGGAGGCCTTAGACGTGGTACCCCAAATCATAGTTGTTACCCACGACGACGAGATCCTGGAGATAGGGGACTACATAATAAGAGTTGAGAAGCGGGGATCGGAAAGCAAGGTCTCTGAGGAGGTGCCCGGAAATGATTGAGGACGTGTACAGAGAATTGTCTGAGAACTACGCCGAACTTAGGGAGAAGATAAAGCTGTTCTACAAGGAGCTGGGCAAGGAGATTGAGGAAGAGGTCAAGAAAAAGTGGGTACCTTACACCCCAAACAAGTCGCCTAAAAAGTACTTGGCGATAGATGGAGGAGAATACGTTAAGGAGCTCAGGGTGGGCACCTTCTACGTAATAAACGTAGAAGCACTACTAGGTGACGGTATGGAAACCCGCCCCTTAGACAAGTTAAGCAAGGTCGGGGTATTTAGGCCGGCAAATTACGCCAAGGAGATTGTATCGGAACTTATGGCGACAGCTGAAGTCAAGTTAGCTCTCAAGAACGGGGATAAGGCAGACCTTATACTGATGGACGGCAGCTTTTCCAAGAAGCTCGGTGACGCAAACGGTATAGAGAGCAAGCTTGACTTCAACGTAGAGGGAATATCGTCGCTCTCAGTCAAGGACGAGAAAGAGATGTACAGATCCATCTTGGTGGAGAAGCAAGTGGCTATATCCAAGTTGATAAACGCTTATGACAACAAGGTCCTGTGGATCTCCAAGACAAGCAAGAACATGGACATGTTCCACAGAGGGTTGCCGGACATAGTAGTCCTGGAAACTTTCACAGAGGAAGTAGGGTACACTAGCCCGGAGTGCAATGGGATAGACGTGATACGGCTCGCAAACCACCCAGAGGTAAACCTACACAACTACGTTATATGCAAGTCCTTCATAAGGTTAAAGAGGTCGAATAAAGTCCTTAAACTAGACGTCGTGTCTAAGTTCCCCATAGACGAGGCTTTCGTGAAAAAAGTGATAGACGAACTCTCTACCGTTTCAGTAAAGGGCTACCCCTACCCACTCTTGAAGGTACACTTCGACGTTAAGATCCACAGGAAGGACAGAGAAAGGATAATGAGGATGTTAGGCTTATACAAGCCTGGAGTAGACTGGTGGCCTAGCCAATTCTTCTAGTCGTCCTTTTTGGACTCAAACTGTACAGTAACGTGGGTTATGTTGAACTCCTTGAGTATCTCCTCTATTTTCTTCCTCTTTTCGTCCAACTCCCTTAGCGTAACGTTGGGTTCCTCCCTAACGTGGAGGGTAGCAATTTTTGTGTGCTGACAAATAGCCCATACGTGGACGTGGTGTACCCCGGGGAAAACGTCTTTGACCCTAGCAGTTACTTCTTCTACGTTAACTGGAGATCTCTCCATGAGTACGTAAAAGGACTCCTTTAGGTCCTTGTAGTTCAGTGCAGAGACCGAAAATACAACAGCCAGGGCGACCACTAAGTTTGCCAAGTCCCCTAACTTCAATAGAAGTATGAGCAAAGCCCCAGTGCCCCCTATAAGGTAGCTAGCTACGTCAGAGATTGCGTGAAGCCTAACTCCCTTGTCGTGGTGTCTCGCTGCAAAAAGTAGTAGCAAGGCAATTGCGAAAGACGACAGAACGACAAGGCTCTCCCTTTCTTGAACGTGGAACTCTAAGTAAACTAAGGATAACGCAACTGACACAATACTCCCAGCTATTACTACGGAGGTGTTCAGCAAAGCGGACAGTACCTCAAGCCTATGTGCGCCATAGGTATAGTTCTTACCGTCGATAACGCTATACGCATAAATCGAAAAGCTCACGACGAGCGCGTCGAAGAGGGAGTGTACAGCTTCAGAAAGCGCGATCACATTATTGGTAACCAGAAATACGAGGACGAGTAAAGAAAACGACACCCAAAATACTACAACTCCCCTGTCCATCAATAGTCTTTCGAAGTCTCGGTTTTTATTCCTTTCACACAAAAGAAAGCCCCGGAACTGTCGTTAATTAAGGGCTCCTCTTCCACCTCCCTCTCAAGTGGTGAAAACGTAAGAGTAGAGACGATCTTTACGATTTTAAAGTACTTGCTGACTGCCTTTACCAGTTCGTTTCTAGAGATGAAGTGGGCCCTAGAATAGTACTTGTGACCCCTCTTACCTAGTTCCCGGTAGAACTCGCCCCAAGAAGAATCTGCCGCCACAATGCAAACGCTAGCTGAGCTAGAGACCCTTGCGATCTCTCTAAGCAGGGCGTCAACGTCGTTGATGAAACACACGGTTACCGAAATAAAGACACACTTTAGCGAGTCGTCCCTTATTGGCAAGTGCAATGCGTCAGCAAGTATTTTGTCCTCGCCTTCTTTACCCTCCTTTAGCATTAGCTCTGAGATGTCTAGGGATATTACACGCCCCTGTATGGCCTCGTGGAATATCGAGGGGCCCGACCCTATGTCTAGGCAGTCCCTTAACCCTAGGGCCTCTACTGCCTTCTTCTCGTTTTCGTATATCTTCTTATGCTTGATGTACCATTCCTTATACTGGCGTGGGTCGTTGAAAATCTCCATTGTTCTCCTCCTTGAAGACCGACTTTATAAGTGTTAGAGCTACGTTTCTTTTCTCCTCTACTTCCTGGAGAATTAAAATAAGCTCCTCTCTCCTCCTTCTCAGTGAGGGGGAAGTGTAGAGAAACTCGTTAAGTCTTGATTCCAGATACTCTATTTCTTTAATAATATTATTCCTTATTTTCTCATAGTATGATAAAATTTCAAATAAATCTATATTTGAATGAAGTTCCTCCCCCCTTATCGAAAAGTAAGGACATAAGTAGCAGAGAATAGGGTGTGGGTTTATCCTATCCCCAGATCTCCAGATGGCTAAGACCTCTTCCTTTATAGTAACTCTTTTGCAAAACTTTCCGTCATAGTAAGCACAGGAGTTCTTCTTGTTAGACCCCTCGTTGTATGCCTCGTTGAAGTTCCTAATCCTCGAAGAAAGGTAAACATCAAGTATCTTTTGCCTAAACTCGTCCATTTATTAGTATTTTGTCCTTCACTCTATTAATTCTTTATTATTAACGTAGAAAAACCTCGCAGTGGCAGCGTTATTCAAGTGATTAATCGAACAAACTACCGAGTAGTGAGCACTAGGCAGTAATATTTACAAGCTAAAACTGTTTTGTATAAACCAATAGATTTGTTTTTCAACTTTTATTGCTTCTCTTTATTACAGTAAAAATCCTACTACACTGGTTTTTTAAGGTAAAAATCCAATTATATCTTATGGGAATTATTAGGGAGTCCCTACTCCTCAGACCTCACGACAGCCTCCTTTACGCAATAAAGGTAATGGTAATGGAGTCCGTGCCCAAGGCAGTAGTCACTGACGAGAGGTTGTTCCCTTTGGGGTACATAACCCAAAAGGACATCATAAGGTTCCTCTTTGAGAGATCAGAAAAGAGACACCTAAGCCAAGCGTTCGTCTCAGAGGTAATGAGCAAGGACTTCGTATGCGTTAACCAAAACATAGACCCCCTTGAGGCAGCAGAAGTAATGGTGGATAAGAGGCAACCACTATTGGTCGTTTGCAACGACGACGGAAAACTAGTTGGGATGATCATTAAGAGCGACTTAACTAGCTACTACTCTAGCCAGATTAAGGGACTTCAGAAGGTAAACGAGTTCATGAGCTCTCCAGCCGTTACTATAAGCCCGGAAGATGACCTTTCAAAAGCGATTAGGCTCATGCTAGAGAAGAACATAAGTAGGCTAATTGTTGTAGGAGAGAAAATAGAGGGGACAATTACTACAACGGACATCTTATACATGGCTCCAGCGTTAAAGAACAAGGACAACAAGGTGGAGGTGGCTGACGTGATGAGTCCAAACGTAACGGTAATAGACGAGGAAGAGTACCTGGACAACGCAGCTAAGCTAATGGCCTCAAGGAAAATTAAGGGATTACCCGTTGTCAAAAAAGACGGCTCTCTTTCTGGGGTAGTTACAACTACTGACATAGTTAGAGCAATGCTGGACGAAAAGGTCAAGAAGTACATGTACGAAGTTAAGATGTACACTTCTACTTTTTAGCCCCTATCGCGTCTAGCTTGTGTTCTATTGAATTTTCCTTGTCTCGCCTATCGTCTACCTTTAATATAGTTACTATCCTCTTTACCCCTTGCTCGGCCAGGGCGTCGTCTATGTCCTTTATTATATGACCCAGCTGCGTAATGTCGTCTAACTCAATACTCGTCATAGAAGGGGCAGGGTAGAACTTAATGCCCTTTTTCCTTAGCACTTCGTACACGACCTTGATGAAGGGAGATAGACTTGTGGACCCGGTACCTATTGGTTCGACGCTTATATCGACAACGTACTTCATAAATATTATCTCCCCCCGGCCAGTAAAATCCTTTTCCCCGTTAACTTGGGATAATTTTAAATCACTTCAAGTTGATAATAGCTATAGTATGGAGAGCGATAACATCGAGCTGTTAAGAAAGAGCGGATTGAAAGTAACTCCGCAGAGAATAGCAGTCCTCAAGCTCCTCAGCAAGGGCGGGCACTTTAACGGGGAGCAAATATACGAGGAACTAAAGAAGACTGAACCGAGCATTAGCTTGTCCACAGTATACAACACCTTGGAGGCGCTAGAAAAGGCAGGCATAATAAACTCCTTTGAGGCCGGAGGAATAACGTGGTACGAGATGAGGAGAGTACCTCACATAAATATTTTCTGTGTCGACACAAACGAGATAGTAGACGCAGAAGCCAACGTGGAGTCTATCTACAGGCAATTGGAGGAAAAGGGAATTAAGGTAAAAAGCCTAAGTATCGTAGCCTATTCTGAATGCACTAACTTGAGAGAACGCTCAGGAGATAGTTGACAAATTTGTTCCTGTCGCCCTCTAACACTATCTCCGCGTTTGGCTTTCCGTCTAGCCCGTACCAGTCTACCATCATAGCCCCCCTTGCGGTTGAACAAGTCTCCACGTCCACGTAGTGCCTCTCCTTCCTTAGGACTGCGGTCTGGTCGTAGGCTAAAAACACAGTAAATGTGTCTGTGTGGACGCTGCCTCTCTGTCCGTGCGACTTTGAGTACTCTCTTAAGGTCTTATTCACCTTAATGAAGAACTCTGACGCCTTGGTCTTGAGCCCCTCGATTTTATTCCACAAGTAGTCATCTACGTATGCATGTTCCTCAGTGACTTCCCAGGGGACGATAGTTACGTCGAAACCTGCGTTAAGTACGATACTGGCTGCCTCTGGGTCAACCCAGAAGTTGAACTCGGCTATGGGCGTTGTGTTACCCCTCGAAAAAGCCCCTCCCATGATCCAGACCTTTTTTACCCTTTTTACAATTGACGGATCCTTCAAGTAAGCCAAGGCTAGGTTGGTAAGCGGGGACACTGCCAAAATCTCTAGGTTATCGTATTCTTTGGACAGCCTTATTATAGCGTCGACTGCATTTTCGTTCTCAGGTCTTACAGATGGCTCACCGTAGTCCCAGTCACCCATGCCGTTCTTCCCGTGAACTTCTTCCACTGTCCTCCACTTTCCCATGATTGGCCTTCTGCTACCCGGAAACACCGGTGCCTTTATGTTAAAGTACTCCACTGTGAAGAGGGCGTTCTTCACTTCTTGATCGAAACTAACGTTACCTGCTACAATCGTTATTCCGACCAAGTTAAATAGCTTACTAGATAGTAAAATTGCAATTGTGTCGTCACTCGCTGTATCTGAATCAATTATAGCGTTTCTCATGTCATTTAGGTAAGACGTTCGGGAATATTTATATTTAAAGTACTGCATTGTTAGCTTAATCTAGTTTTTATCTTTAGTTAAAAAATTACAAAATTTATAGTAAGAAGTTGCACTACATAACATGAAAAGTTTTTTAACTTACAAGGAGAAAACGTAATCGATGAAGTTA
>JBBINF010000015.1:0-17606 GCA_037444045.1 Sulfolobales archaeon | reverse complement strand
AAGAAAAAGTGTTTAGACTACTCGGGTGGGATCCCCCTGTAATTAAGGTCTATATCGATACCTCTCCTCAAGTTGTACACCTTTGAGGCCACGTATATGACAGCCCCTAGACCTATCAAGCTGACCACGTAGGCTATCCCTGGGATGTACGGCTGACCGTTAGAGGTTATCACTCCGAAATATGGGTTCGTAAAGGACTCGTAACCCATGAACGCCATAAACGCGGCTGACAAGACAGAGGTAATAAGCATAGCTACGCTCCTTTTCTCCCTAGCGAACTTGATCCCTGCCAGGGAAACTAGGAATAGGTATGCCACGGCAAGGGGCGTGTAGCTGTACAGTGCCTCATATCCTGTAGGTAGGAGAATGGGGAAGAGGAGGAAGACGAGAGTTACAGCAAAGTCAAGTAAGTGAGCGTATACGGGAGAGCTCTGTCTGTTGAGCCTAGCAAAGACCTCTGGGAATAGCCTATCGAAGGCAAACGCGAAGACGTACCTAGCGAACACCACCACGCCGAAGGCCATTACGAAGAACTCCCAGGCTATGAGGCTTATGCCTATGAACCACTGGAGGGCCTCGTTCCCCGCAAGTGCCATAGCCACGCTCCAGAAATTGTAGGTGTAGGTCTGGTAGAGGTAGAAGTTGAAGCCGTAACCGCCTGCGACGTCCATCAGCCAGAAAGGCACTGTGATGAGGAAGAGGGTCATGACACTGCCCAATATTAAGTTGTACTTAATCCCCCTCTCAGTCTTTATCTCCGCAGAGACCGCTGGCCCAGCGTATAGCCATATGTACGCAAATGAGGCAAAATATGGCAACATGTAAAGCGTTGAAGCCCAACTAAACGTTGGGCCAGTATAGGCCTTTGGCTCTAGGGAGAACGCTTGAAGGAACGGCACTATCTTGGAGTGGAAATCCGACACGTTTAGCGCCAAAACCCCCATGGCAACTACGCTACCCACTACAGCCAAAGTACCTAAGGCTGAGACCAAGGTGAAACCCCACTTTGGCCTGAACACGTTAACAGCTATAACAATAGCAAAAGCTATTGCTGCCACAGCGTAGTCTATCCACTCGTTGTTGAAGACGTTAGAAGCGTTTACCAGAACTTGTTGGTTGTTCAGTGTCCCTATCACCGTCAGCGTCGTGGATACGGCTGTCACGGAGAAGAAGGCTGAAAGGGCGAAGAAAGGCGGCATATTAAAGGCAAGGGCTATGCCCATTATAGCCCCCAATTTCCCTGAAAGCTTCCTAGAGAGCCACACGTAGTCGCCCCCCGTCCTGTGAATTTCCCTTATGAAAAAGGTATAGAGGAGGAGAAGGGGTAAGGTGACCAGGAACGTGAGCAAAGACGCGACCCACAGCACCGCTCCCGGGACAATGTAGGGGGAGATCCCAACGAAGGTTGCCAGCCCAGCCCCCATGTTTGCCACGTTTAGCATTGTGGCGTCCAACAGCGACGCGTTCTTGACGAGCCCCGAGGACTCCCTCACGAACTTCATTAATAAATATTGATATAGGAATTTTTTTAAAGTTATCTAACGAACACGTGTTCAGTCGTCTACCTTGTCTGACTTTGCTATCTCTCTGATCCTCTCAACGCCGTTGATTGAGTTTATGTATTCGTATACCTCGGGGGGGACTAGATCCCTCCAGTTGCCCCCGTTCAACATCAACGACCTTATCAGAGTGGAGTTGTACTTCTCCCTGTTAAATTGAGGGGGCTGAACAACCTTGTACTCCTTGCTCCCGGCTACAACAAGGGGGTTCCTAGACACAATAACGTCAAATCGGGGGGTGACCAGCTCAACGTCGTGTATCCAGTTCTTGTTCTCGAAAGACTCCATTAATGGAATTATGAATATCCTCGGCGCGTACTCCTTTAGCGAGTTGAAGATCATCTCCACTCTCTCCCCAGCCGTGAAGGGGTTGTAGAGTGTGTGACTTTCTGAGGCACTCCCCACTAGGATTATTGCCTCGTCGAACTCTTGTAAAGCCCACTTCACTACGTTTAAGTGACCAAGGTGGAAGGGCTGAAATCTCCCTGGGAATAGGGCCCTCATCAAGTTAAGAAAGGGATTTAGAATAAAAGCTTAGGGAAAGACGACGAGGTGGTTCTTAAGCCTAATGCGCAAAGTCAAGCTATAGTCCAAAGTGCTTAACTTGCCGAAATATATTTCTTAAATATTTTTGCTCACCTTTATGCCTACAAAGATTTATATCTCTTTAAATTATATGTACATTATGGAATCTTCACTAACAGATAGTGTAGTATTTAAGGCTCTTTCCATGGACATATCATCCAGGGAGTTAATAACGTGTGTTAAGGAGTTTTATAACAAAGGGAGGTGTGACGTCTCTAGCGAAGGGCTACTGCTAGTCTCCCCGGTTGAGGGTCTAAGGGCGCTTGACTACATATCCTACATGGAACTGGAGGGTCAACCCTCTCTGTCCATGGAGAAGTTCAAGAACAAGCTAAGGGGGGACATAAGGAGGTCCCTCAAGACCGTGACCCCAAATACCGTGACCTCTTCCATATCCTTCCTGTTGTTTTACCTGCCCAGGGGGATTAGGGAAGTAGTGGCGAAAAAGTGTACAAAACTAGAGTTGATTGGCGAAGTTGACCAAAGGGTCTTGGATCACAGGAGAAGGGTAATTAACTACGTGGTCAACGTTGGGCTCCCACCCAAGTTGGTGGAGTCGGTTTTCAGGAGTTATATGGAGCTAGATAGGTCACACTCAGTTGTCTGGCTGGTCGCGCTTTTAGCTTCCGGCGTCAACGATTTAGACTCGTTGAGGAGTATATACGGAGACGACGTCCTTGAGGCAGATAAGGTCTTAAAGGATTTCCTAAACGGAGAAGCTAGAAACCATTTTTAAGGTAAAAACCCAATATCGCCCATGGAGTTTTACTATAATAAATCGGATGCTGTAAAACAAGACCCCGTAAAGATAGGGAACAGCAGGGACTCGTTCATAAGGTGGCTCGTTACTAAGGAGCACGGAGCCCCCTACGCCATGAGGAAGTTCACAGTCAAGGAGAAGGGGGTTATACAGATGCATTACCACGATTACGTGGAGACCCTCTACATCTTGAGAGGGAGGGCAAAGGTATGCGTTGGTAACGAGAAGCTAAACTTGGAGGAGGGCGACTTCATATTCATAAACTCGAGGGTGAAGCACGCAATCGTTAACGTGGGGGAAGGAGACCTAGAGTTCATCTGCGTAATTGATTACCCACAAAACATGACTATAACTCCTCTAGAGGAGGAGTGCTAAAAAAGTTAAAATACAGTGACCAAGGACATGAGGACGTCCCTTTCCGTAACTATCCCCTGTAATTTACCGTTAACTACGGGGAGAGTCCCGATGTTTTTCTCAAGCATTAGCCTAGCCACTTGGAAAATCTTATGATAGGGGGTAACCGTTATAGGGTTTGGTGTACCGGCTTCCATCACCTTTCCGTTCGGCGTCCCCTTGGACAAGTGTTTCACTATGTCCCCAGCAGTGACTATGCCAACGAGCTTTTCCCCTTCAACAATAGGTAACCTCCTTATGTTCTTTGAGAACATTATTTTAGACGCAGTTAACAGATCTGCTTCCACCCCTATAGTGACCGGATTCCTCGTCATTATGGAGTCCACGATGCCCACTAACGCATCGCAAGAGGCTAGGTTGAGGGCTTCCCTCTCCGTGAACATGCCTAAGATAACTCCGTTGTCCACAACTGGGACTCCTCCTATCCCGTTGGACAACATTACCCTTATTACTTTCCCAACCTCCTCGTCGGGGGAGACAGCAATAAAGCCCTCGCTCATTAGGTCCTTCGCCTTTAACTCGTAGACCTTCTCTCCGTATTCCGCAAAGCCCGCAACCACGCTCCTAGTAGTTATGACGCTTACTGGCTCCTCCTTCTGGTTGACTACAACTACCCTACCGTCCCTGTTCTTCGCCAACGCTTTAATCACGTTAGACACTGAGTCCTCTAGGCTGACGGCTACTACTACCTTATTCATTACTTCCTCGACTTTCATAAATATAATTATAGATTTTCTAGAATTTAAGCGTTTGAGAGTTCGTCCTTTACGACCTTCAAGTTGAGCTTGTTGGCTATCTCCAGGTCTGCCTCTATTGACTGCCTGTTCATTGACTGGATTACGTACCTCCCTATTGCGTCGTTAGCGTACTTTGTGGTGGACTTTAGCACGTATACCTCGGCCTTCCTTTCTGGCCACTTTATCTTGCTCACGTCTATTAGCTCTGAGGTGACCTTTGCCTTAGGCACCACCTGCTTTATTATCTCCAGACCCAGTCTGTGGTTAAGTTCCTCAAGTTCCTTTAGGTCGTTGAAGTTCCTCCCCCTGAACTGGGACACCAACGACGATTCAATTTTAGGGCTCACTTGCTCTCCCTGTTTCACCGAGGAGAAGACCAACTTCATGGCGGCGCAGTCCGTATGCGGAAGGTATACCACTTCATCGGGGTTGAGTGACTTGAGGATGTCCTTGAACTCATTTACGTTAGCCCCTGCGTTTCTTAGCACAATTGTGTTTTGATCCATTCTCTTCATTATCTCCTCGGTTAGCCTATAGTCCATGCAACTTAAGATTACACGCATGTTATAGAGACATGATACGTCATATTTAAATTTTTTATACAATAAGATATTAGCGTTATTTAATAATGAAGATATCAATTATTTTGCTCTTAGTCCCTTAGCCAAGGTGATAATTAGTCTGCAATTTTTATTGCTCTTAGAGCGTCCTACCGATATAAACCTTTTAACGTTAATTTAAATTCCACGAGACGTATATTAACATCTATGCCCACCACGGCATCCCCAGACATTATACTCAAGGAAGTCCAAGAGGACGTGTATAAAAGGTACGGTAAAGTTGCTGGAGCTCAGCTCAGGCTTACGCCCTTTAACCCTGCAGTGTTGGGCTTCGTAAGGCAGGGGACTAACGTAATAAACGTCAACACCATACCGCTAAACGAGATCCCTCCCAATAACGTAAGGGAGTACTTATACGTAGTGGTCTCACACGAGTACTTCCACTTGCTTGGGATCTATGACGAGAGGGAGACTAGGAAGGTAACCATGGAACTAGTGGAGTGGAAGTTCGGAGACAAGAGTTACGCCTTTTATTTGGCAAGGAACTTGGCCTTTCAAGAGGACGTGGAGATAATGAAGGCAAGGAAGATTTTCCCCAAGTTCATGTAGGGGTAAAACGAGGACATCTAAACTTAGCCAAGAGACTTTTTACGTTTTAATTCTACGTTGTTTTCCTAATGTCGTTGCAGGCCCTCTTATGAAGAGTCTTAGCCACGTTAAAACTATTTCTCTAACTTCTCAATACTTGAACCAATAAACTCAATTTAGTTTATATCTTGATATTCGCATATAACAAAACTTTTAAAAATACTAAAAACAATCTTAGCTTATGGAGGAAATCATCAAGCGATTCAACGAGAACTTATTAAGGTACAAGAGGTTAGGGCTAAATCCCCTCTCAATGGCCACTGGATGCGCAGTTAAGGTGGACTTGATAGACGTAGTTTACCCAGCCCTCGAGATGATAAGGGAAAAGCTCCTAGAGAACAACATAAACGTCTTGCCCAGGGAGGACGCCGACATCTTTGTCTCCAGGGAGAGGGAGGAGGTCAAAAGGCTAATAGACTGGGGCGAGTTCGACGCCGATAGGGCAGTGAGCCTAATCCAGGTGAACCAAGACACCGCGTCCTCTCCGCGGAAGTTCGCAGACTTCTTGTTTAAGGTCTACACGTCTATAAAGACTAACAGGAGGCTCACTGTAGGCAAGGGGCACTCAATAGTCACCACGATACCCACGGCTGAGGTAGCAATCCTGGACATGTTCAAGCTTGAAGGCAAAGAGCTAAAGTCCTACACTTTGGCCAACAACGACACAATCCAGATCGTTGACCCTTTGGAAGACCCGGGCTCGCAAATGCAGGTTGACGTCGCTGTGTCTAACTCGCTCAACGACTTGTTCACCAAGGGGGCCTTTGAGGACATAAGGCTTATACCAGTATACGACGGGCCAGAGGAGCTCAGAGGGGAGCTGAGGAGGAACTTTGAGAACTACGCTAGGAAATACGGACTACAGCTAGTGGAAGAGGTTCAGCCCAGGAAGGGGGCACTGATGATGGGGGCAACAGTCATCGCTAGGTCGGACCACGAGTTGCCTACATATTACGACCAGGTCAGGGAAGGGGACGTTATAATAACTTCCAGGAGGATTGGGGAGCTGACGCCAATTAATCTGTACTTGTGGGCCTTAGCGGTTCCTGAAGTCCTTGAGGAGATGGAGAAGAGGGGAATTAGCTTGAGCAGGGTGGAGAAGGTCAAGAACGAAGTAATCTCCCTAATGATGTTACCGAACCTAGGCCCTGCAAAGGTGATTTACAACCACTTACCGGAGTTCGGAAGGACGTTTTCTCCTGACGACCACATAAAGATGACCACCGACGTCACGGGTCCAGGGATATTCGTGGTAAAGGAGTTCGCTGAGAAGGCCAAGGTCAACGTCGACCTCGAAGAAATACCGGTCTTCGACGAGGAGATAGCAGAGTTCGCCACTGAGAACTTCATAATCCCCAATTCCACTGCGGGGACAAACGGGGCTATCCTCATCTTCTGCAGTAGGAAGATAGCAGACCAAGTGATGGACGAGCTTAGGAAGGTGGGCGGAGAACCGGCGATAATAGGAAAGGTAACGGGGAGAAGTGAGGGAGTAGTAACAGTGCACAAGAAGGTGGAGAAGCTTATACACAGGAAAAACGTGTTGAGATTCTTCAAGATAATAGATTAGTTAGTCAAGTTGAGTTACTTTTTTAACTTGGTATATGTTGTAAAGCACATGGTAAAAATACTCGTACTTTTCTACGGGTACGGTTCAATAGTGGAATTGGCAAGGGAGATAGCTAAAGGGGCAGAAGAGGAGGGGGCAGAGACTAGACTGAGGAGAGTTAGGGAGACCCTGCCAGAGGACTACGTGAAGAAGATGCACATACAGCCTAACGACGATATACCAGAGGTCACTCTCGACGACATGAGGTGGGCTGATGGCATAGCCATCGGCTCCCCGACTAGGTACGGGAACATGGCAGGGGCACTTAAGACCTTCCTGGACACGACAGCAGAGCTCTGGATGAAGGGTGAGCTCTACGGGAAGCCAGTGACTTTCTTTACCGAGGCCTCTACCGTACACGGAGGGCACGAGAGCACTATATTGACCATGAGCACCTACGCCTATCACTTCGGCATGGTAATAGTGCCATTGGGCTACGGCATACAAGAGCTTTTCACAAGCACCACTGGTGGTTCTCCATATGGTGCCTCTCACTTGGGCACAAAGAAGGAACTGGACGATAACGAGAGGAAGATAGCGAGGTTTCAAGGTAAGAGGCTCGCACAAGTGGCCAAGAAGTTGTTATCTTAACCCCCTTATTTTTCTGTCTATTTCGTTACCTATTTCCCTAGCCCTTAGGTAGGCTGCCTCCACTGTCTTTATTAACGCGGACTTGACTCCTTGTTCCTCCATGGCCATTAGCCCCCTAATTGTGGTGCCAGAAGGGGTAGTCACTTGGTCCCTCAGAATTACCGGGTGGCCTCCGTTAAGCCTTAAGTTCTCGACAGTCCCCGATATCATGTCAAGGACAGCGTTGTAAGCCAGATCCCTTGGCATCCCGCACTCCACTGCCCCTAGAACTAGGCCATCTATTATCTCTGAGATAAACGCAGGGCCGCTTCCTATAAGGGCAGTCCACACGTCTAGCATCTCCTCCGGTACCCAGTACACGCTGCCCAACGCCCTAAACACGTTCTCCACATCCTCGTCCCTTCCGTTGTCCTCAGCTATGGCGGTAACGGACTTCTTGACAATAGCGTTGATGTTTGGCATCGCCCTAAAGACCTTTGCCCCCTTCATAAGCGAGGACAGCGTAGATATCCTTATGCCCGCCATCACTGATACCACTTTCTTTCCCTCCCAGGACCTAACTTGAGAGAGAATTGCAGGGAAGTGCTGCGGTTTAACGCTGAGTATGATCAAGTCGCTTTCCCTCACTGCGTAGTCGTTGTCCTTTGTGGCCTCTATGCCCAAGCTCCTCGCCCTTTGTAGTGTTTCTTCACCCCTTCCCGTGGATATTACCTTGACTGAGGGAATCCCCTCGAGGACTGCCCTTATTATCGCAGTGCCTATTTTCCCTGCCCCTATCACCGCCACCTTACGCATAGGCTAACTTAAGCACAGGGGTTTAATAACTCGGTCTTCCCTCGAGCTAGGCATAAGAAGACGTGAATACGGTTCCCCATTGTTTAATTTTATAAGCCGGACTCGTTATTTCGAGTGTGAACATCCTAGTAGTTACTTTACTCTATCTTGGAATAATGCTGGTTCTGGCTAAGGTGACGGAGGAGGCCTTCTCGAGGCTCCGATTGGTTCCCTTTGTGGGTTCCATCTTCCTAGGGGTAATATTGGGCCCAGGAGTTACTGGTCTCATAAAGGTTAACCCAATAATTTCCTTCATATCCTCCCTGGGCATAGTCCTCCTCTTGTTCCTTGCAGGTGTAGAGGAGATAAGTATAGATTACGGCATACCAAAGAAGGTGGTTCCAGCATCCCTAATCGAGGTGATAATACCGCTGGTGGTTGTCCTCTTAGTTGTATTAGAGATGGGGTTACCGAGCCCCTTGATAGTCCTAGTGCCCCTCATAATGACAAGTGCTGGTCCCCTCACTAGGCTATTAATTGACCTAGGCATAGGAAAGGAAAAGGTAGGCTCCATACTCTTCTACCAAGCTACGCTGGTGGAAATTCTGTCCGTGGTGATTTTCTCAATCTTCTTGGAGTCCAAGGGAGGTCTTATCTCTACGACGCTGGAGATAATTGGTCTCATAATTGCCATATTCGCGACAGGGCCGTTAGTAGCTAAGTTCTTGGAGAAGATGGAGAGCTACGTAAAGGTCAGAGAGGTAGAGTTCGCGTCGGTAATATCGATAATATTAATTGTGGGCTTCTTGGCTGACTACTTAAATTTCAACTCAGCGATCTCAGCCCTCTTTCTCGGCTTCCTACTAAGGGACTACTTCAAGGACAGGCCAGATCTCCTCGAAAAGCTGAGGGGGTTTACCTTCGGCTTCTTTGAGCCGCTCTTCTTCGTGAGCATTGGGCTCTACTTCGTGAGGCTAACGCCCCAACTACTGCTCTTAAGCCTACTGTTGGCGGCTGTGGTGGTCTCCTCAAAGTTCGCCTCCGGGCTTATCACCGGCAGGCTAGTAGGGGTAGACCCAATACTAAACGGTCTCGGCACTTCTGTAAAGGGAGGGGTTGACGTGTCCTTGCTGATAGCTGCCCTTAACGCCAACGCTATAACTCCCCAGGAGTATTCCTACTCCACCCTCTCCATCTCGTTCTCTGCCCTACTAGTCCCCATCCTGTTTAAGCTGAGGGGGAACTTCGGCTCGGCAAAAACCGAGAAGAGGGCGAGGTTGAATACGAGGCTCAGAGAGGTATTGAACCAGCTCCCTCTGATAGCCGTTGACTGCGACTCCTATTTGAGGGAGGCCATAGACAAGATAAACGAGAAGGGATTAAGGGGGATTATCGTGGTAGATAACGGAAAACCAGTGGGAGTCCTCAGCGTTAGCACCCTTCTAGAGGTAGACCCTGAGGACTACGGCAGGCTGAGGTGTTGCGAAGTCCCGTTGAACGACGTAGTAGTAGTAGACGACAAGGTAAGGGTATTGGACGTACTTAGGAAGTTCAGGGAAACTGAGGCCATAGTGATAGCTGTTATGTCCGACGGCCAGCTAAAGGCTACAGTCTACGAAAAGGAGCTCTTCCGCTTACTCTCCTCATAAAGCTTAATATCTGCTGGTATGAAGATACTCGATGGCAACTATAACGTCAACGACCGCTCCGCCTGCACCCTTCTACATAGGCTATTTCCCAGAGATAGCCATAGCCATACTCCTTATCCCTATTGTGGTGGTTCTGCTGATAGGGTACAGGTATGACCTAGTCTCCTTTAAGCTACCCGAGAGGAAGGCGAAGAAGGCAAAGGCTAAGAAAAAGGGCAAAAGTAACAAGAAGGGAAGCTCTGAAGTTTAGGCTTACGCAAAGTAAGCGGAGATACGCTTAAGAGGTCTGTTGGGGTGCTGTGATTTCTCTCCTGACGTTTTTACCATTCCTACCAATCAATGGGATCTTACGCCTCTTAAGCCTCTTGATGGCCTTTAAGGTATCCCTAACTATGTTTGGCTTCTTGTCTCTGTTATAGACCCCAAAGGTAAGTGGCTGCGTCAACGTTGAGATCACGAATGAAGTAAGAATAAAGACAGTAACGTCAAAGACCGGAACCTTGTAAGAGAAAGGTACTGCGGTCAATATTACATAGATGAGGACAGTGACGTAATAGGGGAGGACTATCAGACTAGACGTGAAGAACGATATTATTCTCTTTATGGATTTCTTAGCCCTAAGTCTCATTATCGACAGTTCAGATAAGTTAAGTAAGACTTTGAACATTCTAGACACGATCCTACTAAACTGGTAAGAGAAAAGGATAGCTATAGCTGTCTCAAGTGCGTAAATTGCCTGGAGTAAGAACTTACCTTGGGGCAATGGGTATACGAGAAGATCTTCTACCTTCACTATAGTGGGGAAAACTACGTAAGGCAAAAAGATGTAGAGCGTGGCCTGCGCGAAGTCCCTAAATACCCTGTTTTTTGTAACTTGTTCAGCGTTGCCAAACACCGAGTGGTTTGCTGTCATTATCAAGCTATTTAGTTCCTTTAGTAGAATAGAACTTGAGAATATCTTATCTAAAGCACGGGTTATCTCCTTGACTTTGGCAGCCACTATGGACGCCAAAATGGAGGAGACCAAGACAACGGTAACTGAGATGTAGTACACGGGAGTTACGTCTAGCCCCTGCTGGAGGCCTTCAAGCGAAACTATTATACCGAACTCGCTTATGGGTAGCATGTAGAGTCCGTTCCTAAAGGCGTGGACGAAGTTATCACCGGTTATCCACGACGCCATACTGAAGGAGAAGTACTTAACTGCCAATATTACTAAGGATATTCCAAGAAGGAGAGGGAAAGCCGAGGTAATCTTGAAGTAACTACCCACAGAAAGGAAGAAGAAAATTAGGGCAAACTCCCTGACCGGGGAAGTCGTCTTAAGCACTTCGTTGACCGGGGAAGTCTTCTTAATCGCTCTTCCAGATTCCCCGACAGTGGAGAACGCCAAGCCCGCAAGTATCATGGTTAAGGTAGCTGGCACGCCGGTGACCTCAGACACGTACTCAAAGACGAAGACGAGGGTGACTGGAAGGAGGATGGAGATGCTCTCCTCCTCTATTCCCTCAAAAGCCTTTGATAGCCCGGAAATAAAGTACTTTGCAAACACGTAAACTATTAGCCCTGCTAAGGCTACCTCAATTACGGTAATGGCCACCTTAAAGTAGTTGAACGTGCCGTTAAGGGCAACGATCACTGAATAAAGGAAGAACACCTCTACGTCCTCAATAGAGGCCACCGCAACCAAAAGGTTCCTTGTCTTCTCTTCCAACTTTTTCTCGGTCAACTTGTAGAGAATTGCGGTACTGGTGTCGATTGAGGCTAGGACTAGGAAAAGTGAGAGAAAGGGGTCTAGGTGGAGGAAGTATATCCCGAAAAGGTAGGAGAGGGTCAAAATGAACGTCATTTCAGTTAAGGCTATCAGCAATGCCCTACGGAAGAGCCCCCTTGTTGCCGACAGGTTAAACGAAGCCCCTATTTCAAACGCCAACAAGTTCAGGGCCAAGAAGTTAATTAAGCTAAAGTCTGGGGAGTTAAAGCTGAACCCAAGGAAGGTAGAAGCTATGAACCCTCCAAGCAAGTAGGCAATTACGGGGCTAACCTTTAGCCTAATCATGACTAGGGCCAATAGCAATGCCGTCAGAAGAGAGAGGCTTAAAACGCCGTAGTTCAAGGTTACCTGCCCTCAGGGTTATTACGACTACTACCGAGATATTGGTTTATAATATACACAAAGCCCAAAATACATCTAAGGCTAAATAAACGTTTTCAAGAATTCCTGCTAGGTGCTGAAGAGGGGCTGGAGTCATGTTTATTTAACTTAAGCTGTTAAGCCTCTCCAAGATCAAGCTAAGCCTCCTATTGAGATCTTCTATCCCGTCCACACCCTTTAATACCTCCCTGGCGAGGTCTTGAAAGAGGTCCACGCTCCTTTTATATACTTGTTCCCCGGACTCCGTCATTTCCACGAAAATGGTCCTCCTGTCTTTTTCGCCTCTCCTCCTCCTAACAAGTCCCTTCTCTTCAAGCCTGTCTATAGCGGAAGTAATGGCCGCCTTGGTGACGTAGTACCTCTTGGATAGGGCTACCATGGGCTGTGGCCCCTCGCTAACTGCCTTAAGTATCAGGAAATCAAAGTAGGAGATACCAAGGGCGTTAAGCCTCTTGTTAAACTCCCTTTGCAACGCCCTGTATATCTTCGCTATTGTGCTAAATACTTGTAGCTCCTCGCTTCTCTGCATCTTCATTCACCTTCTCTTCTAGGTCTGCAATCTTAACCTTTCCTCTAAGTAGAGAGGCCAAGGCTGCCACAAAAGTCATTGCGGCTGATACGTAAAACGCGTTCCTCAAGGCTTCCATGAACGCAGGGGCTATTGCAGTGGGGAACCACGTCCTCTGCTCCATGACCTCCAGAGCGCTCTGAGGTATAGTCGAGACCACGCTTGGTGGGAGAGACGCGAGAAGGGACTTAACTGGGTCGTAACCTAGGAACGCTGCGAAAAGGGCGCCAGTGACCGGGACCTTCTGAGCTAAGGGAGCTAACTGTGGGGCGCCAGCCTGGATAAGGGCGTTAGCCAGAGCATGGGGGAGGGAGCTTGTCAGCGAGAGTATAACTATGGTGAAGAACAAGGCTATGCTTGCCGTTTGCCCAGCGTTTTGTAGCGTAGACCTCATCCCCGAGGCCACTCCCCTGTACTTGGCTGGGACGCTATTCATTATCGACGCAGTGTTGGGAGACGCAAACATCCCGTTTCCCACTCCCATCATAAAGATTATTAGGGCAAACTCAGGGTAGCTGAAGTCGTAGGGGAGGGTGGTTAAGGCTATGAAACCTAGCCCTACTATTACCATGCCAAGGGTGGCGAGCAACCTTGCGCCATATTTGTCAGAGAGCCAACCGCTGATGGGGCCCATGACCACAAACCCTATCATTAAGGGCAACATGTAGATCCCAGACCAGAAGGGGGTCTCGGAGTAGCTGAACCCGTGGAGGGGTAGCCAAATCCCCTGTAGGAATATCACTAACATTATCATCAGCCCACCGTAAGCAAAGGACCTCAGCATGCTCGCCAAGTTGCCTGCAGCGAACATCCTTATCTTGAACAAGGACATGTTGAACATAGGGTACTGAACCCTCCTCTCCACGAACACGAAAGCGACTAGCATGCCAGTCCCGCTAACCATGGAGGCAATTACCCATGGGTTCCCCCAACCTGTCTGGGATCCCCCGTAGGGCATTAGGCCGTAAGTGACCCCCAACAGCAGCAGGATTAGCCCAGTGCCAAAGGTTATGTTCCCTAGCCAGTCTATCTTTTCTTTCCTGCTAGGTACTCTCGTCTCCTTTAGCTTAGCGTAACTCCAAACGGTTCCAAAAACGCCCACCGGTACGCTCACCAAAAACACGTACCTCCAGTTTATTGTGGCCAGTATTCCTCCAAGGATAAGGCCTATGAGGGAACCAGCCAGCCCAGCTATCTGGTTAATACCCAAGGCTTTTCCCCTCTCATTGTAGGGGAAAGCGTCCGTCAAAATGGCGGCGCTGTTTGCCATTAGGAACGCCCCTCCTATCCCCTGGACTATCCTAAAGACAATGAGCTCTAGGGCCCCTAGGTCTCCGGTATTAGGCGTTATGGAGAGCAGGATTGAGCCTATGGTGAAGATCAAGAAGCCCAAGTTATATAGCCTAACCCTCCCGTAGATATCGGAGAGTCTCCCGAAGGACACCAGCAACGTGGCTGTGACTACGTTGTAGCCCATGAGGATCCACAGGAGGTACTGGAACGAGGTGAGTGGGTTTATGTCAATCCCTCGGAAGATGGCGGGCAAGGAGATTATGGTAATAGTCCCGTTGATTGTAGCCATGAGGACTCCAACGGTCGTGTTACTTAGGGCAACCCATTTGTACTCCATAAGAAGTAGATTGAGTTAATAGTTTAATAGTTTAACTCTTAACTGTTAATTACTTAGCTATCTCTGCCCTAGTCTCCTTTCCCCTCACCGCCGAGAACAGGGCTGCAACTGCAAGTATAGCTATCGAGACTAGGAAAGCGGCGTGGAGGCCGTCGAGGAACTTCACCCCTATTCCCCCTATCAAGTTAGACGTCCCCAGGAAGACCTCAAAGGCCACGTACCTAGGTACTGCCAAGGAGGCAACGGTTATGGCCAGGACGTAACTAACAAGGATTCCGGTGTTCCCCAGAGTCCTCAACATACCCGAGATGGCGCCGTACAAGTTCTTTGGGGCGTTTGCCATAACGGCGCTGTTGTTGGCTGGGTAGAACAGGGAAGAGCCCACGCCCCCAATGACCGATGCGATTACTATATAGTACAAGGGGATGTTGAGGGACAAGTTAAAGGCATAGAACGCTGAAACGGAAGCCATCAGTAATATGCCCAAAGTTGCGGGTATCATAGCGCCAATCTTATCGGAAAGGCGTCCAGCGAATGGACCAATCGAGCCAGCTATGACGTATCCTGGGACCAGGAGCAGTGAGGCGTTAAATGGGGAGAGCCCCCTAATCCCCTGCAAGTACATTATTAGCAGAAACGCCGTGGCCAAGTACCCACTACTCTGGAAGAAAGATGCCAACAAAGACGCTGTAAGGACTCTGTTCCTAAACACTTTAAGGTCTATTAAGGGAGACTCTGCCCTCTTTTCGGCTAACACAAAGGGGACTAGGAGGATTAAGCCGAGGGCTAGGAAGACCTCGTTCTTGAACGCTAATCCCTCTCCAGCTATGTCAGCGGCTCCATAAGTTATCAGAGCCAAGGATAGACCAAATAGGGTCATCCCCACGTAGTCCACTTTGCTCTTTACCTTGTTAACGTCCTTTACTACCCTAAAGCCTATTAGTGCTGCCACTATGCCAATGGGCACGTTAATGTAAAAGATGTACCTCCAACCAATGAAGGTGGTAATGACGCCTCCAAGCACTATGCCAAGCATTGCCCCAACGTTCCAGCCAATGGAAGTAAAGCCAAATGCCCTACCCCTCCTATTCGGGGGGAAGTAATCCGAGACTATGGCCCCACTGTTTGCCTGCATCATGGACGCCCCGATAGCCTGTATCCCCCGGGAGCCTATGAGGAAATAGGCCGAGGGAGAGGCACCACAGAGGGCCGATCCTATAGTGAAGATTATGAATCCAACGTTGTAGATCTTTCCTCTACCAAAGGAGTCCCCTATCCTTCCCAGCTGCGTCGTAAGCACTGCTACCTCAAGCAAGTAGATCAGGATGACCCATATCATGGTGAAAAGGTCTGAGTGGAGGTCTTGAACGATCGTGGGCAGTGCAAGGATGACTATAGTAGAGTCAATGGCCCCCATCATTACTCCCAGAACTACAACTGCTAATACTACGTTTTCCTTCCTCATAAATTATTGTTTCGTTGGCGAACATATAAGCGTTTTTAAAAAATAGACATTTTGGGTAATAATTGTGGAATTTCGTAGTTTACCGGTCAACGGCAGTTCCTTTTCCCGCTCAACGCGTTATTGCAAATCGGGGCTGCCACAGTCAGATCAACGAAATAGTAACGTAGAACACATTTCAATGAAAAGCCTAGTTAGGTATTTGCAAGGGCCCAGCAATGGGCGAGGCCCTAACCCTTAACCCTCTTCATTAGTGCGACTGCCAATAGCCCAAGTACTCCCAAGAGTCCGCAGGAGACGTCATAGAGGTAGGCTGAGTTTGGGCTTATTACGTAAAGGAACGCAAACGCTGTACTTCCCAGTATCCCACCTAACGCCTTTCCCGTATAAAGTATACCGCTGTTAACCGTGGAGAACCTAGTGCCAAATATTTCCCCGGAGACGTTAAAGTACAAGGTGATCATAGACCCCCCTGCAAGGCCCACTAGGATCGTCGACGCTACCACTTGATTGAAGAAGAGCAACAAGGCCCCCAACGTTAAAAGGGAGTTCAAGATTATTGTAGATCTGACAATCCCAACCCTATCCGCAAAGTAGCCGAAGAACGGCCTAAGGCCTCCGCTCAAGAGCGGGAAAATTGAGATTAGGGCCACTAGCGTTTCCTTGGGCAACGCCTTCCCCAAGGTGGGCAACTGGGAGGATATGACAGTTAGGGGCACTACGGCCCCCACAAACGATACGTAGATCAACCAGAACTTGGCTGTAAGGATTACCTGCCCGGGGGCCTCCCGGTTGTGGAAGCGGGATAGTCCACGTTAAGGAGAAGTATTGGAAGTACTACTATTTCGGTTAGACCAATGGTCAAGGCCACGGTGCGGTAGTCGTCGGCCATGGATATGAATGGGTTTGCGATGGCAGATCCCAGGCCGAAGCCCATAGAGACTATACCGGTGGCGAACCCCATCCTATCCTTAAACCACTTCATGGCCAGGTTTGCAGCTATCCCGTAAAGTATCCCCTCGCCTATGCTCCCAATGGACCAAAAGGCGTAGAAAGCGTAAATGTTTGGAGACGCGTAAGTGCCTAAGAAGCCTAAAGCCGACAGTACGCTCGAGATCAACCCAACCCTCCTTGGGCCCTCTTTGTCGGCAAAGTGACCACCCAAGGGCTGAAAGCCCGAGGAGAAGAGGCTGAAAAGCGAGAAACCTAGCGAAATCTGGACTAGACTAACGTCGAACCCAGACTTAAGAAGAGGTTCTAGGGCGTTCCACGAGTACTGGTAGAGGGAGTTAAAGCACATGACGATAAACCCAATGACCAAGTACCTCTTGCCCTTCACGATCCCCAGACCTCCGTGGAGAGTTTAAAGGCTTTAAGGGTGAGTCCGCTTTTGACTCCTTTGAGCGGAAAGGGGAGCGAGATAGGAGGCCTCTGCCGGGACTTTAACTTAGAGACCTCGTTGGAGGTATTAATGGACCCCACGGGAAATATTTCGAAAATGTACATAAGTAAGAATTGTAAGAGCCTAATATATGTGTATATTTCTATTCCTCTCAAAAATTTACGAAAGAAGTATCTAGAAAAAATGAGTTTGAGATTTAGCTAAACTCCTTGCCTATGGCCTTTACTAGGACGAATAGAACCCCCAGCCCTTTCTGTACTTCTGGGTCGCTCATCATCCTCACTAGGCCGCCAAGCGAGACCATAGGAGGCGACTCCACACCTTTCTTAACCTCCTCTGAAGATATGGCCCTCACCAGTTTCATGGGAACGTCGCTGAGCGCCACTTCCAAGAATTTTACAGCCTTGGGGTACGCCTCAAGGAACGTCGATAGGTAGCTAGATAGGTGCTCTAGGGCCTCGTCGTTGAGCATGTCTTTTAAAGTCTTGGCTGCATACGCCATG
>JBBINF010000014.1:0-17668 GCA_037444045.1 Sulfolobales archaeon | reverse complement strand
TGCGCTGCCTGCGGTGTGGAGGACGCATATGTTCGCCACTGTGCCCACTACGACCACGTTCTGCACGTTCTTCACCCTAAGTATGTAGTCCAAGGGGGTCTCAAAGAATGCGTCGTAACGGTACTTCTTGACTAGGAAGTCGTCCTTCTCCGGCTTAAGTTCGTCTACTATCTCCGCTCCCCAAGTCCCAGCCAGGGCGTGCTCCCCCCAGATCTTGAACTCAGGGTCGTCCTTCATGTGCCAATCCTGGGTGTATACAACTAGGGCAGAGGCGTCCCTGGCTTTCCTTAACAGCTCCTTTATCGGCGATATCGTCTTTTCCGCGTCTGGGACGTAGAGCTTCCCTTCCTTCCTGACGAAGTCGTTCTGCATGTCGACTATTAGGAGCGCAGTCCTCCTTGGGTCTAGCGTTACCTCCTTCTCCTCAGGGATTTGGGGTACTTTTACTTCCATAGATTAGTAATACGAACTCGTGTTTTTATCTCTTTAATTCCTTCGACAGTCTGTCTGCTACCCTCAGTACCTCCGGGTACCCTTTGCTGGAGAGTTCAATTACGTCCTGTAGGTCCGTCCTGTTCCCCGGGCTGTAGTAGTACTTACCCACCTTAACGCCGACCTTTTCGCCGTTGACAACTACGTAATTCACTCCGCCCTCCTCCACAATCTCCCCCACGAGCTTGGACTTTGCGACCCCAATTGTGTGGGCGTCAAGGAGGACCCCTATGACAGTGGCTATCCCGCTCTTCCTCGGGTGGGCCAACCCATGACCATCTACCAGTATTAGGTCACAAGTAAGCCCCTCCAGTGCCTTCAACATTATGGGGGCCTCCCTCATGAAGAGGTAGCCCGGTATGTAGGGGAAATCCACCTTGCCCTTAACTGACCTGTGCTCGTAGTTCTTACCGTCAAACCTCACCGCGACTGCGAAGCCCTCTTCGCCCTTGTAGGCCACGTCCACACCGCAAATGGACCTGGCGTTCTCCAGCCCGAAGTGCTCTAAGACAACGTTCTTTGCGATCAACAACTGTATTAGCCTTAAAAAGTTCACAAGGTAGTCCACTTCCTCTCACTCAGCCTAAGGAGGAACTGGAACTGCTGTAGGGACTGGACGGCGTTTGGGCGGTAGCGTCTGACCTCCTCTACAGCCTCTTGAGCGTCGAGCCCCAGCTTTAGGATTAGGTAGGCGGAGATGACTGTCCCAGTCCTGCCTATACCTCCAACGCAGTGGACTAGGTTCCCCTTACCCCTGTTTAACCACCTGTATATCTCCTCCATTTGTTCCTCAGTGGGCGGGTAGTTGTCTGGCACTGGGACGTGTAAGTAGTCAAAGCCCATCTCCCTGAGGAGGGAGAAGTAGTACTCTGCACTCCCCCAGACCTCCTCGATTTCCCACTCCTCTGGGAGGACTAGTACCCTTTTCACCCCCTGGGACTTCCACTCCTTGAGCTCGTCGAGCGTATAGGGTATATGGGATCCGCCTATCTCGTTCTTTATAACCCAGTACATCCTCATCCCTCAGCTGATCCGCTGTTCTTCATCTAGTTTTATTTAAGTAGAGGAAGACTTTAATCTTAATGCAGAGGCTCTCAACTGGTATACCAGAGTTCGACAAGCTCATAGAGGGGGGCATCCCCCAAGGGTTTTTCGTCGCCCTAACTGGAGAGCCCGGCACCGGGAAGACCATATTCGCTGAGAGCTTCATAAACGAGGGGCTAAAGGAGGGCGACCCGTGCATATACGTCACTACCGAGGAGAGCAGGGACTCAATAATCGCCCAAGCTAAGCAGTTCAACTGGAACTTTGAGGAGTACTTGGAAAAGAGGCTCATCATAATTGACGCTCTAATGAAGGACAGGGAAGACCCTTGGTCGCTTGTCGAGCTCACTCCAGAGGAGTTAGTGAACAAGGTAATAGAGGCAAAACAGAAGCTGAGGTCATCTAGGCCAGCTAGGCTGGTGATAGACTCCCTGAGCGCCCTCTTCTTGGACAAGCCCGCAATGGCCAGGAAGATAAGTTACTACTTGAAGAGGGTTCTCTATAAGTGGAGGTTCACTATCTTGGCCACTTCCCAGTACGCGATAACGACTTCCGAGGCCTTTGGCTTTGGCGTGGAACACGTAGCTGACGGAATAGTGAGGTTCAGGAGGTCCTTGAGGGACGGGAGGCTGAGGAGGTTTATCGTTATCGAGAAGATGAGGCAGACGAATCACGACAAGTACGTTTGGGAGATAGACATAGTCCCGGGGAAGGGGATAGTCCTCCTCGGCAGGCTGAACGAGAGGGTTGAGGACTACGCTTTACCGGAGAAAGTGAAGGAGAAGATAAAGAAGAGCAAGGAAAAACAAGAGGGAGGCTTATAGGCTCTTAATGTAGTTCATTATCCCTCCTTTCTTCAGTATCTCGAGGGCCATGCCAGTTATTCCCTTGCCCTTATACACCTTTCCGTTAACCTCTACCTCCCCGGTCTCTACGTTTACCTTTACGTAGTCCCCTTCTTTTATTAGCTCCTTTGCGTTTGGCAACACCACTACTGGGAGGCCGTTGTTTATGCAGTTCCTGTAGAATATCCTGGCGAAGCTCTCAGCTACTATAGCCTTCACTCCTGCCGCCTTGAGGGCTATTGCTGCTTGTTCCCTGGAGGAGCCCATCCCGAAAACCTTTCCAGCTACTAGGATTACGCCCTTTGAAGCCTTCTTGTAGAACTCTGGGTCTATTGGCTCCATAGCGTGTTGGGCGAGGTACTGCGGGTCTGTGTACTTTAGGTGGCGAGCTGGGATGATGATGTCTGTGTCTATCTTGTCCCCGAACTTCATGACAGGGCCTTCCACGATCATTCTAGATCCCTCGGGTCGGTTATTTTCCCGGTAGCTGCGGTAGCCGCAGCTACTGCGGGCCCAGATAGGTATACCTTTGAGTCCACGCTACCCATCCTCCCCTTGAAGTTCCTCGAGCTAGTGGAGACTATTGTCTCCCCAGGCCCAGCTACGCCGAAGTGGCCTCCTAGGCAGGGGCCACAAGTGCCGTAGGTGACTACGCAACCTGCGTTGACCAAGGTCTCAATGTAGCCTAGCTCCATGGCCTGCTTGAACATCTTGTAAGAGGCTGGGATGGCTATGCACCTGGTCTTCACGGTCTTACCCTTCAATATCTTTGCCGCTACCTCAAAGTCGCTCAGTCTGCCGTTAGTGCAAGAGCCTATGTACACTTGGTCTACTTCAATTCCCTCAGCCTCCCTCGCAGTCCTAACGTTGTCAACGCTGTGGGGAGCAGCAACTAGCGGCTCCATCTTGTCTAACTCAATAGTGTAGCTGTCCACGTACTTTGCCCCCTGGTCTGGTTTAATTATTGGGGGTTCGTAACCCCTCATGGTCTTTATGTAGTTCACCGTCTCCTCGTCTGGGACAAACATTAGGGCGTCCGCGTTCATCTCTATGCCCATGTTTGACACTGTAGCCCTGTAGTCCATTGGGAACGCCCTAGGCTTCTCCACCTCCACCTCTATCGACATGCCGTTGAAGTAGTCGGCCTTGAACTCGCCCAGTATCTTTAGGGCCACGTCCTTCCCGTTGATCCACTTAGCCGGCTCTCCCTTCAGGTTTACCTTAAAGGGCTCGGGCACCATCAGCCAAGTCTTCCCAGTTATCACCGCCGCAGCTATGTCGCTCGCCCCCATGCCTTGGGCAAAGGCCCCAACCGCGCCGGAGGTAGTTGTGTGGCTGTCTGCAGCCACTATTACTTGCCCGGGGTTCGCGTAGTTCTCTATCAAGACCTCGTGGAGTATGCCGAAGTTTATGTCGTGGAAGTTGGGTAACCCCATCTTCTTCACGAACTTCCTAATGTAACCTTGGATCTCGGCGCTCCTCTGGTCTGGAGGTGGGGCTAAGTGGTCGAAGGCTATTACCAGCTTTGACTTGTCGAACACCTTCTCGAGCCCCGCCTTCTCCATTACCTCTATCACGTGGTAACCGGTTAGGTCGTGGAACCCCACTATGTCTACCTTGATCTCCGCTACGTCCCCTGGCGAAACGTTCCTCCCTGCAGCCCTAGATAGGATCTTCTCAGTGAGGGTTTGCATAAGAGAAGAAAAGGGTACGTGAATAAATAAATCTTTTATTTAAGAACAGTTCTTTCTTCGAACTTGTTCCCTCCTCCCGATTCGATTACCCCCTTACCTATCTCGTAGGAGATGAAGACGTACCCGCACTCTGGGCAGACCTTGGTCACCTTCTTCCCTTCCTTGATGAGCTTCTCCTCTACTACCTTCTTGCATACGGGACAGTACCTCCTAGCCATAGAGTAGTCCTTCTCTTCTACGCTTAATAAGGTATAACCCCCTGAAAATTACGTAGGAATATCGAGAAAAATTGAGGAAAACTGTTAAGAGAGTCTGGGAAAATCTATATATCTAAGACTACAGATAACGTGAATTATGGACGAAATAAACAGGAAGATTTTACTAATGCTATTAAGGGACTACAGCGTTTCCCAGAGGAGGATAGCAAAGGAGCTCAACTTGTCCCCTCCAGCGGTAAACTACAGAATAGACAGGCTTATCACTGAAGGGGTCATAAAGAAGGTCTCCCTATACGTAAACCCCAACTTCTACGGCAAGTACCACGGTTACGTCTCCTTCAGTAACGTTAATCCCTGGCACGGGGAGTTCGTCTCTAAGATCACTTGCATTGAGAAGCTCACAGTCTACGAGATAGAGGGCAATTCTCCCCATCAGCTGGAGGAGACCATTTCGAAGATGAGGGAGACTCTCGGAGAGCCAGGGATGGTCTACATACCAACCCAGACCCCCTATAGGCCCTCCACCTTTGACGTTAAGCTCGTCTCTATGCTCAAGGAGAACCCCACCATTGACAGCGTTGAATTAGCGGAGAAGCTAAAGGTGTCCTCAAAGACGGTCAGGAGGCACTTGAGGTACCTGCAGAACAAGGGGTTCATTAGGCTCGTCCCAATAGTAGACGTCGCAAAGGCGGGGATAGTAATGTTTGGCGTATTCACAAAGAGCGTAGAGATAGCTAGGAAAGTTCTCTCGCCAATTATGTTTAGGGAGATAAGCGACGATAAGGCGGGTATATTCGTGAGTATAGCCAGGGACTTTGAGGAGACGAAACTCTACATAGACAAGTTGAGGAAGTTCGACCCTGAGGCAGACGTGATGATAGCTTACAGCTATGAGTTTTCGGAGTGATAAGTTAATTTTTTAATTTGGATAGGCTATCCAAAAACTCATGAGCTACAAAGTAATTGCTCTAGCTGTAGTCGTCATCGTGGCGTTCACGGTAATTGGAGTATACGACTTCAATAAGGTGCACTCAAACCCAAGTAATTTCTCCCTTAGAGTAGTCTCGCTTGCGCCGAGCGATACGCAGGTATTGGTCTCCTTGGGTTTGGGGAAGGACATAGTGGGGTTGGACTACTATTCCTATTCCTTACTTGAGGAGCTCAACTACACTTCTTACCTGCCCAACAACGTCACGGTCTTCTCCCAGATCTACCCAGTCAATGTGTCCGGGTTAGTCCTGCTCCATCCCACAGTTGTGGTGGGGGAGGAAGGGCTACTTGGGAGTTACGTGCAGAAGATGGAGGAGGCTGGGCTTAACGTTGTTACCACAAACGACGACTTCGCCTCCAACTTCTACCAGATAGAGGGATCCATATCTTACCTTGGGGACGAGTTCAACGCCTCCCAACAAGCACAGGAGCTCATATCTTGGATGAACCAGAAGATAGAGAACTTCACAGTCTCCGGGAACACGACCGTTGCCTACTTGCTTTGGATATGTCCAAACGAGGACTTCTACACAGTCGGAGGGAACACGTTTATCAGCAACGTGATTTCCTTGGCCGGAGGGGTTAACGTCTTTGCGGGCCAATCTGGTTACCCGCTCTTAGACCCCTCCCAGCTATTACTTGCAAACCCGCAGGTCATAGTAGTGCAGGAGGTCTATAACTTGAGCTACACGGAGTACCTGATCTCCCACATTCCCGGAATACAGAACGTGACCGCCTACAAGGAAGGGAGGATATACGTTATCTCTGATAACCTACCTGCCTCGCTCCTCAACGAGCCAGGGCCCTTGGCTGTTTACGCTGTTAAGATGATGGATGAGATAATACAAGGACAAGCACCTCAATACGTTAGTACACAGTGGGTAAAGGGAGAGATGGACATCACACTGCCGGTGTTTTAAATGAGGAAGGCGACTCCTTTTTTCCTCGCCTTGCTGGGGCTCTCCTTCCTCCTCGCCACTCTATATGGCTCAGTCCACATACCTTTAGGCGAGGTCCTCCACCCGCACGGGGTCTATAGGGAGATCCTCCTCGAGATAAGGCTTCCAACAGTCTTGTCGACAGCGCTAATAGGCGCTTCCCTAGCTGTCTCCGGGGCTATCTTACAGCTCCTCCTCAGGAACCCCATCGTAGACCCCTACATCACCGGCACTGCATCAGGAGGGGCCTTTGGGGCCGTCCTGGCTTATTTCCTCCTTGCCTTTGGCCTCCCATTTAGTTGGGTAATTTACTTCTCACCGTTGGTTGCCTTTGTGTTCTCCTTGATCTCGACCCTGTTTACCGTGCTCGTAGGCAGGAAGGCCGGGATTTACGGCATAGTTGTAGGTGGAGTAGTGGTTTCATACGTCTTCTCCTCCCTCATAACCATAGTGCTCACCCTGATAGAGTTGCGCTACCCCCAAGTCCCTCCCCTCGTCTTCTGGCTCCTAGGGGACGTGCAGGTGATAGGCTGGAACTACGTGGTAGCGTTGGCCGCGCTATTGGCGGTGTTGCTCTTCTTTGCAGTGACGGAGGCGAGGAAGGTTGACTTAGTCTCAATAAGCGACGAGATGAGCTACGCCCAAGGCATTAACCCCTCCAGGTTTAGGCTCTTTTGGATAGCAGTCGTAAGCTTGGTCACCGCCTTCGTGGTCTCCCAAGTCGGCATAGTTGGCTTTGTCGGCATAATTGTCCCACATGTGGTTAGGAAGTTCTTTGGGGGGAGCGCGACGTCCCTAGTGCCCTACTCTGCCCTAGTGGGAGCTTCGACCCTGCTCTTGAGCAACGTAATTGCCGATGGGGCACTTGGCTTTAAGATACCAATTACGGCTGTCACTGCCCTCTTAGCCTCTCCAGTCATAGTCTACGTCCTGGTGAGGGGAGTTGCTAATCAAGGGGCTCAAGGTTAGGTTTCCAAACAGGCTAGTGCTTAAGGGCGTAACGCTGGAGCTAAAGGAGGGGGTAAACGTGATTTTGGGCCCCAACGGTTCAGGGAAGACCACCCTTTTGAGGGCAATAATAGGCATGGTGAGGCCTTCAGAGGGGGAGGTGGAGGTAAATGAGAACAAGTCCTACGTCCCAGCTGAGTTCTTCGGCGTTCAGATGGCGGTCTCTGACGTCCTGCTCTCTGGAGGCAAGAAAAGGCTGGAGGACTACCTCGTCTACTTGGATTACTTGGGCATAAGGGACTTCCTTAGCAGGGACTTCTCTACGTTGAGTACCGGGGAAAAGAAGTTAACGCTCATAGCCAAGGCGTTAACTGAGGGGGATCTGGTCATCATGGACGAGCCTACCTCCGGTCTGGACTTGAGGAACTCCGCCAAAGTGCTGAAAGTACTAAAGGAGGTCAAGAAGACCTTCCTTATCGCCACTCACGACTTAAACTTCTTGAGGGTGGCGTCGTGGGCTGTGCTCTTGAAGGAGGGGAGCGTCGTTTTCCAGGGGAATCCTAGGGACATTGACGCGGGGACGCTCAGCGAACTTTACGGGACCCCAGTGAAAAAGGTCGAGGTAAACGGGGAGGTACACTTCTTGTCCTAGCCTTCCCTGAGCCTCTGGAAGAGCAGCCAAGAGGCGTGGGAGGCCGACTTCACAGACTCGACCGTTGGGAATAACCTCCACTCGACTTCTCCATGGGCCAACAAGTTCCTCACGTTTATTGAAAGCCTAAAGGCGAAGCTTGTCCTCTTGTCCATGAGCCTCTCAGCCCATGAGAGCAGAGACCCCTGAGAGTAGGGGAAAACCTCGTTGTTCACCTTAACTCTGTACTTACTCCACCCCTTCCTCAGGATGTAGAGCTTTAACTTCCGGTAATCCAAGTTTTTCACCCTCACTGCCTTCCCCTTGTACTTTATTACCGCCTCCCCTCCAAGCCACTCGGAGTACAAGGACCTAAGGGACATCTCCATGACGAGGTAGGTCTCTAGGGTGGCTACCTCGTTTAGTCCCCCGACCTCCAATAACTTCATTGCGTCAGACTGGACCTTCACCACCTTTTCCGGCAAGTCCCAGTGGAGCTCCCCCTCCCCTAGGACGGCGTAGGGTATGTTGGCCAGAAAGACGCCAAGCGCGTCCCTCTTCCTCTCGACCTTGATCACTTGGTCCCTCAGCCTTACCTTCCCTTTCTCGTACTCCAGTTCGGAGAGGGCGTCTTCCAGTATCTCGTCGTCACCCGACCTACGGTACTGGAAAAAGCCGTTGACCTCCTTGGCGATCCTCTTCCTTAAGTCCACAGCTAACATTTAATCTCTCGCAATTTAACCTTTCCCCATGCCAGGAGGAAGGGGAAGGATAGGCGTAATTTTGCCCGCCAACAACGCTGCCATGGAGTATGACTTGTGGAAGATGGCCCCAGAGGGGGTCACGATTCACGTCACTAGGATGAGGCCCACTAGGGGGTGCGAGCCGACTGACGTTCAGGAGTTCGAGGGAGAGCTCAGGGAGGCCTACTCGCTCTTGGAGGAGGTCTCAGACGTGGTGATCTACGGGAGGACTTACGGTTCTCACAAGCACGCCAACGTCATAAAGAAGGTGATAGACAACGTCGTGATCCCAGAGGAGGAGGTGATCAAGATGCTGAGGAAGTTGGGGGCAAGGAAGGTGTGGGTCGGTACCCCTTACGTAAAGGAGAGGACCTTGGAGGAGGTGTCGTGGATAAGGGAGAACGGCTTCGAGGTGGTCGGTTACGACGGGCTGGGAAAGGTGAAGGGGGTCGACATATCCAACACCCCCGTCTTCACCATCTATAGGCTAGTAAAGAGGAACCTCCGCGACGTAGTCAAGGCGGACGCGGTGTACATAGCCTGCACTGCCCTCTCCACTTACGAGGTCGTCAGGCTCCTGAGGGAAGACCTCAAGATGCCGGTAGTTTCAGAGAACGCCGCAGCTATGTGGGGGGCATTAAACGCAATAAGGGTAAACTTCAGGGTTCCGGGCGTTGACGAGTGAACAACTTTTATAATGTAAAATTCAAAGAGAAAGGGGAGGATGAAAAGGAGTTACGTGATAGCGGGCTTTGCCCTAATGGTAATTTCAGTCTTGGCAATACTCTTCTTTTACACAAACGCGAAGACAATAACAGACGTCCTAAGCCCTAACGAGACCTTCAACTTCAAGGTAGACCAACCCTCAGTGGTACTCTTCCACGACCCTGCACAGGTCAACTTTAGCTTCCACAACCTCACAGTGATAAAAGAGAGCGACAACCTTATAGTACAGGGGTTCAACGGTAGCATTACCGCGGTAAACAACACCACCCACCCAGTGACCTTGAAGTACACGGTAATAGTGGAGGGCGTTAGCTTTGGGGCAGACTTTGTCCTACTAGTGCTACTGTTTGTGGTGGGGGCTGCCCTAGTGTTGATAGGGGTCAAGAAGTGAACTATAGTGATAGTAATGAATACTTTTAAACAGTTTAAGTAAAAATAAACCCATGGGTTATTTCGATACCATACCGTCTAAGGACAAGGCAAGAGCGTTCCTGGTGTCCTCATCTGGGTTCCTATTGGACGGCTACGATCTGTCAGTAATCTCCTTTGCTGAGCCCTTTATTCAGAGGGAGATGTCGCTGAGTTCCCAGGAGCTAGGCCTAGTTGTCTCATCGTCTCTCATTGGAATGATAGTAGGCTCTCTAGTCTTGGGCAGGCTGTCAGACAGGCTGGGGAGGAAAAAGTTAATGGGCGTAGACCTCTTTTTCTTCTTAGTATTCGCCTTAGCTTCCGCCCTTTCGCAGAACTTTGCCGAGCTGTTCACCTTTAGACTACTCCTTGGGGTGGGCATAGGAGGGGACTACCCAATAAGCAGTACACTGCTATCTGAGGTATCTCCGTCGGCGAGTAGGGGGAAGTACTTGGTCGGGGCGGTGGCGATGTACTGGGTAGGGGCGCTGTTGGCAAACGTGGCAAACTTGATATTCCTACCTACTGGGGCCTACTTCTGGAGGTACGTGTTCCTACTGGGGGCAGTCATCTCAGTCCCTATAGTGATAAGCAGGATGAAGCTCATAGAGTCCCCTAGGTGGTTAGTGTACGCTGGGAAGTTAAACAGCGAGGTACCAAGGGAGATGGAGGTGAAGGGGGCTAAGGGCTTCCTCGACATCTTTAGGGGGTCGTTGCTAATAGTGACACTAGTCACTTCAGCGGTGTGGTTCCTATTTGACGTAGCTGCCTACGGGATAGGGCTCTACTACCCCTACATACTGGAGGAGTTCGCTTTCCCCTCTGCCTACAAGGTGATATACGGTACGATCATGATATCCCTAGCCTCCCTAGTGGGTTACTTGGTAGCTGTGAGCGTAATAGACCGCGTACTGGGAAGGAGGGGGGTACTCCTAGTAGGTCTGGGCGCCATGACGTTCTTACTGTACTTGGGGGCTTTCCTCAAGGTGAGCGGGGGCGTGCTGGTACCGTACTTCATGTCCTTCGTGGCGCTAGAGCAGTGGGCTGGAGCTGTGACCCTCTTCTACCCAACAGAGCTATTCCCCACTTCAGTGAGGTCAACTGGGCAGGGGTTCGCCACGGCGGTGAGCAGGATAGGGGCGGTCCTTGGCGTCTACTACTTCCCACAGATGACCAAGGAGCTGGGCTTCTCTACTTCTTTAGAGGTCTTCGCTACCACCAGCCTAATCGCCTTTGTGGTGTCGCTCTGGTTTGTAAAGGAGACGAAGAGGATCCAGTTGGAGGAGACCTCAGTGGGGGTAAGGGAGCCCCTCAAGAGGACTATATAAGTTTAATGGGCTCAATTTTTCTTTACTTCTTGTGAGGCTTGCAGTAGACATAGGCGGGACTTTCACGGACTTAGTGTACTTAGACGACGATGGGAACGTAAGGCTGTACAAGCTCCCCAGTACCCCTAGGGCACCGGAGGAGGGTATGCTCCAGGGAATAAAGACGATGAACGTGAAGTTCTCCGAAGTCGTCCACGCGACTACCATAGCGACAAACGCGTTGCTGGGGCAGGAGAACCTGGAGTTGCCACCAGTGGCCCTAATGACTACAAAGGGGTTCAGGGACGTAATAGAGATCGGGAGGCAAAACAGGCCGGAGCTCTACAACCCCTACTTCGAGAAACCTAGACCCCTAGTCCCCAGGGAGCTGAGGTTTGAGGTCGAGGAGAGAGTAAACGCTAGGGGGGAGGTCTTAACCCCATTGAACGAGGGAGAGGCTGAAGAAGTAGCTAAGAGGGCATCAAAGGCGGCAGTCTCCCTGGCGATCTCGTTCCTCCACTCCTACGCTAACCCCAAGAACGAGCTAAGGGCAAAGGAAATAGCCAAGAAGTACTTCAAGTTCGTAAGCGCGTCAAGCGAGGTGGCACAGGAGCCAAGGGAGTACGAGAGGACTTCCACTACCGTGGTCAACGCGGCCCTAATGCCAATAGTCTCTAGGTACCTAGAGGCCCTTGAGGGGGCTCTGTCTAGCTATAACGCAAGGCTATACGTAATGGCCAGCTCCGGAGGACTAATCGACTCGAAGGAGGCCTCTAGGTTACCTATCCAGATAATTGAGTCGGGGCCAGCAGCTGGGCTAGTTGGAGTGCAGTTCTTCTCAAAAGCCCTCGGGATAGAGAACGCTATAAGCTTCGACATGGGGGGTACAACAGCTAAGGCAGGGGCGATAGTGAACGGGGAGATAAACGTAACCACGGAGTACGAGGTTGGGGGAAGGACGCACTACGGAAGGGTAGTAAAGGGCTCTGGCTACCCAGTCAGGTTCCCATTTGTGGATCTAGTTGAGGTCTCAGCCGGGGGAGGGACCATAATATGGAGGGACGAGGTAGGAGCCCTTAGGGTAGGGCCAATAAGCGCTGGTGCAGACCCGGGGCCAATTAGCTACGGCAGAGGAGGGGACAAACCTACCTTGACTGACGCTAACTTAGTGCTGGGCAGGATAGGGGAGAAGCTCCTTTCGGGGCAGATGACCTTGAGGAAGGACTTGGCGATTAAAGGGCTAAGTAAGCTAGGCGACCCAGAGGAGGTCGCCCTAAACGCCTTGAGGCTAGCGACCCTGGAGATGGCTAGGGCAATAAGGTTGGTCACGGTTGAGAGGGGAATAGACCCCTCGACGATGACCCTATTTGCCTTTGGAGGTGCAGGGCCCCAGTTTGCCCTAGAAATAGCAGAGGAGATCGGGTTAAACCAGGTTATTATACCCCCTTACCCCGGGTTGTTCAGCGCAATGGGCATGCTGTTTGCCGACGAGAGGTTCGAGGCGAGGAAGTCGTTCCCAGCTGATTTAGAGAAGGACTTTGAGGGGCTAGAGAAGGAGCTCTTGGAGAGGTTGGGTAACGTTGACTGCTTCCTGAGGTACGCCGACGTGAGGTACGAGGGGCAAGGGTGGGAGCTCACGGTACAGATCAACGATGTAAAAAGGGTAAGGGAGGAGTTTGAGAGGAAGCACGAGGCCACGTACGGTTTCAGACTGGACAAGCCGATAGAGGTCGTAACGATCAGGGTCTTCGCGGTCAGGAAGACGAAAAAGCCGAAAATCCCTGACCCCCACGCAGGGCTCAAGCCCCTTGTGGGCAGCCGCAGGGTATTTCTGGACTCCTGGCAAGAGGTCCCAGTGTACGTCAGGGAGACCCTGCCATTTGGCTTTGAGGTCGAGGGGCCAGCAATAATAGAGGAGTACAGCTCCACCACCGTGTTAAAGCCTGGCTGGAAGGCCAAAGTGGAGAAGATGGGGACTTTGAGGTGTTGGAAGTGAGCTGGGAAATAGTCCACAGGGCGACCGTGTACATAGCTGAGGAGATGGGGGTGTCGCTGAAGAGGTCAGCCTTTTCCCCAAACATAAGGGAGAGGATGGACCACAGCTGTGCCGTAGTCGACGAGGAGGGTAGAATAGTCGCGCAAGCTGAGCACATACCCGTCCACTTAGGTTCCTTCAAGGTCGGGGTACAAAACGTCCTCTCCTTCATCGAGAGGGAGGGTATTGAACTGGAGGAAGGGGACATGTTGGTCTTCAACGACCCCTACATCTCTGGGACTCACTTGAACGACGTCGGGCTCTTGGCCCCAGTCTTCTACCAAGGTAGGCTAGTGGGCTACGTAGTTAACAAGGCCCACCACGTGGACGTAGGGGGGCCGATGCCGGGAAGCCTAAACCCCCTTGCGAAGACCATATACGAGGAGGGGGTAGTAATACCGCTGACGAAGCTGGTGAAAAAGGGGGAGGTAAACAAGGAGGTCATCTCCTTCGTGAGGGAGAACTTCAAGGTGCCGGACTTCTCGATAGGCGACCTAAATGCCCAGATAGCCTCAAACAGGGTGGGGATTTCAAGGGTTAGGGAGCTCTTCTCCAAGAGGAAGGACGTAAGAGAGGCTTGGGAAGTCTCAATAAGGTACGGGAGAGAGCTCACGCTGTCCAGGGTAAGGGAATGGAGGAAGGGGAGGTACGAGGCAGAGGACGTGTTGGAGTGGGGTGACGGGTTCATCAAGATAAGGCTTTCCCTAGAGGTAAGGGAGGAGGGGATCGTTGCGGACTTCGTCGGTACCGACAAACAGGTGGAAGGCCCCTTGAACGCTGTTTTGGGCGTCACGTACTCTGCAGTCTCGTTTGCAATAAGGTCAATGGTCGGGGAGGTGCCCACGAACGACGGCTTCTACTCTTTAATCAAAGTGATAGCCGAGGAGGGGAGCCTACTAAACCCGAGGAAACCCGCGGCGGTTGGGGGTGGAAACGTTGAGACCTCCCAGAGGGTAGCCGACGTCACTTTCCTAGCCCTGTCCAAGGCGTTACCCGGGAAGGTACCGGCTGCAGGCTCTGGGACTATGATGAACGTAATGCTCGGTGGGATCTACAAAGGGAAGTACTGGTCTTACTACGAGACCATAGGAGGGGGGAGCGGTGCGAGGCCCTTCAAGGACGGGGTATCTGCAGTCCAGAACAACATGACCAACACGCTTAACACGCCGATAGAGGTGGCAGAGAGGTACTACCCACTGCTCTTCACTTCCTACAGGATAAGGGAGGGGAGCGGTGGGAGGGGAAAGTTCAAGGGAGGTGAAGGGATAGTGAGGAGCTTTAAGGTTCTCGGGAGGACAACTATGTCCTTAATCGCAGATAGGTTCATTAAGGGGCCGTGGGGTCTGGAGGGAGGGGGAGAAGGGAAGCCAGGGAAGGCGGTAATAACTAGGGATGGGAGGGAAAAGGAAATGCCGAGCAAGTTCACACTTTCGCTGGAGCCTGGGGACGAGGTGATCCTAGAGTCGCCGGGCGGAGGCGGATACGGGAAGGAGGGTTCATAGGGGAAATCTTAGGCGGAACTAAAGTTCCAAGAGAGAACCTTAAATAACTGAAACGGCATTTTCCGCATATGGATGTGAAAAAGGTTTCCTCAGCACTACTCCTGGCCATATTTGGGATATCCCTCTTAGGAATAATGGCCCAGGGGTTCTCCCACCAAGTATCTTACACAGTTTACTATTCCCGATACGACTCAGTATACAGATCCTTCTCAATGTCTTCGATACAAGGGTCAATCATGGGTAACCACATGGGAATGGCAGGGAACTACACAATCTACATGGTCTCCTCTGAGAACTTCAGTGCTTCTGACTATCAAGGTAACGTAATAAAGATGACGGATAACGTAACGGTCTACCAGCTAAGTTCAGGGAGCGTGAAGGAAACAACGCTTGACTATACTGTACAAGTGAAGGACGGGCTTTTCTTGACCGTCACCTCGTCTCCGCAGCTCATTAGGGTCCTAGTGCAGTCAGACGGTAGGACTCAAGTGGCCTGGGCAGGGCTACTCCTAACTCAAGGGACTGTCCAAGGTTACACCTACATAAACGACACGGCGACAGTGGTGCTGCAGTACGCCAACGGTAGCTCGATATTCAACGTTACGGTCCCAGTTACCTATAATTCCACGGTAAAGGGGTCGGTAACTGTAGACCTAGTCGAGATTAAGGTGGTCAGCGTCCACTCCCACGTCAGGACATCAGTGGTGGCGACGAACATGCCTAGGAAGTACGAGTTCTACAACTTTAACACTGAGATAAACGGGACTAACGTGTCTGCAGTAGGCAAGTACAACGTTACATTGGCTAGGTTTAACGGAACTCTAATGCCCGCTATAGTCTGGAACGCCACCTCGCAGTTTGAGACAAGTAGCCTCGTCAGCATCAATGGGCAGAACTTAGGAATATCTAACTCGGGTAACGTTAACAACGTCTTGATAGCCTTCTACGGAGTCAACGGCACGTTAGTGGCAGCAGTGAGGGAGCACGCGTTCTTCTCCCAGAGCGAGGTGAGCCGCAACTTGCTGGTTGGAAGCATGAAGGGGATGAGCGACATAGCTTACTCGTCTATAATGATCATAAAGGTAAACGGCGGCCTGGCTGAGAGGCCCCTAAGCGTTGGCGTGGTTAACGTAAACGGCGTTCCGGTGGCGGTCGTTGTGACCGACCACTACCACGTTGAGACTACAGCCAACGTCAGTTTCTCCCACGTGGTATTTGTAAACACTCCTGGCGTACTAGTGAAAGTTTACGTAAACTCGACAGGCTCCTATGTAGTGGTCTTCAAGAACAACGAGACTGCGGTGGTGAAGCAGGTTAAACCCATCAACGTCACTAACGCAAGTGTAAAGTATAACGGTACTACTTACGTGGCGCAAAAGGTTGAGATAAACGCTACCGGATACGTGATATTTAACGTCACTCCCTTGATGAAGACGTACCACGTCATTGTCGTGGAGAAGACCCCAGAGGGACTAGTTGCCTTAAACAGCACCGACTACTTCGTTGTTAACAATACCATTGAGGTGTTTACAGACCCTGCCCAAACTTATTACGTCTTGTATTCACCTCAGTCCTCCACTACAACAACCACTACGACCACAACAACCTCAACCCCCTCAACCACCGTCGCAACAACCTCAACCTCGTCTACTACGAGTACGTCATCAAGCGCTTCCACTTTAACCTCAACCTCTTCGTCCACGTCACCCTCATCTTCCTCCTCAAGCACACCAAGTAGCACTACGGCCCAGACTTCCTCGCTAACCACTTACGTAGCAATAGCTATAGTAATAATCGTGATAGTCGCCGCTGCTGTCTTCTTGCTTAGGAGAAGGTAAACCTTTTTTTACCTCTTTGCGAAATCCTCGTACATTTTTAGCTGTGCTGGGGATATTGAGGGACTCACCCTGGACAAGACCTTTCTAAAGTCCTCCACGCTAATCTTGGTTCTTAGGTTATTTGTCTCCACGGATTCCCTCAACAGTTCCCTCTTAACTTCCTCCACCACCAGCTTTAGGTCAGCCGGAGTGTAGAACGTAGTAATCCTAGCTACTTCCCTAAGCGTCTCGTCGTCTACCTCAAGCCCCCTAGTTAGCACTTTCAATACCTTGAACCTTCCCTCCTCGTCTGGGGGAGATACGTAGATGACCCTGTCGAACCTCCCGGGCCTAAGTATGGCAGGGTCTAAGTCCCAAGGCCTATTTGTCGCCCCGACTACAATAACGTCGCTGAAGTCCCTCAAGCCGTCCATCTCAGTGAGGAGCTGGGTCAACGCGTTCCTCCACTCGTTGAAAGTCCTAGCCCTAGCTATCATGTCGACCTCGTCTATGAAGACTATCGCTGGGGCGTTGTCCTTAGCCACGTTGAACTTCTCGGAAATTATCTCTGGCGCCTTGAGGGGGCCCGCCGAGGACACTTCGTCTCCGGAGATCACTATGAAGGAGGCGTTTATCTCGTTGGCCAACGCCTTTGCTATGCTTGTCTTACCGGTCCCCGGGGGCCCGTAGAGCAGGACTCCCTTGACTGGCTTTATCCCAAGCCTCTCGGCGAACTCCCTGTGCTTAAGGGGTAGCTCTATTGAGTCCCTTATCACCTTCTTGACTTCCTCCAAGTCCCCTAGGTCGTCCCACCTGACGTCCGGGACGCCGTAGTAGTCTACCTTTATCCTAGTCCTAGAGTACTTTCTCGCGATGGTCTCGAACTTTATCAGAGTGGATATTGGGACCGATGGCTTATACTTCTCGATGTACCTGAGGAAGTCCTCGGTCTTTGGCGATGATACCTCTGAGAAAACCCTCTCCGCAACGAGCTTTATGTCAGCGGGGGAGTACCTATCGCTCTTCTTCGCCAAAAGGGAGTAGTCAATCCCCTCCAGCTTAACGTAGCCCCTCCATATCTCCTCCCTCTCCTTCTCGTCTGGAAGTGGGACGAAGAGGACTTCGTCAAACCTACCGGGCCTAAGGAAGGCCTCGTCTATCTCCTGGGGAATGTTAGTGGCCCCTATTACCAGCACCTTTACCGACTTGTCGTGGAACTCCTGCAACTTGGTCAGCAGAATGTTGACTAGCCTATGGGTGACCTCGTGTATGTCCCCCTCTCTGCTCATGGCAAACCCGTCTAGCTCGTCTATGAAGAGCACAGCAGGTG
>JBBINF010000013.1:6854-18205 GCA_037444045.1 Sulfolobales archaeon | reverse complement strand
TGCAATTCTGCCCTGCTCCGCACCCCACGTCACATGCGGGGAACTCCTCGACCTTCAGCTCAAGGGGCCTCCTCCTGTGCACTATTGCCTCGTAGGCCTCCTTGGTCAGCTCCTTTTCCTCCACAACAGATATTTTAACGTGGAGGGCTTTTTGTGCTTATGATATCGCTTGTTCTACACGGCAAGGGATCCTCCCCAGACAAGGTAGCATGGCTAGCTGAGCCCCTGAGGGATTTCGGCCAAGTTGTCTCTCCCCCTTTCGATTACGAAGTGAGAGAAGGGGTGGAGAGGGCACTGCAGGTCTCCTTTGACCTAATTGCGGGCCATTCAAGGGGAGGTACCATAGCCCTAGTCGTCGCTGCCTTGACCGGGAAGCCAGTCATAGCTGTCTCAGCACCCACGGACAGGGTAAAGCAACTGGAGTACTTGTCCAAGTTCCCAGAGGGTACCCTACAGCACAGGAACTACCTTGATCTCCTTAAAATACCAAGGGAGGAGCTAGCGAAGTACTCGCCGATAAACTACGCTGGGAAGCTGAAGAAGGTCTTGCTCATCCACGGCAAGCACGACGAGATGGTTCTCCCTTCCCACAGCGTGGAACTTTGCGAGAAGGTAAAAGAGGAGGGAGGGGACTGCGAGCTCCACCTACTAGATATGCGCCACTCCCCTCCAGCCCACGCCTTCAAGGAGATAAGGGATATAGTAGTTAGTTGGGTAAAAACTCACCTTTATTAACTCTGAGTTTTTACTTATTCCCATGAAATACGGCTGGAAGAACGTCATAGTCTCCGGTATGGGCGTATTCACCGATGGCTACAATTTATACTCCATATCCCTAGCCTCTTACTTCCTCGCCCTCTCCATTTCCCTGACAAAGTTGGAGATGGGTGTTGTCATTGCGGGCAGCTATTACGGCGCAGCTGCGGCAGCCATAGCCTTTGGCGTCTTAGCGGACAGGATTGGGAGGAAGAGGCTATACGGGATAGACGTCACACTAATGGGAATTGGCGCAATAGCCCAGGCCTTCTCCCAGAACTTCCCAGAGATCCTGATCTCTAGGCTAGTCCTGGGGATGGGGATAGGGGCAGATTACGTCCTCTCTCCCATTATAGTTGCGGAGAACGTACCAGCCAAGAGCAGGGGCAAGATGATGGTCATAACCTTTGCCGTAATGTGGGGACTTGGGGCAGTGCTGGCTGCGTTCGTGGAGCAAGTCGCTTTGATGGCCCACCTACCTTATGACCTGGTGTGGAGGATAGTCCTAGGGTTTGGTGCAGTCCCTGCCCTTTCGGTAGTCGTGTTAAGGAGGAAGATCTACGAGACCATGATGTTCCTCTCGAGGGTAAGGCCAGAAGAAGAGGAGATAAAGAAGTTGGAGAGGGAAGTAGGGACTGTGAAGGTAAAAGTGGATTCCCTGCCCTTTACTAAGAGGCTAGCTTCCTCCTTGGCCTTTATAGTTGCCTCATCCATCCTTTGGCTGCTTTACGACATCTACTCTTCCACCTTTGCCATATATGGGCCCATAACCATAGCCCAAAACCTCGGCCTTAGTCCGATAACCTTCACCTACGTCGCCCAGTTCCTTGCTGGAATACCGGGGCAGTTAATCTGCATAGCGCTGATAGACAGGATTGGGAGGAGACCCTTAGTAGTAGTAGGCTACGCAGGGGTCTCCCTGTGGCTCTTCATGTACTCGCTGTTGCTCTTGAGCCCTAGGACTTTTGGGGTGGAGCTCTACCACGGCGAGCTAATCGGCTTCGGTGCAGAGCTGGGCTTCACCTTCTACCTCCTTAACTACCTGTTCTCTGCGATGGGACCAGCCTCCATAATAGGCTCAGCCATGGTGACCCCGGAGCTAGTTCCCACTAAGGTGAGGGGGACTGGACAGGCAATAAGCGTGGGAGTAGACAGGCTGGCGGCGGCGCTAAACATATCCGCATTTCCGGAACTAGTCAGCAGCCTAGGCCTCGGGTGGATGGTAGGAATTTATGCCTTAATAGCATTATTATCAAGTCTTATAACATTACTATTCATCCCTGAGCTCAAGGGGAAGCCCCTGGAGGTATGGGAGGAAGTTGGAAACAAACAAGGTGCCCAGAGCCTTAAATAACCTAAGAGGAGCAAGCCCTACTACATGGAGCCCTTCTACTTCAAGTCATATGATAGAGTCATAGGGAAGGCGAGCGATCTAAAGGAACTGGAGAGGGAGCTCGAGAGGCTCTCCAAGGAAGACCCAGCTTGTGTCGAGTGGCACCTAAAGGAGGGCCATCTGGTAGCTTGGCTAAACTACATAGGCGAGAAGGGGCTGGCAGAGATGTTAAGGGGAGTGACGTCGGTAAGAGAGGCGTTGGCGAGGGTAAGGGAGTACAACGCGTTAAAGGCCGTGCCTAGCTACCCAGAGTTAAAGACCCACAGCAGGAGGTCGTCAAAGAGGAAGGCGTTCAAGTGAGGGGTCAAGTAAGGGGAAAAGCCTTTTTTGTTTCTGTCATCTTCTCACCTTAAATGAAGAAACCAGTGAGGTATCTTTCAGGCGTCACCGTTGTCTCCGTTATGACCCACCCCCATAGGTGCCCCCACGGCAAGTGCGTCTTTTGCCCAGGGGGAGTTGAGTACAACACGCCACAGAGCTACTACGGCAGGGAACCAACGCTAATGAGGGCCTTTGAGAACAACTTTCACCCTTATGACCAAGTTAGGGCTAGGCTCCTCCAGTACGTGGCAAACGGACATAGGCCCAGCAAGGTCGAACTGGTAGTGATGGGAGGGACGTTCCTCTCTACGCCCTTGGACTACCAAGAGTGGTTCATAACAAACTCCCTAGAGGCCATGAACTCCTTCCCAAGGGAGAAGGAGAAAAGTTTCGTGTACCTCGAGGAGGCCCAGGAGAGGAACGAGACCGCAGAGGTGAGGTGTGTAGGTATTACCATAGAGACGAAGCCTGACTGGGGGAAGGAGTGGCACGCAGACCAAATGCTTAGGCTTGGGGCGACTAGGGTGGAGCTCGGGGTGCAAACGGTTTACGACGAGGTACTCAAGCTCAGCAACAGGGGCCACACGGTCAGGGACTCGATAGAGTCGACCAGGATACTGAAGGACTCTGGCTTCAAGGTGACCTACCACATCATGCTGGGCCTCCCGGGCTCAGACCCCGACAAGGACTTAGAGGCAATAAAGGAGGTTTTCCAGAACCCGGACTTCAGGCCGGACATGCTCAAGATCTACCCCACCCTAGTGGTCGAGACGGCCCCATTGGCCGAGCTCTGGAAGAGGGGGAAGTACATACCCTACGACACGGACACCGTGGTGGACATAATCTCGGAGGCCTATAGGTACATACCGAGGTGGGTCAGGGTTATGAGGGTCCAGAGGGACATACCGGCCGACGTCATTCTCGCTGGGAACAAGAAGGGGAACTTAAGGGAGCTGGTGGAGAGGGAAGTGGAGAGGAAGGGCATAGAGGTAAAGGAAATAAGGTACAGGGAGGTTGGGATGGCCTGGCTACACAGGGGGCTGTTGCCCTCCAACCCCACCCTAAGGAAGGAGGTTTACGAGGCAAGTGGAGGGGTCGAGGTTTTCCTTTCCTTTGAGGACGATAAGGGGATCCTAGTGGGCTACCTAAGGCTTAGGCTACCAAACTCCCCTCACAGAACAGAGCTTAAGGGCGCTGCAGTGGTGAGGGAACTACACGTCTACGGCCCGGAGGTTCCAGTGGGCTCCCGTGACGACTTTGCCTTCCAGCACAAGGGCTTTGGCTCGAGGCTTTTGGAGGAGGCAGAGAGGATATCGAGGGAGGAGTTTGGGGTCAGGAAGATAGCTGTGCTCTCGGGGATAGGGGCTAGGGAGTACTACAGGAAGAAGGGTTACTTTAAGGAAGGGCCTTACATGGTGAAGTACCTTAACTGAGCACAAACGCCCTTATCCCCATCTTCCTCAGGGACGCAACAAGGTCTACGTTGAACTTGTCCCCTCCGGTTATAAACACGTAATCCTTGTCAGGGCCGCTCCTGAACACGAACTCCATCACCTGTCTAGGGGTTAGCTTAATCGCGTTCCTCTCCCCCTTCCCTGTCAAGTCGACCAAGACCGCCCCCTCCGGTAACTTTTCGACCTTGAGCCCGCTTATGTCTTGTGGCTTCTCTTCTTCGGTCAAGCTTACCTCCTTTATGGAGCCCACCACTTCTTCTACTGCGTTTTGGATCTTCTTGTCCACCTCCTCTATCTCCTGGTAGGTGAACTTTACCTTGGGGTGGAAGGAAAACACCGAGCAGAACTCCGGTATCTTAGTGGAGTACTCGAAGGTGCCAATCCTCCTTGCCATGTCGGCTATTTCGTCCTTGTCGAAGCCTATTAAAGGCCTAAAGATGGGGAGGGAGATGCCCTTGTTGAGCACTTTGAGGGCTGATAGGGTCTGGGTCGAGACCTGCCCCAAGGACTCCCCGGTCACTATGGCCCCGTAGCCCTTCGAGGCTACCCTCTCTGCTATCAAGTACAACGCCCTCTTAAACGCTATTGGCCACATCCTCTTGTCGACTCCAGTCATGATCTCCTTGGTTACCCTACTGCAGTCAGCCAAGTAGAACTTCGGAGTGTACCCTACGCTCCACTCAGCCAACTTCCTCGCCACGTTGAGCACAGCGTTCTTAGTGACCTCGCTGCCCAAGTTGCAGTACAAGAGGTCGACGTAGACCCCCCTCTTCATGACCATCCACGAGGCCACTGGTGAGTCTATCCCGCCAGAGAAGAGCGCCAGGGCCCTCCCCTCAGAGCCCAGGGGTAGTCCACCAGGCCCCTCTATGACTTGCTCGTATAGGTAGGCCTTATTGTCCCTTACCTCCACGTGGACTTCTACCTCAGGGTTCTCGAGGTCGACTTTGCCGTACTTCACTAGCCTACTCCCCACGGCGTCGGCAACCTCATAGGAGGTAAACTCGTGCTGCCCAACTCTCCTGACCCTTACGGCGAAAGTCTTCCCCTTGACCTTCTCTCCCCACATCTCCTCTGCCTTATTTGCTAACTCGTCTAAGGAGCTGAATTCTACTTCCTCTGCGGGGCTCACTGATTTAACGCCAAACACCTTGACTGAGGATCTTGTTAGGCAGTCCACGTCTCCATAGAGGAATATCCTCCCCTCTCCGTGGACTACTTCGACCTTGCCGCATTGTCCTCTCTTGGCTGAGGCTAAGAGGTTTCCTATTAGGAGCTTTTCCATTTTCCTCCTAGCTGAGGCTCCCTTGATGCCTATCTCGCTGTACCTGACTATTAGCGTCCTCATCTACATATAGAGTGGCATTACACGGCTAAACATTTAACTATCGTGACGCACTAAATTCTTCAACGATTCAACGATCTAAAGCTTTAGCGACGGTCGGCCTTGAAGGCCAAGGTTACATGCAACAATTCGGTAATGAAGAAAGTCCGGCTCTCCAGCGCGGGGAGGGAGTCAGAAAGTGAGTGTATTCGCCAAGCGATGAGCCCCTCCCTGGTTCACAAGCCTTTACAGAGGCGAGAAAGTCCATTGAGGGCGAGAACGCGAGGCTTTAGTATAGAGTTAGATGTGCGGTCCCTAAGCCAATAGGAGGACCCTTAAGGGGAGAGGTTCATCGCTCTTTCCATGAGCGAATATAAGCTGTAGTTCCGAGATAGCTTTATGGAGGTCATTGTCCCTAACGTAACTCCCTTCACGCAAGACAACAAACTCGACAAGGCAAAGCTAAAGGAGCACGTAGAGAACCTCATCGAGAAGGGGGTAGACGCTATATTCCTCAACGGGACTACAGGCATGGGCCCCTCACTCTCGGCAGAGGAGAAAAAGGAGGCCCTTAAGGTGGTCTACGACGTAACGGACAAGGTGATCTTTCAAGTTGGCGGGCTAAACCTCGACGAAGTGTTTTCACTCCTCCTCTTCTCCAAGGACTTCTCCATCATGGGCGTGGCCTCATACTCGCCCTATTACTACCCCGGGCTACCCAGTAAGTGGGTAGTGAGGTACTTCAAGGAAATAGTGGAGAAGTCTCCCCACCCTGTCTACGTATACAACTACCCCGAGGCTACGGGCTTTGACGTGACTTACAAGTTGCTGGAGGAGATAGGAGGAATAACTGGGATAAAGGACACCAACGACGACTTCGTCCACTCAATGCAGTACAAGAGGTTCCTCAAGTTGAAGGTCTACAACGGGAGCGACTACTTGACAGTCCAGTCCTTAGTTTTCCTCGACGGCACAGTGACTGCCGGTGGCAATTACATGCCGGAGCTCCTTGTACTGCAGAAGAGGCTCGTGTCTGAGGGTAAGGTAGACGAGGCGTACCAAGTGCAGTCTACCTACCACAAGTTCCTCGACTTAGCGAGGAAATACGGTATGATGGCATCCCACTACGTATTGGTCAAGGAACTACAAGGCTACGACGTTGGATACCCCAGGCCCCCAATATTTCCGTTGACTCAGGAAGAGGTGGATAGCTTAACTAGGGAGGCTAGGGAGTTAAAAAAGGAGTACTTGTACCTCTTGGACAAGTACGGGGTCACTTCATAGCCATCATTACCTTTTGTCTGGACCTCTCGTCCAGGCCCTGTAGCGCAAGGGACAGCAGCCTTTGATCCCTTCCTTGGAGCTCTTTTGGAAGTCCCGACACGGCCTCCATCCTCAACTTGAGGAACGCTGATAAGACGTTGTCTGGGAGGCTTGACGCTATCTTCACGTTGGTCTTGCACAAGTTTAAGTACTCCTCGTCGGTGGCTTTCTCTGCCATAAACCTAATCAGTTGCCTTAGGGCCTCCAGCTTCTGTCTGTCGTCCATGGCCATGAGTTGGGAGAAGAGCTTGGACATGGCCTCTTCCCTTTCCTTCTCGTTTAGCCTCGCCACCTGGATTAGGTCTGGTAGGGATTGCATAACTAAAAAAGGGAAAAACAAGTTAAAATATCTTTAAGAGGAAAAACCACTTTAAATATCTTTATTAAATTTCTCCTTTTCCGTTAAAAACTCATATAATCAATCAAGGCTACGTAAAAGAATTTGATTGATGAAAATATCACCCATGGTGATTCTAAGGGAGAAATATTAACTTGATTTTAGGTAATGTTATTAACTTCCACACCAAGAATATTCATTGGTAACATGCAGTTAGCGAGTCTAAATGAAAAACAACTGAGCCGTGCAATTAGGCAGGCCGTTTATAACCTCAGTATAGCGGCGCTCCTAGAGAAGGGGGCAGTAAAGAGAGACCTGCTTGCTGTTAGGGACGAAATGCGCAGTTTCCTCAAGAGGATGGCCAAGGGGGAGACCTCGCCGCAAGAGTTGTACTCTGAGCTGGGCTTCGCGCTAATTTCCATCGCCATAATCAAGGCGGAGTCGAAGAGCGATAAAGTCAGGGGCATTCTTTCCGCGATAGAGGACAGTTTTTACGGGACCTCGGTGTAGGGAATTGGACGTAATAGTCGAGTCCGTGGAGGAAAAGCAGGGAGAGGTAGTTGTAAAGGGCGAAGTTCCGGCCCGTTGTGCTCTGGGGTACTACAAGGTACAGATAGCGGTAAAGGACGGGAGGCTAGCTTGGTCGTCGTGTGAGTGCGGGGAGCCCATTTGCCCCCACGCGGTAAAGTTGTTCCTGAGGTATCGAGCTAGGGGGAGTAGACTACTCCCTAAGGTATAACGATATTGACCTAAGCAGGTCAAAATAAGTGGAGGAGAGTCTATTGGCTAGGTTATTTGGGATCCCGCTAAACTTGAGGCTCGCCGCGAGTATTACGTAACACCTGTCCCCTGCAAAGTAGAGGCCAAACATGGGGTTTAGGTGGGAAAGGAGGACTTCCTCAACCTCCTTAGCCTTCTTCAGGAACTGGACTACTGAGTCCACTAGCTCGCAAGGTATCCTACGCATTATGTAAAAGTTGAGCCTGTCCCTCAAGACGTCTACGTGCGAGACTTCGTCAACGTATAGCCTAAAGCCTACTTCTGTCTTCTTCACGTCGGTGACCCTGATTCCAAACGCTAGAAGCCTCTCCGCAAGCTCCCTTACTTCTTTTTCTTCCACAGGGATAATATCTGTAATTACAGTTATTTTAATCTGACTGTAATTTACAGCGGTTACGCCCTCTAATCGGGGTAGTGCCCCCGTCATAGTGCTGTGAGGCTACTGGCTTCTCGTAAGATTCTTCGGTAAGTGTAGTCAGCTAGGGGAAGTTTAGCCTCTACCAAACGAGGTGGGCCAGCAGGGTCGTTACAAGGCTATGTGGTTCCCGATTTACGGACGGGCCAAAGGCAGGTTAAGAAAACTCTCGCTGCTCCACTTCTGCCATAAAAGCGATAAGGACTTCTCGACGATCGTGGACCTCTACGGGAGTTAGCCTCTGCTATGTCCAGTATTGGCAAATGGGAGAGGTGATGCCTAATAGAAGAGAGGAGCTAAAAGGGAGAGGAAGCCGGCACCCCATAATTACATTAACTTGAACCCACAGTTGGCGCAGAACTTTGCGGAAGGGGGGTTTAGGAACCCACACTGTGGGCATCTAACACCCTGCTGGACAGACTGCGGCTGCTGTGGTTGTGGTTGCGGCTGCGGTTGGAAGTACTGTGGCTGCTGGTAGGGCATGTCGAATAGTCCGTCGTTTATCTCCCTGTCTATTTGTGAGAACAGCTTGTGGTTTATGAGCTCTCTCCCAAGGGGGCCTATGTGCTCCTCTTCAACTATTATCCTGAAGTCGTATGGATACCCAGTAACCCTCACGACTACTTGCTCAGCGTGGTGGAGATGCCCCTTCTTGATCGCCCTTATGAGGAAGTCCTGCATCCCAGCAGTTGGTGGAGCCATGGGCTGCATCGTGCTCTCCCAGCCCTCACTTAAGAAAAGGTTGTTTATCTCCTGTGCCAAAGCTTGGAGGTTCACGGATCTACCGGAGTATGTTTTCTGCATGGTATAACAGATACATTTTGGAGACTAAAAATTTTCAACCACATGCAGGTTCCCTAAGACAGTAAGCTTAGAGGCTTGGAATTGGAAATAGTTAAATCAAGACATAAATATATAAAGGAAGAGAATAATTAGTGTTTATGAGCAGTAAGATAATAGCCCTAGTTCTTCTTTTCTTGACCTTTTTACCCTCTGTCGGCTTTGTGCCCAACGGGGTGCCCAACGGGGCAACCAACCACCCCGCAGGTACCCACGTTTTCAGTATAGCCTTTCCTCCAACTAGGCCAAACGCTACCTTAGCCGGGAAGTACTCACCCAATGGCGTCAACATCTATTCGAGCTATAGTAGTGAGCCCGCGCCCATGGGAATAGCCGACTACGGTATAGGTCCTAACGGCCCCTTCATTCGCACGACTACCCAGTTTAAGGGTGAAGTGATAATCTACAACCTTAGTGCAATTTCAAGCTTCAACACGCCCTGCGTTAGCTTTCAGTTGAACGTTGTCCTAAACTACCAATACGGCGGCAACACTTACGCCCTCTGGGTACAGGACGTGGCCTATTATGACACTTTTAACAATACAGTCTGGTTCCTAGACAACATATGGAACTTCACATCTCCCAACGCCTATGTAACGGGAGTGTACGGCAACGGAAACATCTATAGGACGAACACCACCACGTATTACGCCTACGTGCCCGGAGCCCTGCCGGGGAACTATTACCAGCTTAGCCTGCCCTACACCCTTTACCTTTTGGTCAACGTCAGCGTCAACTCGTTGGGACAGCCGGTCATATACTTCTGGTACGACGACGGCTTTGGCTGGATAAACTTCGACACGGTGACCGTAGCTAACGTGCAGCTCGCCTCTAACGTGTACTTCCTAGTCGACGGCTACCAGTACACCGGATCTGGCCATTTTTATGACGCCGAGCTAGTTATGGGGGGCCCTGGAGGTGGGTCGACAGCAGACGTAATATCTTCCTCCACCTACTTCGCCCTGTTCTACTGGAACGGGAACGATTTCCAAGAGGTGCAGAACGCCTACAACTTCGGCTCCGACACAGCAGAGACCGTGAGTAACACACTTGCCCAAACCTATTACTATCCGTTCTCGGGGGAACTGCTCTCCGGTATCACGGCCGAGAGTGGTACTCTAGGGAGCCTGTGGGACTCAGACACCGTTGGCGTGCTCACTGTGGAAACGGGGGTGCAGAGCGGCTACGTGGTTGTCTACAACTATACATACCCGTACTCACCCAGCTACCAAAGCGACGCCATCCCGTTCGTAGGTGGCTCAGCAACGTTCACCCTAGTGCCAATGGATTACGCCGTGTTAGTGTACAACCCCCAAGGGCAGTTGATAGGTGAGGCAAACATCTACCTTTATCACGGCGAGTTTACCTCAACTCCAGTTACCCAGTTCTCCCTAAGCGCCCCATCGATACTCTCGGAGACTAGCTTCACGTTTTCAATACCTCTGACCATTTACGCTTACGGCAACGTAAGCCTTAGCGTAGGGGCCCCAGGCGTACTGTCCTACTCTCTCCCTAGCCAAGTGACAGTTCAAGGAGAGAGCACCCAGTACCTTGAGGTTACGGTGCCCAATTCGGGGGCTTACAACATCACGGTGACGGCCACCCTGTTCCCAGGGTTCTCAGTGACTAAGACGGTGGAGGTGGTAGTGACTCAGCCCACAGTCTCAGTTACTTTCGCCTACCAAGTAGTAGGTCAGTCTCCAACGGCTTCGCCTACTGTAACCCTCCAGTTCCCCAACGGGACTACTACCACACTTCCAATGCCAATAACCCTTAACGTGCCCGTTGGGACTACCTACTCAGTCCAACAGATAGTCGGCTCTAACCAAGGGATAAGATGGGCCCTCCCCTCCCCTGTTGAGGGAACGGTTAGTATGGGAGGCTCGGTGGACGTGACCTACTACGAGCAGTTCCTGGTAACGTTTGACTTCAACGTCCAAGGCGGTGAAGGCTACGGAAACCCAAGTGTGACCTATAAGTACTTTGGAGTAGAGACAGCAGCAACAGCTCCAGCCACCGTATGGGTGGACTGCAACTCACCTTACTCTTACAGCCAGACTTTGCCTAACTCCAACTCCCAAGAGAGGTGGATAGCGTACGACTACAAGGGAGTGGTCAGTTCCCCTGGTACGGTCTCTGTCTTCTACAACTACGAATTCTACGTCACCGTAATCTCAACCATCCCGGTCTACGCCATAGTCAACGGAACCAACACCACCCTCACCTCTGGCTGGTATATCCTAGGGACTACGGTAGACGTTGAGAACATAACGTACTTCGTCAGCCCTATGGAAAGGTACGTGATGTCCTCCGTGTCGCCATCTGAGGAGGTGACTGTTACCTCGCCGTTATCCTTGGAGGTCAAGGCAGTGAAGCAGTTCTACGTCACCGTCAACTCCCCTATCCCA
>JBBINF010000013.1:1960-6754 GCA_037444045.1 Sulfolobales archaeon | reverse complement strand
ACCAACACCACCCTCACCTCTGGCTGGTACAACGCAGGGACAGAGGTTAAGGTCGAAAACGTGACCTACTATCAGAGTTCCCAAGAGAGGTTAGTTCCAATCTCCATTTCCCCCTCCGTGTTTACGTTAGGGGCTCCAACTACCGTAAGGGTCTCAACGGTAAAGCAGTACTTGGTCACGATAGATGGCGTCTCCTCTTGGTACGACAAGGGGTCTACTGTAACGCTCACCGCAAACGTCCCAATATACGAGGTCGGCAAGTTTGTGGGGACGGACAATGTGTCCCCTGGTGCTACCCTAGTCGTGAACGGGCCTATAGTGGAGAACCTAGTAGAGACCCCAAACTACACCTTCTTCGGCGTTGTAGGTGCCGCAGTCGCCGTGGTGATAGCGGTAGGGGTCGTGTTAGCCACTAGAAGGCCGAAAAAACAGGGTTAAACCGAGTTAACCCATTTTTTGGACTTCCTTAATGAATCATAGTTTAAATTGTATTAACGCTAATACTTTGTTATGCGTTTAAACTGGCTCATTGGAGGTCAACAGGGGGCTGGCGTAGACACCTCGGCTTTAATCTTCGGCAACGCCTTGGCCTCCGCTGGCTACTATATCTACGGAAACAGGGAGTATTACTCCAATATAAAGGGAAGGCATAGCTACTTTGCCTTAACTATAAGCGATAAGAGGGTCAGGAGTTTCTCCTATACCGTTGACATTCTGGCTACCTTTGACGCCGAGACCCTTTTCCAACACTTCCAGGAGGTAAAGAAGGTCGTAATCTACAACAAGTCGCTTGAGAACGTGAAGGCGGAATACGTGCAGAACATGGAGCCGGAGATAACAGAGAGGGTGACGTCTTTCCTGAAGGAGAACGGGTACAGCACTACGGTAAAAGACGTGGTAGACTACCTAAAGTCCAAGGGGGTAACGGCAATAGGCCTCGACTACGACGAGATAATAAGGAAGGTAGCTGAGGAGGTTAAGCTCCCACTGTCAGTGGTGGAGAGGGGGAAGAACACTGCGGCGATTGGGGCTTCCTACGGCCTCTTTGGGCTGAAGAAGGACCACTTGGAGTCAGCCATAAGGGGGGTGTTCAAGAACGAGACGTTTGTTAAGCTGAACGCCATCTCCGCTGAGCTGGCCATGGCTAGCGTGCCAGTGGTGTTTCCCTTGAAGGAGCTAGGGGTGAGCAAGGAGAGGGTGCAGTTAGACGGGAACACCGCTGTGGCAATAGGCAAGATATACGGTGGCCTTGGCTTCCAGAGCTTCTACCCTATCTCGCCTGCAAGCGACGAGAGCGTGTTCATTCAAGCCCACCAGGAGGTCTGGTACGTTGACCCTAGGACTGGGGACAAGAGGAAGAGGACTATCGTTGTGGTACAGGCTGAAGACGAGCTCTCTGCAATAAACATGGCGATAGGCGCGTCATTGACCGGGGTTAGGGCGGCGACAGCAACTTCCGGCCCAGGGTTCTCGCTCATGACTGAAGGTGTAACTTGGGCAGGGATGAACGAGGCTCCCGTTGTAATAACCTATTACATAAGGGGAGGTCCCGCCACTGGTCAGCCAACAAGGACTTCCCAGAGCGACCTAATGTTCGTAATGAACGCTGGCCACGGCGAGTTCCCCAGGATAGTCATAGCCTCCGGAGACCACGTGGAGGTCTTCCAGGACGCGGTGTGGGCATTTAACTTGGCGGAGAGGTACCAGACCCCCGTAATACACTTCGTGGACAAGGCCTTGGCCAACGCCTATTCAGTCTTCGACCTAGAGGAGCTGGGCCTAGACAAGCTGAGGGCTGAGAGGGGAGAGATAACCCTTTCCCCACCTCCGGATTACGTCAGGTTCAAGGTCACGGACACGGGTATCTCCCCCAGGGCGTTCCTTGGATCTACGTCGATGTTCTACACCGGGGACGAGCACAACGAGGAGGGACACATTAGAGAGGCGTCCCACGTGAGGGAGCTCATGTACGAGAAGAGGCTCAAGAAGCTCGAGACGGCGGACAGGGAGATACCGGAGGAGGAGAGGGTGAAAACCTTCGGAGACCTAGACCAAAAGGCTGTAGTTGTCACTTGGGGCTCGCCTAAGGGGGCAGTCTTGGACGCGATGGAGGAGCTGAACGAGGAGGGCGTAAAGTTCGGGGTAATACAGATAAGGATGTTCAGCCCCTTCCCGAGGAACCTGCTCAAGAAGCTCCTCTCGGGAAAGGAGAAAGTTATAGACGTGGAGGGGAACTACTACGGCCAGGCGGGCATGTTACTAAAGCTCTTCACCGGTTTAGAGCCAACTAACTACGTGTTGAAGTGGAACGGGAGGCCCATGGGAAGGGACGAGGTTAAGGAAGCGTTAAAGTCGGTAATCCTAGAAAACAAAGAAAAGGTGGTGTTGCACGGTGGAGCTTAAGCCAGAGTGGTCTGACTGGTGCCCGGGCTGCGGGAACTTCGGCATACTCAACGCTGAACAGAGGGCAATCCAAGAACTGGGCCTCGACTTCAAGAAGGTGGTAATAGTCTCTGGGATAGGCTGTTCCGGGAAGATACCCCACTTCCTCAGGGTACCCATCTCTGGCGTCCACACACTACACGGAAGGGCTATAGCTTACGCAACTGGGATAAAGCTTTCTAACCCTAGCCTAGAGGTCATCGTGAACGGAGGAGACGGGGACCTACTCGGAATAGGTGCTGGCCACTTCGTCAACGCGGGGAGGAGGAACATAGACATGACCGTGATAATCCACGACAACGGAGTCTACGCTCTGACCAAGGGACAAGCTTCACCCACGCTGAGGAGGGGAGACAAGCCAAAGTCCCTCCCATTACCAAACATAAGCGACAACGTCAACCCAATAGCCCTAGCCCTCTCCGCTGGTTATACTTTTGTGGCGAGGGGCTACGCCTACGACGTCAACGGGCTTAAGGAGCTCATAAAACAGGCTATAAAGCACAAGGGGCTCGCGGTGATAGACGTCCTCCAGCCCTGCCCCACTTACAACGACATCTACACAAAGGAGTTCTACGACAAGAGGGTCTACTACCTCTCCTCCGAGAAGGACTGGGACCCCGTAGTGAGGAAGCCAGAGGAGGAAGGGGAGAAGATGGCGAAAGCTATGCTCAAGTCCCTGGAGTGGGGAGACAGGATACCCTTGGGCGTGTTCTACCAGAACGAGCTTGTGCCGACCTACGAGGAAAGGATAGCCCAGCAAGCTCCCAGTTATAAGGACGCTTACCCCGCTAACGTGGAAATAGAGAAGGACGGGAAATTGCTCACGTTAGTGGACGACATACTCGGGGAAAAGAAGGTCCAAAGGATACCCTAAGTTTTTTGGTTTCTCTCAGAAACTTAAGGCAAAACTAGCGTTGTCCAAAAGGTAAGATGACGATGTGGGAGTTCAAGACCCCCGGCGTGCCGGACGACCTCTTTGAAAGGGCTGAGGACATACCAATGACCAAGGAGGAGGTAAGGGCTCTAGCAATCTCCAAGCTTAGGCTGAGGGAGGGGGACGTTTTCGTGGACGTGGGCAGCGGTTCTGGGAGCGTAAGCGTTGAGGCGTCGTTGGTGGTCGGGGAGAGGGGAAGGGTAATCGCAATCGACTCAGACGAGAAGGCGGTAAACCTAACAAAGAGGAACGTCGAGAGGTTCAAGCTTAAAAACGTCCAAGTGGTCCACGGGGAGTCGCCAGAGGCCTTAGAGGGCTTAGGGGAGTTCGACAGAGCGTTCGTTGGGGGCACTAAAAGGCTCGAGGACACCGTAAGAGTACTTTTCAAGCACTTGAGGAAAGGGGGTAGGATAGTAGTCTCCGCGATACTACTGGAGACCGCGTATAGGGCTATATCTGCCATGGAGTCCACTGGGTTTGCGAACGTGGAGGTGGTGGAGGTCATAATAGCAAAGGGTAAGAGGACTGGAGAGGGAACTATGATGCTCTCGAGGAATCCCGTGTTCTTGATCTCGTGCGATAAGCCTTACTAAACATAAAATTGACAAAAGCGAAGTTCTAATAAATGCTGGAGATTTCGGACGGCTCTCTATGGGCTCAGGTAATGGAGGAGGGGGCATACTTATTTGCCCTAAGGAAGTACGGTAAGGACGTTATCCTGCCGGGAAAGGAGAGGAAGACTAGAGGAGGTATGGCTATCCTAGTCCCCTACGCAAACAGGGTAAAGGACGGGGTATACGTCTGGGAAGGGATAACCTATTACCTTCCAAGGAACTCCGAGGGACACGCAATCCACGGGCTGGTCTTGGACAAGCTCTTCTCGGTCAAGGAAAGGAGCCAGGAGAGGGCGGTGCTGGAGACAGTCCTCTCCCACCCCGGGTACCCCACAACCCTAAAGGTAACTGTAACCTATTCCGTGGTTCTGGGCAGCCTGGACGTAACCATCTCGGTGGAGAACGTGGGGGACAAGTCCGCCCCCTTAGTAGTGGGGGCCCACCCCTACTTCGTAGTTAAGGGGAGGTGGTCAATATCGCCCTTTAAGGTTATGAGGTTAAAGACCGAGAACAAGATACCTACAGGGGAGGTGGAGGAGTTCAACCTTGTCCAGGGGGACTACGACGACACCTTCATAATAGAGGAAAACGTGGTAGAGCTCAGGTCGAACTACTCGACCATAACCATAGAGAAGAGCGACATGAACTACGTCCAAGTATACACCGGACAGCCTGGGGCGGTGGCAATAGAGCCTATGTCTGGGGCGCCAGACGCCTTCCACAACGGTCTAGGGCTCACCGTGTTAACCCCTGGGGAGAGGAAGGACTTTAACTTCGTAATATCAGCCAGGGTGGTGTGAGACG
>JBBINF010000013.1:0-1949 GCA_037444045.1 Sulfolobales archaeon | reverse complement strand
CCCAAGAAGAGGAGCATAAACGTAAAGCCTTACCTCAGGCTGAGGGCCTCTGCGATCTTTCTCCTCCTTTACTCCTTCTCCATTGCTGTCTCGTCGGAATTGGCCTTTTCTACCTTGGGCTACGCCTCAGCTGTGGCCTCCACGGTGTTCGTTGTGGCCTTTGGGTTCCTTGCAAGGAGTTCCTTTGACCAGATGGCGGAGGAGTTCAGCCTAGCCGTAAAGGTGTTCCCTATCTTGGTAATAGGGCAGTTTATCTTCCTCGTTTCTTACCTCATGGAGGCCAGAGGCTACTTCTCTATCCTGGAGTACGTAGGGGAAATACTCGTCTTGGCCTACTTGCTCGAGTTCGCCTTAGAAGTCCTTAGGCTTTCCAACTACGTAAACTCGAGGGAACTCAAGGTGTCTGGCTACGTCATGCTGGCCTCCCTGGTGGCGGCGGTCATCCTAGGTTACGTAATTTTCGGGTTTATCCTGACCATTGCAACGCTGTTCCTCTTCTACGGGCTCGGCAACGTCATCTCAAGGGGTAACGCCCGGTGAGCTGGAGGTACTGCTTGAGGTAGGGCGTGTCCTCTATCTTCTCCTTAGTTAAGTACTCCATGTATAGCCCCTTGGGCTTTGGCCTAGGCTGAGTCCTTATAACCTCCTTCTCCGTCGCTATTAAGTCCACGGGCACGTCGTAGGGCTCGACCGGTATTTGGTCTACTATCTGGGCAGAGTGCACGGTGGTGGCCACCGGGGTACTCTCGTCAACTTTCCCCATTTCCCTCAGCATGGCGTACTCGAGCTCGCTGTACCCCTCACCCTTTCCCACCCTGTCCCCACTTAGCGTAACGGCTACAGACCCTACGACCACGAGGTCTACCTTTGGGATCTCCTCGAAGCTGATCCTCTTCCCTTGGGAAGTAAATCCGGAAATCGTGGACGCCCTCCTGGGGTCTACCCTCTTGCCGTCGAGGAGGAAGAACTCCCCCCTTAGCCTAGGGGTGGGGACTAACACGGTCTTCCCCTCCCTCAACGCTATCTCCCTCACCCTCCTCTGCGGTGCGTCGGGATTTACCTTTATTACCTCAGCCTTGGCGAACTCCCTTGTCTTGGCCAAGTTCTCCGCAGCTTTATCGGAGCCCTTGAAGTTGGGGATCCTCCCGTACACTGGCCTTGGAAAGGATGCTATGTCCCTCTCCTCCAAGAGTTTCCACACCATTTCCCTAATCTGCTGTTTGTCCATAAAAGAGAGGACTAACGCGTGCTTTTAAGTGCCCACAGGATTCTATCATTATGAAATACTTAGTGCTGGGCCTAGGTTTCGTGGCTACCCACGCGGCGGAGTACCTCTCGAGGTTTGGGGAGGTCACCGTGACCTATAGGAACTTGAACCCAGTGAAGGAGGTCTACGCGAGTATACTAAGGGAGAAGGGGGTAAAGCTCGTGAAGGTCGACCCCTTAACTGACGACATTTCCGGACTAATCAGGGAGAGCGACGCGGTGGTGAACCTAGTGGGGGAGATCTCTGGGAGCGAGGAGAGCTTGAGGAGGGCAAACGCAGAAGTTCCTGCAAGGGTAGCAAAGGCAATAGCTAAGGAAAACCCCAAAGCCATAATGGTACACTTGAGCGGTATGCTGGGGGCTACTGGCGAAGTAAAGCCAGAGGCAAAGCACTGCGAGGGACTAAACCCCACCACCGTTTTCGAGAGGACTAAGTGCGAGGGGGAGAGGGCGATAAGGGACTCCGGGGTCAACGCGGCAATCCTTAGGCCGGGGCTCATATACGGAAAGTACGGGGCCCACGTGCAGTTCGTGACGATGTATAAGTTCGCCAAGAGGGGGATAGTCCCCTCAATCGGCTTCCTCTTCTCCTCAATTAGCGCCAACTCGGTCGCTAGGATTGTAAAGGTCTTAGTGGAGGAGAAGCCCAAGTTCACTTACTTTTACGCTACCGAGTGCGAACC
>JBBINF010000012.1:9997-19438 GCA_037444045.1 Sulfolobales archaeon | reverse complement strand
CCGATATGCAGGTATGAGAATTATAAGGAAAAGATGATGCTGGTACTGGGCTCCCTATGGGCCATAATAGCTACTTCTCTAGTGTATTTAGTGGTATCGCTGGATGGCATATTCGCCCCCGTAATGTTTGCGACAGGGGAAGCGCTATATGGACTGTTAATGGCCTTGGTAGTAATCTTGGCGTTTCATCACTACTTCATAGGGTCTGCTGAGGGCGCAGATGCTTTAGGCAAACATACTACTTCCAAGACTTTCCTTATACTTGCAGCGCCTTTTGCGTTAATAGTGGCTTTCATAGGCAATACGATATTTACGTCAGTATTTAGTGGGTATGGAATAGAACTAAAGCTCCCGTTATCTACTGTTGCCACAGTACTGGAGAAGCACGAGCTATCGGTAGCTATGCATGAGATACCTAATTTACAAGTGTTCTATCCAGATTATGTCACCATGATATTCAACGCGTTTAACTGGGTGTTCTTTATAGGAATAGTAATGTACGTAGTGTTCTTTACTGTAGCATTTTATGGAATAAAAGAAAGGTTCCTACTAGGCGCATTGGCGTTAACGCTGTCCAATGTCCTATTACTAGTCAGTACTTATCTATGGTTGCCTACGGTGTTTAATAGTGCTGTAGGAAACGCTGGTTTCTGGATATACATAATCTTACTATACGTACTACTCTACGCGTCTACTAAAAAGAACCTGCCGTGGAGGCAAGCGTGGGTGTTCTTCTTCACGTTCTTAGGTGCAATGATGTTCGGGGTATTTACACAAGGTAACATACTAGTAGACGCCGTGCCGCCAAGCGGAATACCAGCTACGTTGCTGCTTACTAATCCGACTACGCTCGCAGCAGGTTCAGTCTTAATAGGCTTAGCCGGAATACTGGTTCTAGGAGGAATAACCGCGGTATCCTATGAAGTGCTCTATAAGGCGGCAGTAGAAAAATCACAAGCTAAAAAGACAGCAGTTAAGTAAAAATTTAGAGTAGAAACAGTCATCTCCGCTTAAACCCTGTTAAAGTAATCCTTTTTTTAATAGCACGCGTTGGTTGCTAGGGCTATATCCAATATTTTCAATAATTTTTGATTAAAATAAATTTTTAACTTCGTATTTGCGAAAATAATAGTTTTTGTCACACGTGCTTATGAAATCTAGGAAGTTCGCTGTCCCACTCTGGCGTTTTCACGTCTTTAGGACATAGCCTTGGAGAAAACGACTTAATGTCTAGGATCGGGGTTCCCACAAATAGGTCTAGGCCCTCGACGTAGAGCAGGTTGTCTTGCCTTTTGATTAGTCTGACTATCGTGACCGCTATGGGATTAGGCCTATGAGGAGAATGGGTGCAAAATACTCCCACCAAAGGTAAATTGTCTGATCTCATGGGTCTAACTTTTAGGACGTTCCTTTCCTCTTCAGAGACCATATGTAACCAGGCTAGTATCATCAAGTGCGAGAACTCTTCTATTCCGTCTAGTCCTTCCTTATACTCGTCGTATATTTCTATAACGCCCTCCTTTTCCTCCCTAGACTTCACGACCCCTATTTGCTTTAGATACATACGTATTACAATAATTACTAGATATTAAAATGAGAGCATCTCTACGCTAACCATTAGATGGCATAGCCCACAAGCCACTGCCGCACATGATATTCTAGGTAGCGTGAAGTGCTAGTCTGTGCCTAGCAAAAAGGGTCTCGTGAAGTGAGGATATAGTGAGATTAGTACCTTAAGGAAAATCAAGAAACTACTACTCGTCGTTATTACATTTTTCTAGATAATGTTCTTAAATATTTGCTTATATCGAAAAGAAGGTTTTTATTCTCTAAGTCCAATTTTAATATTATGAGAAATAAGTCTCTTGGAATAATAGGCTCCCTCTTATTTGCTATAACGCCCTTTCTAAACATTTTTGGGATAATAACCGCTACAATTGGGGCGATATCGCTTTACCTAGCTATGAACGACGTGTACAAAGAGTACAAGGAGAGTAAATTAATGAAATATTTCCTACTCGCTGACGGTTTATTTTACGTCTCCATGATAATCCTTTCAATAGGTATGTACCTAGCATTTGGATTAAGAGTGTTCTTTGTGTTAATACCGTCTTTCTCTCTTTACTCCCTAGCCTTATTGGTTTACACTTACATACTGTCTGGAATATTCTACATTTCGTCTTCAGTGTACTTCATAAAGACGTTCAACTCGGTGACTGCATTAAGCGAAATAAGGACGTTCTCGATCTCCGCTTACCTCATAGGGATCTCTGGCCTACTGTTGTTTACTGTAGTAGCAGGATCTATAGGGCTAGTCCTGTCGTTGATAGCGTGGGTACTAGTCGGGTTAAGTTTTACACAAATGAAATAAATAAAAAGAATAACGAGGAGTTTGGCTAACGTAGTTACTTTTTCCTCCTTCCTTCTTATACCATAATTACGCAACGACCTTCTTTACCCTAACGCCGCACGAACGAAAGCGAATATGAGCAATAAACCCAGCGCAATATCGTATAACTAGTTCCTAGGCACTAAGAGTTTTCTCTCTATAAAACTTAGCGGAGCGATAACGTGCTAAGAAGGATTCCAAGAATTACAGACTAAAACCCAGGCTAGTAAACTTAGGACCTTAAGACTACCTCATTCGCCTCCAAGTCCTCAATTTAACACTTCCGTAGACCAGCAGATATTTTTATTTTTTAAGAATTATTGTATCCTAATTTTCTATTCCATTTTATTAACTATACTTACTTAGTTTTACCTTGATTTCCTTATTAACCTCGTATACCTTTTTAGTTATTTAGGGAAACATTATAGTTAATATAGATAAAGGAAAATTAATACAGTTAAAGAAAAAGACGTAATATTTTAGGTAAGAAGACATTTTAAAAGACCTTTTCTATGTACTCTCATGGAGAAAACCGATGACAAATTGAAAATTTCTCGACGTGATTTCATAAAAATTTCTGCGATAACTGGTATAGCTGCCGGTGCAGCGTATCTGGCATCTAAGAGGTTTGGATTTGCTTTCAACATATTCTCCCAAACAGACCCGGTAAACGACGAACAGCTTCAGCAGGGATGGCAATATTCATACGTGCCTAACATCTGCGCGTTTTGCTCGTCTACGTGTGACATCCTTGTAAGGACGGAGAGTAAGAACGGCTATATTAGGGCCGTAGAAATAGACGGGAACCCCCTATCCCCACTAAATAAAGGAAAAGTGTGTCCGAGGGGGAGGTCTGGTATATTCAGGACATACAACGTAGATAGGATAAAGACCCCTCTAATAAGGACGGGACCTAAAGGTACGTGGGCTTTCAAGGAAGCCACTTGGGAAGAGGCGTTCAATTACATTATGCAAAAGTTTCAAGAACTAAACGTACAGCCGTGGGAATTCATACTGATAGGGGGATCGCTCCCTTGTGCGAACTACAAACGGTATTTCATACCCTTTACATTAGGGACGCAGATGCCTAACATTAACGGAACGCCAATGCAGTCTTGTATGTTCTCACTGCAACAGCCTATAGGCACTGTAATCGGGGGGTTTGACCTACACGCTACGGACGTCATGGACGACATGACCAACTCCGCCCTCATAGTGGTCTGGGGGAATAACGGCTTCCCTGCAGGGATTTTCGTAAATAGGGGCGTGAGGTTTGGCGAAGGGCTGGCGAACGGGGCGTATGTAATAGTTATAGACCCCAGAGTGAGTGAAGCCGCGTCCAAGGCCAACCTATGGGTTCCCGTCAAACCCGGCTCAGACCTCACTCTGGCCCTAGCGATAATTAACTACATAATTCAAAATGATTACTATGACGATAACTTTGTAAGATATTACACTAACGCCCCGTTCTTAGCCTATGAAGAGAACGGAGTGCTCAAACTCCTCGACGATAAGTGGCCAGACGGCACTGTAAAGGGCTTTTACGTATTTGACGAAATATCCGGTCAAGTCGTTGAGGTACCCCCGTTTACTAACACTAACCAGTTTGACGTAACCGGGAGGCAGATAAGACCAGCGCTGAAGTTGTCCCCAATAACGTATAACGGAAAGCAGGTGACCACTGTATTCCAGCACTTGGCAAACAGGGTGAGCAGCTTCACCTTAGATTACGCAGCGCAGGTCGCTGACGTACCAGTAGACTTGGTACAAGAGGTGGCCTACAGGATAGCTACGACCAAACCTATGGAAATAGTGACCGGGCTGAAAGGTTACTGGTCAGACTTTGTCCCACAGTTTAGGAGGGCCGTCGCTATAATAATGGCCCTCACTGGCAACATAGACGTAAGAGGGGGATGGGTCTATTCTGGGAAGTACAGGGAGGGGATAAAGGAGGTCGTGGAGGCCTACAACTCGGCTATAAGCTCTGGGACTTCTAAGCCAGGGATACTCTTGCAGAGGCCAGAAATACTTTCCAAAGTCCCACTGTTGGACTTACCCGGAGAGCTGCTCACGATCTACGGAATAGTTTACGTATACAACAACCCACAGTTCTGGAAGACCGGCTATCCTGCTTTGTCTTATGCCTATGCTAAGACGCTGATGGACCAAGGAAAGACTCCAGTAGCGACCTTTGGGATGTTCTTGGACACTGGGGTATATGAGGCTATGAAAGGGCAAGTAATGTGGAACGGAAAGCCGTACGTACCTAAAGTCGTAATGTCCTTCGGAGGTAGTCCTTTCAACTTCCTGTGGAAGCAATATAAGGAGGTCCTAGAAAACACCTTCTATATCGACATAAATATCTTGCCGACTGAAGACACGCTCTACGCCGACGTGATCTTGCCTGACGTATCATATTTAGAGAGAGATGAGTCTTTCAAATACGACGGCCCGGCCATGGACTACGCGTTGAGGGGGAGATGGCAGGCAATACCAAGGCTTTATCCAAATACTGCAAACGGTTTGGACTTGTTCGTGATTTTAGCTTACATGTTAGGAAAAGACGTAGGGGACGCTTATGTTGAGTGGATGGCCAATTCCGTGTCCATAGATAAGGAAGTATTCAAGCAGGTCATCGCCGAGGAGATGCCTCAGTATCAGCAGTACTTAATTAACAACAACGGCTACCCGCCGTGGGGTAGCTTTACCGCAGACGCGTGGAGGCAGGCGAAAGTGTCGTACTTGTCCAAGAAGCTGAACATCCCAGAAGAAGAAATTACGTCGACTTTGAGGAATAATGGAGTGTTTATAATAAACACTGTAGATGACTACTTTGCTAACAACGAGAGGATGCCGTGGAACCTGCCCGTGGGGACTCCGACTGGAAGGATAGAGATCTACTCGACAGTCCTATACTATTACGTAACGCAGACGTTTGGGTATAACATAGTATGGGATCCGTTAATATCCTATATCCCTCCGTGGTGGAACGCAGGTTATGCCGTACAACCAGGGGTATTTGTACAACCATCGGCACCGTACAATGCCCCAACGTTTAAGCCGACCCCACCGGAGATGTTCTTTATAGAGTATAAAGTCCCACAGTTCGCTTACACCTCGAGCACAGATAACCCAATGCTGATGGCGATCTCACTGCACCACGAGGAAATCACGCAGAGGGCCTGGATCCACCCAGCCACCGCTGCACAGTTAGGAATAAATGAAGGGGATTGGATAACGATAATAAGGTGGAAGCTACCAGACAGTAACGGGCAGTACCCCAAGCTAACGATAAGGGCCCACTTAACGCAGTGGATTAGGCCAGACACTATAGGGGTGCCAGAACCTTATGGGCAAAGGAACCCTGCTTTGACCACAAGTATAAAGGCCATTCAGAACGCAGGAAATAAGCCTGTAAGCGAATTATGGCCCGAGAGCTACAGTCCGCTAGGAGGGTTTAGGCAGACAGAACAGTTTACTGTTTACGTTAGAAAGGCTACCCCCGACGAGATTAGCGAGGCTACCACGTTGGCGAGCGTAAGTACTCCCGATACCTTGCCCTCAAACGCTAATGTGACTCCTTACACTGAGATAACTCCTTCCGAGTGGAAGGAGTATGAGCAGAGTTAGGTTTTTCCTCCCTTTATGAGGTGATCCCGCATGTCTAATAGTTCAATTCAGCAAAATAATCAAATCGTAAATCCGTATACAAAGTTCGGAAATACTGGGTCATGTGAGCACTGGGGGTTCGTAGTTAAGGTAGACCAGTGCTTAGGCTGCGACGCGTGTATGGCGGCTTGTGCAATAGAGAACCAGACGCCTTTCTGGGAAAACCTATGGAGGACCCACGTGGAGGACTTAGAGATCGGTGAGTTCCCCAATACCCAGAGAGTGTTTGTGCCTAGGTTATGTATGCAGTGTGAAAACCCGCCGTGCTACTACGTTTGTCCCACTGGCGCCACCCAAATAGTGGACGGGGGAATAGTGGTCGTAGACGAGTACAAGTGCATGGGCTGTCTGTACTGCGTCGAAGCATGTCCATACGGTGCTAGGTACTTCTATACATATGAAGACATTCAAAAGGCTAAGGAATACTTCGGAGAAAACCTAATCCACGTAGTACCCCACGTAGACAAGTGTACTTTCTGTTACGGTACTGCTCCAGACGGTACCAACACCCCGGCATGCGTGAGGACGTGTCCAGGAGGGGCCAGGGTGTTTGGGTGTCTAGACGACCCCAACAGTGAGGTCAGCATCCTAGTAAATACTGGCCAGGCGATAGTCCTAAACCCCCAGCTCAACACCCAGCCTAAGGTGTTTTACGTTTTTAACAGGCAGAACGGCAGATACGTAAACGGAGGTGGGAGCGAATGAATAAGCTACTGTTGGCGTGGACAATAGTCTTCATAATTATAGGCGGGGGGATCCTTTTTTACGGCATGTCCTTCAATCCCCCCGCGTGGTTCCAGGGTTTAGTCACGTTTACTGAACCTAACGACGCGCCTATCCCCTGGGGCCTACTAGTAATAGGGTACATGTTCTTCGGAGTTATGGGTACCGGCGTTAGTACGTATAACTCCCTCTACGAGCTGTTTAATAAGAACCACGAGGACAGGAACCCGCTCGATAAGATAAAGTTAAGGAATGAGTGGCTAGCTCTAGCGGTACTAGTCCCAGGGCTGATAATGGTATTCGCGTCGGCTTATAAACCCGCTGAGGCGATGTACATTTACCTGACCTTTAGGGACACCTCTAGGATAGCGTGGAACGGCGTCCTATACGTGCTAGTCGGTATTGGAATAATAGCGGAAATTATCGCATTAATAGGAGAAAAGGCAGAAGTAAAGGGAAGCAGGGTCTTGAAACTAATTGCAGACATTGACGCCTTCATAGTGGGATACGCCATACTAGTGGAGTTGATATTGGACGCTAACCTAGGTGCCGTATTTGGGTATTTATCTACATGGGTCCTTGAATTTGGGAGTTTCATGCCAATATTACTTGTCGTATTATCGTTCTATTCTGGCATAGCCATGATATCTCTCATATCGCCGCTCTACTCTTGGATCAAGAAGAGGGATGACACGCCGTCCAAGACGTTAGCGAGGGACGGCCTACTCGCTACTATCGCTGTGGGCTTCCTAATTCTCTGGTGGATGTGGATAGGCGCTACCAATCAAGAGACTAGGATATGGGCTGACTTGTTGATATCTGGCAGCTGGTCCTCGGTGTTCTGGGGAGGAATCGTTATGGTTGGAATCGTCTTGCCAATAATACTGTATTCTGCAGCGTACAAAAAGGGAAGCAAAGGGCTGCTGTTCGCTTCGGCAATATTTGCGATCTTAGGAATGTTTACAATTATAACGGTAGTAGACGTCATTCCGCAGGCAATAACGTGGTACTATTCAATAGCCCCCGTAACTCCAAGTAACTCTAACTGGGTATTCGAGCTTAGGAGCACGTTTAACAACGGGCCGTTGTGGAGTGTACTACCTTTTGAGATCAGCAAATACGACGTGGTGTGGTTTGCGGGCTCAGTGTTGCTACTACTCGGAGTCTACACGCTAGGCGTCCTACTACTGCCGCTAGAAGAGGACGAGAAACCCAAACACGTCTGGATATTTAAGTGATGAAAATGTCTCTTTACTCACCATTGGTAAAACTTAAGGTAGGAGTTTTTTACCACGCTTGCCCCCATAACCAGTCGCCTGGTTTCAGCTCTTGTAACCCCGAGGAAATAGCAACGAAGTTAAGGGAACTGAAGACCAAAGCAGTGATCATAGTGGGGAAGTACGATGAGGAGCACTTGAAAATTTACAGAGAGGCGGTCCTCAGATCTGGGTTGAATCCCTTGCTCGTTAGAATAGTGGATTCCTCCTGGGGAGAAACCGCAATAGAGGGCAATAAGGCAATCCTTGAGAACGCGTGGACAGCTGAATTGGCTATGGTTGAGGAAAAGACGTTGCCAGCGAGCAGGAGAGAAGTGCTCTTAGGTAAATTGCCCAAAGTAAAGGACAGGGTAGATAAGCCCGTCTACATTAAGGACATGTGCCAAGGCCTATACAGAGCGTGTACTCTATGCGAGGAGTCTTGTCCCTATAACGCCCTCAAGGTGGATAAGAAGAGCGGCATTATAATTGACTACGACAAGTGTACTGGTTGCGGTCTATGCGTAAGTTCTTGTCCTCTAAGCGCTATACAGTTCCCCTCGGTCTCCCAGAGCGCTGTATTCGAGTTGTCGAAAATTAAGGGAGATAAGACAATATCTTGTTACAAGGACAACAATAATAGCATTAAACTACCATGCATCTTGATGCTCTCCGCAGAGGACATAGTGTTGTTAAGGAGCAACGGTAAACTAAATCTGGTTTGCCCCGGATGTGAATTATCTAAAAATCTTTCGAAAATAAAAGATACCGTTACGGAGATCAACAATAAAATCGGTGGGATTTCTTTCGTATACCCCGAGGGAAAGGTTGAGGCTAAAGAGCCCAAGAGCATCTCCATACAGTTTAATTACCTTGGCAATAGGAACGAGGCGAGGAGGGAGATATTAAAACACGAGAAAGACCTTCCACTGTATTACGAAGTCTCCATTAACGAGAACTCCTGTACGTTGTGCGAGTCCTGCGCTAAGTGGTGCCCCACGTCTGCAATAACCTTGAAGAGAGGTGAGGGGGAGGAATTCTTTGAGTTCGACCCAGAGAAGTGCATAGGGTGTAAGATATGCGTCAATGTATGCCCAGAAGGGTCTGGGGGAAACAGTTGTTCTGGGCCCAAGGCAATAAAGGTGGAAAAGGCGGAGAGGCCCTCTAAAAAAGTCCTTGTCCAAGACTACCTAGTAAGGTGTAGGGTGTGTGGGGCTCCAGTAGGTTCTAGGAAAAGCCTTAATTTGGTCAAGAAGATAATGAAGGAGAGAGGCGCAGAGTGCGATGACGAGTGGCTTGAGAGGTGCCCCAAGCATAGGGCTGAATACGCGTTCCAACAAAGGTTCGGTATGACAGCTAGGTTTAGGCCTAGAAAATTCGGTGAAAATGGATGAACTTGTGGGT
>JBBINF010000012.1:1209-9987 GCA_037444045.1 Sulfolobales archaeon | reverse complement strand
CGACTATAAAGTATTTTCGTATATAATGTTAGGGCCAAGGTACAATTATAGGGTAGAGGCGTTAATGGGAGGACTGGTGGACAGAAAATATTACGACAACGTCGTAAGGATATACAATACGGTTAAGTCAAGTAATCTGGATTCAGTCTTAACAGAGTACACTTCGTGCTTTATCAACGATTACAAGCACTTGAAATGTCCCCCCTACGAGTCGTGGTATATGGAAAAGACCGTTTACGGAAGATCTACACAGGCGGTCCTAGAGTATTATTCTAGGTATGGGATCACCCCAGCTAGGCAGATCCCTGACCACATCTCTACTGAACTCGAGTTTGTATCCTTTTTATTCTTCATTAACAACGAAAGTGAGGCGAACAATTTCATAAAAAACCATCTATTAAAATGGGTCCCGCTACTAGCCCAAGATATAATCAATAACGCGTACGGAGAATATACGAGGGAAATAGGGAAAGCGTTACTATCTTTCGTCGAAGCGGAAAAGGAACGACTTTACTCCTAGTCTCCTTCAGTAGACCGCGATAATCAAGTGGGATATGGTGCAATTATATATAATTAATAATTTTTATGATATATTCTAGCTATATTTAAGGTAAACTGAGTTAAAATTACTCTATGGAGGTTTTCATAAAATGCATTTAAAGTTATTAAACTCAATTTTATACATTGAGAAAGATGGCTCAAAGTAAAGTTGTAGATGACACCCAGAAGTTCCTACCTATCTTGAGGATTACGCTGGGGTGGATGTATTTCTCTGCATTCCTAAGGAGGACGGTTAACGTCCCTGCCAAATTGAATCCCAACTCCTCAGCTTATGTTGGAGGAAAACTAATTACGTTCCTGCCACACGCCTGGCCCCCAGTCAAGGGCGTCTTGGTGTACACGTTGATGCACCCCACACTCCTTTATGAATTCTTGATTTTATTCACCGCTCTTGAGGGAATTTTTGGCCTATTCTTAATGCTGGGGTTTCTGACTAGGATATCTGGTCTAGTGATAACAGTCTTAGCGTGGGGAATAGGAGCTGCGGGCGGTTGGTTGGGTTCTACGTGCGTAGACGAATGGCAGATAGCGGCTACCGAGGGTGCTGCGGCCTTCATGTTTGTGTTCACTGGAAGTAGGTGGTTATCGATCGACCAGTACCTATACAAGAAGTACCCCGACGGGATAAGGATAGGGAAGTATAGGATCCCCTTGTGGTGATGAACGTGGACAAAGTAGGTGTAGTCGCAATAATTATGATGCTGTTGGCTACTGGAGTTACCTTCGGGCTGTACCAAATCAACTTCCAAGGATTTACTCACCTAACTAACTACTCAAAGACCCCAGCTTACTCACTGGCTGGGACTAGGCTTTACCCAAACGGTACGCTATTTCTACAGATAGCCAGGGTAGCAGGCCCTGACACTTACGGGGGTTTCGTGGTCTTAGTGCAGATCCTTTACCCCAACGGGACCGTGCTGTACCAATGGGGGCCTTCCCAACTATCTCATATACCCAGCTATGACATAAAGAACGAGTTCCCGCTCCATCCAGTCAAACCAGATAAGTTCGCATTGGTAGTACCGTTAGGGCAGAACGCCACAGTAATCCTACAAGTACCTTTCCACATAAAGCCCGGTAAATACATAGTAAGGGTTTACGACGTTGACGGACAATATGAGGCCTACGGAATAAAGTTCCAGGCGGTTGTCCAAGTAAGTTAAACTTTTTTCTATGTCTGGCTATTTTTACTTTTACTAGTACATAATGGAAAAGAATTGAATAAGACATCCTTCCATTGTACTAGATATCTTCCCTATTGACACTGTCGGCAATTCTTAGCCTTCCTCCTACGTTTCCTTTCTTAAAACTATTATGGCTTCCCTACCTAAAAGTCTCCTCCAACGTAATTTTGAATAGTACACGCAGGGTGATCAGATACAGGGCTTCTCCTCACGGTTCTCGCTTAGTCGACCTCTACTTGGCCCCAAGTCCATGCCCTTGGTGTAGGGGGTTCGCGTCACGGAAGCGGGCTAGGCCTTTAGTACCCTAAGTGTGAGTTTAAGTTAGACCAGAGGTCTAACGCTTCTCCTCTCATTTGCCTAAAGACGTACCGTTACTTATGCAAAATTCTATAGGTGCCGAGGTTATCCCGCTAACGGGACGGATGGGATGAAGGGAGTTAGCCCCTCCTGTGAAGCCCGAGGGTTGAAGGTCAACACTATATGGGGTCTGGTGAAAACCCAAACTACTCCCCAAGTTAAGAGAGGGCCTTCCCTTTCACCATAGGGAAGCCCAAGTTTCGCTGCCTATAAACTTGAATAATTTGAAAAGTTATATACTGGTCTTTGCATAATGTAACTAATGGAACCAAAACCTCAACTTCCAGTCTCAAACTTAAGCGTCCCTGAGGGCTCAATGGTGGTTGTAGTAGACGTCATGTTGAGGTGTAAGCTAGATAACGAGGTCATGCCCGCGTCCGTGGCCTTAGAGCACCAACAGATGCACGTCAAGAAGGGAGAAGAGCCCTGTTTTATAGTGGAGAGCTCTCCTATACAGCCCAGGAAGCCTGAGACCTCAGGGATTATATGAATAACAAGTAAGCAAGTTTTTCATCACCTCCCACGGCAGACTTCTCCGTCTGAAGGTAAGTACAGTCGGCAGACGCACTTCCGTTTTCCGCTGTCGTGTCTAAGTCCAACTCCTTTGCCCAAACCCCATGTATTCAGCAAGGGCCAGAGTTGGACTTCTATAGCCCTCAAGTACGGTTGCACTGGCCTTTTATTCTCTCTGTACCCCACGGAAAGCCCAGGAAAAAGGCCAAAACAAGTATAAAAATTGATTAAAAAGACAAGTTTAAATTCAACGTTAACTATACATTTATATACTTTTCTGTCATTCCCATTCCTAGAATTTATAAATAGTTAGGATAGTAAGATGCGATAAGTTGCGAAAATTTTCATCGTTAAACGTTGAGATGTTAAAAATATTTTATTATATTATTGTGATATGAGAAGGAGTTATTAACGCGTTCGGTCAACACTCTACATGAGGCGAGCGAGGATGATGGGCAGGGTACTAAGTGTAATAGGTGGAGTAATAACCCTAATAGCCGGTCTAGTGGACCTAATAACTAGGCACCCATTGGACCACTACCTCTACGACCTAAACGTAGTCAGCGGTAGCGTGATGGTATACCTAGGGATAATAGGGGTAGTGGCTGGACTAATGACCTTATACGGAGCCTTCAAGAACGACAGGGAGTTCGTAATAGCTGGTGGGGCACTGGGGCTATTGACGCCGACGGAGTTCTCGCTACTCAGCCTAATTGGAGGACTATCAATGAAGGGTAAGCAGGCGGTAAAGAGCTAAGCCCTTTTTTACTATCAAGCCCTCTACTTGACGAAACTCCGGATCCAGATCCCTTAAACTTGTTTTTTATTGGGTTATAGTCCAACCTCTTCGCATTGGCTATTGTACGTGCTTCGTTGTCAGCTTAGTTAGTCACGCCTATACGGGGCGAGTCTTCCCATGGTACCTAGGCGTAGACGCGGTTACGTAGGGAGGAGTAACTAGGGCGTAGAGCTATTTAAAGGTTAAAGTGAGTGGGTCTTGGACTCCAGGAGGGTCCGCCTTCGAGGTGGGCCAATAGTTGATAAAGGGTGGTAGAAATAAGAAGGGAAGATCTAACAACTCACGAAAACGCTCTATGGTGGAGAAAACATTTCCATTAGGACGTTCCTTTATCGCCATGACCACTTATCACGGCCCCCTTTCTCTGAGCTCCGCAAGGGTCTTTTGTGTGCTTTGAGGTCATCAAAATCGAGTTAAACTCACTTAAAGGGCCAAAGTATCTAAGACACGGTGGGAATCACTGTGACACTTAGGCATATAAGACTCAAGCTCAGGGCTTCCGTGGCAACACACCGAATGTATTGCGCTAGATTTGGACATTCAACTTGAAGGTTCTGACAAGACAGCTCAAGGTGTGTAGTGCTCTCACTTAGGCTGTATGTGGTCTAGGCCCACAGATCCCTCGCTAATGGGGCTGAGAGGAGCAGGGGGTGAAACCAGCTCGAGACAGTAAAGCCCAAGGGTTTAGGTTTACACCAAGTTACATTCGGTCCGATTAAGACCAAATCCCTTACCCTGTAAGGCTTTAGCTTAAGCAACGCCTATAGAAGCAGTAGAGGTAGCCTATTAGCATTGACGATACCCCAAAGGCTATCTCGAAGGAGTATAGCATGACCGTGGTAAACGCGTCCATACCCGTCAGTAAATAGGACAACCCCGCGGCCCCAGCAGTAGATATAGCAGCGAGGTTTACGACGGAGAGCACTCTCGGGAATATTAGCCCCGTGTCCTTGGCCAACCAAAACAGGAATACTGAGAGTGCCCCCGCAGTTATAGCAAAGGCTATGTGTAGGTAGAGGAAAAACGTAGGCATGTAGGGACTCACTTTTCCGGCGTCCATCAATGCCCTTACTAGACCTATCGTGAAAGTAGCGAAGAGGGAAAAGTAGAGGAGTAACGAAGCCTTAAAGCTTCTTCGTAACACATCCATTGATCCTCGCCTTACCCCTTTCGCTCAGATCTATCTTGCCTATTTCCGCCTTGGCTTTTATGAGCTTAAGGTTGGAGATCAACTCCGACTTAATTTCCTCTATTACGGAGATCCACGCGTCGTCCAACTCCTCGTTCCTCACCTTTATGTCTACTTCCTTTACGATCGACTTCAGCGCACTTAGGCACTCGTGGGTCACGGGGCACTTCCCACAAGTGTAGGTCGTCTCCTCGGGGTTGTAATATACCAACCTCCTGTTGTCCGTAATGAACATCACCCCCTCCCCCAAAGATATGTTACCAGAGGAAACGGAGAATGGCAGGACCGCCTTAAAGCCTACTGCGTTGTCTATGAGCAGCCCAACGGATCTGAGCTTGTTTACAATGAAGTAGTAGTAGCTCTTGCTTATCTCGCTGCCCCTCTTGTCTGAGGCCAAGACCCTAAAGTACGTCTCGTCGCTTAGGCGGGCGAAGTCCTCGTCCCTGATGAACAGGACGTCGCTGGAAATAACGGGCCTATCTACGTCAGCTACCCTCAGGATACACACAAAAATATTTTTAACACAATAAGTTTTATTTTTATCGTAAATACTCGTTTGATATCCATGTGCTAAAAATTCACACAAATACGTAGACAGTGTAGTAATGCCCTTACCTTCACACTTTCAGCTACTGCTGAATGAAATATTTTATTTGCGGGATCCAAGGGAGGGGTTAAGCTCTAAAACAACGAACCCCATATTAGCCCTCCTGGACTTTCTTTTCGCTCTTGCAGAGTGAGGAGATCCTCGTGCGGCGAGGAGGCTGCAGGGTCCTCGTAACCAAGCTCCCATTTACTTGGAAATAACGTTATTTTACATTAAAATTAAGATAATATTATAAAAACTTATCATCATGGATTATTACGTAAACTCAGCGCGAGTAATGCAAAAACTTCCACTATAGATAATTTTAATACCTACAGTGGGAAAGGTCGTACTTATGAACAGGACTTTTAAGATCGGTATTGTAGCACTCCTCGTCGCCGTAGTAGCTATAACGGTTGGGATTGCGTACACTCAAGTCTACCTCCCGCAGTACTACCAGCAACAGTCAGTAAATTACTATAATCAACAGTTAGGCATGATGGGGTTTACCTCAAACTACAGGGGGCCGGGCATGATGGGCGGGCCCGGGATGATGGGCGGCTATTACGGGGGGTTCAACATGATGGGGTACTACCACGGCTACATGTCAGCGTACACCGGCCAGATACCCATTACGGAGGCAGAGAGCTACGTTAACGCCAGCTCTGGTGCAAAGGTATTTACTTCCAACGACACCATAATTTTCACTTCCACTGACGTAAACATTGTAGTCCTAGCCATGGGCCACGCGAGGGCTTTTAACTTGACCCACTACACTCCCCCACCCTACATGCACTACTCCCACAACGTGTTCGTCATCGACGGCCTGATCAACCCCACGATTATAGTACCCCAGGGTTCGGTAGTCCACATACTGTTGATTAACTTGGACGCGGGGGACTACCACAACTTGGCTGTAACGCCAGTACCCCCTCCCTACCCCTATTACGTTATGATGTACGTTAAGATGGACGTACTGGGAGTGACCCCAATGCTGCCCCCTGCAAACTACGCAAGTGGTTACGCCTACGACTTCTCCCTTACCATTACGCTCAGTAACCCCGGGACTTACTACTACATATGCGAGTACCCCGGCCACGCATCTATGGGGATGTACGGGGTCATAGAGGTAGAGTAGACGTGGAGACTTATCAGATCCTAGGCATAATAGGCTCATTGCTGTTAGTTCTTGCTGCGTTTATCCCTTTTGCGTATGGAGTGGGGATGATGGGCTACATGGGGTATATGGGGTATAGGGGGCATTTCCTCTACTTTTTCCCTGTTTTCTTTATTCTACCAGCACTGGTCTTAGGCATTGTAGGGTCGGCAATAACAGACAGACTTATAGCGGGGATATTGTTGGTTTTAGCTGCAGTGTTTTCGATGCCCGTTATGTTCGGGTTCTTCGGGATATCGTTTGTCTTGCTTTTAATAGCTGGGATACTGGCGTTAACAAGGAGATGAGATTTTAGGCTTTCTTGGATACTCCTTTCGTTGCAGGGGTTGACGTGGAGCTACTACTAAATTGCAAACTGTACCTATTGCTTCAGTAACTTCTTAAAATTAAGTTGAAAAGGTCGGTGAAACCCAAACCCCACATCTTGTACAATGTCAGTTGCTATATTATCCTAAAAGAGCCAATGCGGGTTCATTTACTATACATCCATTTTATATTTAATTGGGAAAAAATTAAAGGTTTCCGTAAAAGGTTCTACTCGTTAATATAGATAATTATGTTTATTATGCCTCTTTTATACAATATTTATTTTGATGAGAAACTTACTGTGGCTGCAAGGAGGTGCTTGTGGGGGTAACACCTTATCTTTTCTTAACGCAGAGAGCCCGGATATTCTAGAGTTCTTTGAGGCTTATGGCGTTAAACTGCTCTGGCATCCCTCCATCTCATTAGAGAGCGGAAACAAGGTAAAGGAAATGCTAAACGAAATCGTCAACGGAAAAATTCACCTCGACGTTTTAGTATTTGAGGGCACGGTGGTTTTAGGGCCTAACGGGACTGGAAAGTACAACCTCTTCGCTGGGAAACCAATGAAGGACTGGGTACGAGAAATAGCCAACGTGGCCGATTACGTAGTGGCAGTGGGGGACTGCGCTAGTTTCGGCGGCGTTCCTGCTTCAAGCCCCAATCCTTCGGAGTCAGTGGGCCTACAATTTCGCAATAAAGAGTTCGGCGGTTTTTTAGGAAGGGAGTATAGGAGTAGGAAGGGCCTTCCAGTTGTAAACGTTTCAGGCTGTCCCGCCCACCCCGAGTGGATAACGACTACGCTATCAATGGTCCTTAAGGGGAAAGTAAACGAGGACTCTTTAGACGAGTACAATAGGTTAAAGATCATATACTCCACGACAACGCAGTTTGGATGCCCTAGGAACGTCTATTTCTCCTACAAGGTCGGCTTGAAGGAGTTCGGGCATAAGGAAGGCTGTCTGTACTTTAACTTGGGGTGTAGAGGTTCGTTTACTAGGAGTCCATGTAACCTAATACTTTGGAACAACCAGAGCAGTAAGACCAGAGTTGGAACTCCTTGCTTTGGTTGCACCGAGTTCGATTTCCCAACCTTCAACTTCTTTAAGACGGAGAAGAACAAGGCTGAGTTGCCCAAGCAGTTACCGCTAGGGGTCAGTAGGGGGAGTTACACGATGCTGTCAGCAATAGCTAGGTCGGCAGCGCCCAATTTCTTGTTGAGGCCTTTAGTAAAGAAGGTGGAAAAGGTGGACTGGATTGACTAACGTAACGATAAGCCCATTTAATAGGGTTGAGGGCGACTTAGACGTAGAGATCAAATATGAGAAAAACAAGATCGTAGACGCGAAGTTCGTCTCAAGGCTGTTTAGAGGGTTAGAAATAATATTGAGAAACAAGGACCCGTGGGACGCCCTGGTAATAACGCCCAGGGTGTGCGGAATATGTGGGGGGTCGCATCTCTACTCGTCGGCCTCAGCGCTAGACATGATATATAACGCCGAAGTCCCTCGAAATGCGGTAAAACTCAGGAACGTATTGGCGATGGCAGAAACGTGTCAGAACGACGTTAGGCACACGTACTTAATGTTCTTGATAGACTTGACCAATAGGCTGTACGAAAAGTACGAATTTTACCCTGAAATTTTAAAGAGGTGGGCCCCATTAGTCGGAAGCTCCTATAAGAAGGCAATAAGGTGGAGCAAAAAATACGCCGAAATCTACGCCATTTTTGGCGGGCAATGGCCACACGGTTCGGCAATCGTTCCGGGAGGGGTCACTACAGACCCTTACCCCAATGAGGTCAATAAGGCCTTGGGCATACTAAAGGACATAACGTCAAACTTCCTGGAGAGAGTCGTCCTAGGTGGGGACCTCGATCAGTTCTTAAACACCGTAAAGAGCGTTGAGGATCTGGACCAGTGGTCTGAGGATTTCCCGGAAGGCGATTTGGGGAAGATCTGGAAGTTTGGGAACGAATTGGGATGGCATAAGTTAGGCTTTGGCTCTGGGATTATGTTAAGTTACGGACACTTCCCTAAAGACGAATACGTTAAGGAGGTCGACAGGGAGAAGGACTTGATCTTTAGGGCGGGGATTTACGTAGTAAAT
>JBBINF010000012.1:0-1190 GCA_037444045.1 Sulfolobales archaeon | reverse complement strand
CGATCAGAAGAACGTCGTGGAGTTCGTCAATAAATCGTATTATAAGTACACTAAGGGGGATACGGTAGGCCTTCATCCCTTCGAAGGGGAGACCAACCCAAACGTGAGCGGTGATAAGGGGAAATACACTTTAACAAAGTGTTTTAGATACAGTCTTAATGGAGAGCTAATAGCGCCGGAAGTGGGCGCTCTGGCAATGCTAACAGTGGGACAAAACCCCTTAATTTTAGACATAGTCAATAAGCTAGGCCCCAGCGTTTTAGATAGGGTTATAGCCAGGATCGTTAGGGTCGCAATTTACCATAAGCTAATCAAGGACGAATTAGAGGCATTTGAGTTTGGAAAGCCGACCTATAAGAAACCCAATGAAGGAAAAGAGGGAAACGGTTATGGCTTAGTTGAGGCACCTAGGGGCGCTCTAGGCCATTGGGTCGTCGTCAAAGACGGAAAAATACACAATTATCAAATGGTTACGCCAACGGAAATAAATATGGGACCAGAAGACCCTTCAAACAATAAGAGTCACGTGGCCAAAGCCCTAATAGGGACTGAGGTAGTTGACGTAAGTAATCCTGTAGAGGTCTACCACATTATAAGATCCCACGACGCGTGTATGGTGTGTAACGTACATTAACTATTACCGTCTTTATTGACCAACGGTTTTGTCGATTTTCCTAGCTCCTTCAACATGTACTGTAAGAAGGCCAACGTCATCTTAACGTCCGGGTCGTCAAAAGAGGCCAGTAACTCCACAATGTTTGATTGGCTGTTCTCCTTTATTATTCTCTCCGCCGCCTTAGATAGACCGGAAGTCATAACGTCTAGAACTCCGTGCTTGTCTAGTGTGCTAACCACCTTACCTATCTTATCTAGGTGCTTCGCTATGGCTATAAATCCGTTGATGAAGTCGTCTACTTTCACTTCCTCAGAATCTATCATCTGCTGTATGTCACCTAATAATTCCACTATAGCCTTAAACGTAGGCGACTTTACAACCGAGATTAGCTTACCCGATTTTAAAAGGTCAAGCACCATGTCCAGGATTCCACTGCTATTTAAGTAACTCACTATCTCGCTTAACTTCTTGATCCCTTCAATGTAGTCTTTGTCTTCAAATGACTCTGCCATTACGTCTCATATTTTTGGTTATCGTATATTAAAATATTTTTCTTTTAGGCTAAAAATGTTAA
>JBBINF010000011.1:16097-21402 GCA_037444045.1 Sulfolobales archaeon | reverse complement strand
ATAGCTGCTGTAGCCCACCTCCAGTTCGGAGACCCCAGGAAACCGGAGATCTACAGCGACTTCGTCGACGCAGTTAGGGGAATAGGAGAGGCGGCTAGGTTCTTCTCTGTCCCAATAGTTGGAGGGAAGGTGTCCTTCTACAACGAGAACAAGAAGGGCGTGCCCATAAAGCCCACCCCACTGGTGGTGATAGCAGGGCTTGTGGAGGGGAAGTTGTTAAAGCCAAGAGTGGAGGAGGGGAGCCTAGTGCTCATAGGTTATACCAGGAACGAGATGAGGGGGTCGCTCTTCTCTAAGCTTTACGGTGCATTTGGCGAAGTACCTAAGACGAGGCTCCAAGAGGACCACTTGGCCAGCGAGCTTGTACTTGAGCTAATAAACCAAGAGCTTGTTACCTTTGCAAAGGACGTGAACAGGGGAGGTCTCGTTGGCTCGTTAATGTCTGTCCTAAGCAGGGGGTACTCGGTCAGAGTAGAACCGGAAAAGGTATTAGGCACCGACGACCTAATTGCGAAGCTCTTTTCAGAAAACGGTGGGAGGTTCATAGTAATAACCCACTCGCCTGAGGAAGTAGTAGAGAGGGCGAAGAAGAAGGGAGTAGTAGCGTCGCAAGTAGGAGAAGTGAGAAAGGGGAATTACCTAGAGATAGGCCAGAAAAGGCTCAACGTGGAGAAGGAAGTTTCCCACTACTTTAACTACCTGGAGGAGGAGCTAAGTGATTAAGGAGCACTGTGGGGTTTTTGGGGTAAAGGGGGAGAACGCAGTAAGGTACGTGTACGAAGGACTAAAGCTGCTTCAGCACAGGGGACAGGAATCTGCAGGGATTTCGTTTGTGGAGGAAGGCGCAATTAAGACGGTAAAGGGGCTGGGACTAGTTGAAGAGGCACTGGGAGAGGGGGTTGAAAGCTCATCAGACGTTGGAATAGGGCACGTTAGGTACTCCACCACCGGCACGACGACGTTGAATGAGGCTCAGCCCCTGAGCAACGAGGTACTAGCGGTCGCGTTCAATGGGACAATAACCAACTACTTTGAGTATGGAAACTACTCCACGGACACCGAGTTCATACTGGACTTCCTCTACAGGGACTTGAGGGGCGGGAAGACCTTGGCTCAAGCTATTGAGCACTTCGTCGACGTGGCGGATGGGGCTTACTCAATGTTGATACTGACGAGGTCTGGAGAGATCTACGCTGTGAGAGACCCAAGGGGCTTCAGGCCCCTGGTGCTGGGTAAGATAGGCGAGAACTTCGTGGTCTCATCCGAGGACTCTCCAATAAGGCAAATGGGGGGTAAGGTGATAAGGGACGTGTACCCAGGGGAGTTAGTGGTAATCAGGGAAGATGGGATCACCTCAGAGGTTCTGGCCAAGTCTGAGGTCTCCACTTGTGCCTTCGAGTACATCTACTTCTCTAGGGCAGACAGCGTAATAGACGGGGTATCTGTCTACAGGGCGAGGGTGAGGCTTGGGGAACTCCTTTACGAGAGGCACCCAGTTAACGCAGACGTGGTAGTCCCCGTCCCCGACTCCTCTAGGCCAATAGCCATTGGCTTCTCGAGGAAGAGCGGTATACCGCTGGAGGAGGCCCTAGTTAGGACTCTGGCGTCCAAGAGGTCATTCATAATGCCCACAAACGAGAAGAGGAACGAAGTCCTAGAGGAGAAGTTCGGCGTAGTGGAGGAGGCGTTGAGGGGGAAGAGGGTAGTGTTAATTGACGACTCGATAGTGAGGGGGAACACCATGAAAAGGCTCATTTCCCTCTTGAGGAACGCTGGGGCAAGGGAAGTCCACTTGAGGATAGGCTCCCCACCAATAAGGTACCCTTGTTATATGGGCATTGACTTCCCCAGGAGGAACGAGCTGATTGCTTACGGTAAGACTGAGGAAGAAATCGCCAAGGAGCTGGGGGCAGACTCCTTGGCCTACTTGACGGTGGAGGAAATGGTAGAGGCAATAGGTAGGAATACCATGTGTAAGGCGTGCTTCACGGGAATGTACCCGTTAAAAGGCAAGTACAAAATGGAAACGCTAGAAGTAGCGTTTAAGAGGTGAAGGTCATGGCTGGGATAGTAGGAGTGTTCGCCTTCGATAAGGTATGGAACGTCTCCAAGTTCTTGTACTACGCCCTGGTAGGCCTACAACATAGGGGCTACTCGACTAGCGGCGTGGTCATGTTGAACGACGAGTTCTACAAGCACAGGGAAGACAAGTCCCCGGAGGACTTGAGGTTTAAAGGTGAGGGATGGGCTGGGATCGGGTACGCAGGAAAGGACGCCACTTACCCAGTAGTCTTCGAGGACGTTGCCGTTGTAGTGGATGGAGTAGTTAAGAACCTTGAGCTACTGAGCAAGTTGCCTAGGGATCCTGAGGGGATCCTGTCGCAGTTAGAGGGGGCGTTCTCTCTAATTGCCCTAACAAAAAGCGGCCAAATGATAGCCTACAGGGACGAGAGCGGGCTAAAACCGCTGAGCTTGGGGGGTTTCGGCTTCGACATGGCAATAGTCTCATCGGAGAACGTTGCGATTAACGTAATAGGCGGAGAGGCTAGAAGGGAAATCCTCCCAGGGGAAATGGTAATAGTGGACAAGTACTACATAGACTCCAAGAGGCTAAAGGAGCCGAGAAGGAACTACTGCGCTATTGAATACGTATACCAGTCTAGAATAGACGGCAAGGTCAACGAGAGGGACATCTACGCCCTAAGGGTGAAGATAGGGGAGCAACTAGCTAAGGAGAGGCCAATAGACGGCGACACGGTCATAGGGGTTCCAGACACCGCGTTGCCCTTTGCGGTTGGGTACTCCAGGGCCACGGGAATACCCTTGGATCTAGGTTTCGCAAGGACTGGGAGCCCGATAAGGACAATGTTAGCCCACGACAGCTTCCTGAAAGTGGTGGGAGTACAGTTGAAGCTAAACGTTGTTAAGTCGGCAGTGTTCGGCAAGAGGGTAATCTTGATAGACGACTCCATGGTCACAGGAGTAACGCTGAAGAACACGGTAATGAGCCTCAGGAGGGCAGGGGCTAAGGAAGTCCACGTGCTTATAGGGAGCCCCAAGCTGATCTCGCACTGCCCCTACGGCGTCGACGTACCAAAGTCCTCAGACCTAATAGCGGCTAACTTGAGCGACGAGGAAATAGCTAAGGTAATAGGGGCCAACTCAATTTACTGGCTTAGCTTAAGGGGGCTCTACGAGGTGATAGGGATTAACTCAATTTGCGTGGGTTGCATGACCGGGAAGTACCCTAAGGTGATGTGAATGAAAGTCCTCTTAATTGGCGACGGTGCAAGAGAGAACGCGCTTGCGTCTTCCATTGCGAGCTCGGGGAAGTACCAGCTGTACGCCTTCTCCTCCTACGTCAACCCCGGGATAAAGGAGTCCGTGGATAAGACCAACGGTAAGTACCTAGTTGGCAACATACTCTCAAAGGAGGAGGTAAAGAAGGCAATAGCCCAAGTGAGCCCGGACTTTGGAGTGGTTGGCCCAGAAGACCCGCTGTTCAACGGTGCGGCAGACGCTTTCAGGGAGGAGGGAATACCCGTAGTTGGGCCCTCCAGTAGGGCCTCCACGATAGAGAAGTCTAAGGTGTGGATGAGGAACTTAATGTGGAAGTATAATATCCCAGGGAGGCTTAGGTACAAGGCCTTCAACAACTTGGCAGACGCAGCCAAGTTCGTGGAGGAATTCGGTGGATCAATTGCGATAAAGCCATCAGAGCAGGTTGGAGGCAAGGGAGTTAAGGTGGTGGCAGACATCCAGGCTTACCTTTCCAACGAGAAGAGGAAGGCCGCTAGCAGGAGCGTAGAGGAGATAGGGAAGCTGGTCAAGGACGAGGTAAAGATCATAATTGAGGAGAAAGTCGACGGGCCAGAGTACACGTTGCACGTCCTAACTGACGGCCGTAACTTCCTTCCGCTACCCCTGGCCCAGGACTACAAGCATGCGTACCAAGACGGTATAGGGCCCGAGACGGGAGGAATGGGATCCATATCCGGCCCTGGTGACGCTTTGCCCTTCATTAACGAGGAGGAGTACAAGGCCACCTTTGATATAGTTAGACAGACGGCTGAAGCAATAAAGAAGGAGACAGGAGAGGACTACGTAGGGTTCCTGTCAGGGCAGATGATGCTCACGGAGCTCTGGGGCCCCACAGTAATAGAGTTCTACTCCAGGCTAGGCGACCCAGAGGCCTCAGCCATAATACCTAGGATAAGCTCTGACTTCGGGGAAATCCTAGAGCTAGCAGCTACTGGAAGGCTAAACAAGGCCAAGCTAGAGGTCGACCCAAGGCCCTCCGTGGTCAGGGCCATAGCTCCCTTGGGTTATCCGCTGAACAAGGATCTGGCGAAGGGGAGGGAGATCCACTTAGACCTCCCTAGGATGAGGGAGATCGGTTGCCAAGCGTTCTTCGGCTCAGTCGCCCTTGAGGGCGGGAAGCTCATAACCATGGGTTCGAGGGCTGTAGAGCTAGTAGCGATTGACGACACCTACGAGGGAGCAGTGAAGAAACTGGAGTTATGCACCTCCCTAGTGTCGTCAAACACTAAGCTGATTTACCGAAACGACATAGGCAGGACTATAGAGGAACAAGTGGAAAAGGCAGAGATAGTGCGCTACTCTTATAGGGACAGGATAAGGAGAGGGGCCCTAGGGGTCTCAGCTGACTGGTCGCCCAACGGTGGTCTCTGGTGACAAAGTACTCTGACGCGGGAGTGGACATAGGGAAACAGAGGGAGCTACACTCTAAGATATCCGAGATGATCTCCTCAACTTACAAAACCGCGCTGGTGGGGGCAGGGCATTACTCTGGAGTAGTAAGGGTTGGGAACCAGAACATAGCGATACACGTGGACGGCGTTGGGACTAAGACTGTCCTTTCCCTAAAGACTGGAATTTACGAGCCCATAGGGATAGACTGTGTCGCCATGAACGTAAATGACCTCGTGTCCATAGGGGCGAGGCCAGTCGCGTTGGTTGACTACTTGGCCTTAGAGAAACCCATGGACGACGTAGTTGAACAACTGGTAAGGGGACTAGTGAAGGGAGCAAAGGAGTCTGACTCAGAGATAGTGGGAGGGGAGACCGCCATAATGCCCGGCGTGATAAACGGTTATGACTTGGCTTGTGCCGCAATAGGCGCTGTAGACACTCCAAAGCTCGGAAAGGACGTTAGGCCAGGGGACGTAGTGCTTGGCCTTAAGAGCAACGGGGTACACGCCAACGGCTTCTCCCTCATAAGGAAACTGATAGACGAGGGCAAGCTCTCCTTGAAGGACTGGGGGGAAGAGCTAATGAAGCCCAC
>JBBINF010000011.1:0-15997 GCA_037444045.1 Sulfolobales archaeon | reverse complement strand
TAGACGAGGGCAAGCTCTCCTTGAAGGACTGGGGGGAAGAGCTAATGAAGCCCACTAGGATATACGTGAGGGAGATCCTGGCCGTTTTAGATAAGGTAAAGGCTGTGGCCCACATAACAGGCGGTTCCTTTACAAAGCTCAGGAGGATTACAAACTACGGGATAGAGCTAAGGATGCCAGAACCCCAGGACGTCTTTAAGGAGATAGAGAAGGCAGGGGTGCCACACGACGAGATGTACAAGGTCTTCAACATGGGCGTGGGGATGGTAATCTTTACTAATAAAGAGAACGCGGAGTTTCTTAAAAACTTTTTAACAAAATACCATGAAGTTTTTGAGTTAGGTCAAGTAATCGAGGGTACTTGGATAAAAATTATTACGTATAAGAACGAAATTCTCTACCTATAGAATTTAATGTAGTCTTTTTAAACTCTAACTCTTAACTGTCACTCTAGTGACTATATATGAAACCTATAGATATGAAGTCTTTAATAAATTACGTAGCTTTGAAAATTTTGGGAGGTAGCGACTACCTGCTAGATGCCCTAGAGGAGTACCTAGTGAAAGGCGAGGGACCGGCCATCGTCGCCCATAAGTACAACATCTCAAAGCACCAGCTCAGAGGCTATGCCCAGAGGATTATCGAGAAGAGCGGGAGCGAGCTTAGGGCCAAGAAGGTCATTCCGATACTTAAGGAAATATCAAAGGACGTCAAACCGATAGTCATTAGGGACGAGAACGGCGTTTACACCTGCTCAGTGTGCAATACAGTAGTAGCAAAGGAGGACACCGAGGAACACGTGAGAAAGTACCACAAGGACGTCCTCACCCTAACTATAGCGAGGATGGAAGAGAAACTAGAGGAAATAAGGGCTAAAAAGGCTAAGCCAGTAATATTTACTTCAGCAAGTTAAAAACAAGCTTTTAAACGATATATGGGTTTTTACGTCTCTCTTTAGGCTTTCAAAGGTATAACCTATTTATTTATGTTCCAACCTATACTAATTTGGTTGTTATGCGAAAGGTCATTAGCGTTAGACTGAAAGAGGACGTGTTAAGGGAAATAGATGAAAAGTGTCAAACTTTGGGCGTTGATAGTAGGACTGAGTTCATAAAAAAAGCCCTTGAGTACTTCGTTCAGAGTAAGAAGAAGTTTTGAGGCATTCCTTCAACATTCTCTCTTTATAGAAAGACGTAAATTTCATTTTGTTGATTGTTTTTAAACGGGTTGTCCGCCTTTTGAGTGAGATGAAAATAGTCTTAGCTTACTCGGGTGGTTTAGACACAACAGTTGCCATAAGGTGGTTGAAGGAAACCTTCAACGCTGACGTTGTGACAGTCAGCGTCGACGTTGGACAAAACGAGGACTTCAAGAAGTTGGAGGAGAGGGCCTACATTGCCGGGGCCGTTAAGCACTACACTGTGGACGCGAAGGAGGAGTTCGCGAAGAGGTTCATAGCTTACGACATCATAATGAACGGCCTATACGAGGAGGTATACCCACTTTCCACCGCGTTGGCAAGGCCACTGATTGCCGAGAAGACCGTAGAGGTGGCTAAAAAGGAGGGTACTGAATACGTTGCCCACGGCTCCACTTCTAAGGGCAACGACCAGGTTAGGTTCGACCTAGCAATAAAGGCTACTATGCCCAACGCTAAGGTAATCGCCCCAGCAAGGATATGGAAGATGACTAGGGAAGACGAGGTCAAGTTCGCTAGGGAAAGGGGGATACCGATAAAGGCGGAGAGCACGAAGTACAGCATTGACGAGAACCTCTGGGGGAGGAGCATAGAAGGCGACGACATTGCAGATCCAAGCGTCGAAGTGCCAGAGGAGGCATTTGAGTGGACGAGGAGGGTTAAGGAAGGTAAGTTGAGGTTATCCATAGAGTTTGACCACGGTGTCCCGACCAGGGTAAACGGTGAGAGGATGCCATTAGTTGAACTCATTAAATTCCTCAACAGCGAGGTAGGGAAGTACGGGTTTGGGAGGGTAGAACACTTGGAAAACAGGGTGGTGGGCTTTAAGTCCAGGGAGACCTACGAGGTGCCCGCTGCCCTTCTCCTCATCTCCGCCCACAAGGACCTCGAGAAGACCGTGTACACGCCCATGGAGCTGAGGTTCAAGAGACTCGCCGATTCTCAGTGGGCTGACCTAGTCTACCAGGGGCTCTGGTACGAACCTCTTAGGGACACGCTCCAGCTGGTAGGAGAACAGCTGAACAAGTGGGTATCTGGTGAAGTGAAGGTGGAGGTTGAGGGAAACGGAATGAGGATATTGGGCAGGGACTCCAAGTACTCGCCCTACTCAGACAAGATAGCCAGTTACAACAAGGGCTGGTACCCGACTGACGAAATGGCGAGGGGCTTTATAGAGATAATGGGCATGCACTCCCTGCTAACTAGGCAAGTGAGGTATAGCTGAGATGCTTTATAGGAAGTGGGGTTCTAAAGACGATGCGGTGATCAAGTATACCTCCTCCTTAGACTCTGATCGAGCAATCGTGGAACAAGTTAAGCAAGTTATGGAGGCCCACGTTGTAGAGCTCTACTTGGACGGCGTAATAAGCAAGAAGGCAGCTAGGAACATACTGCTTGCGATAAAAGACTTCAAGGAAATAGGTGAAGGGTACGAGGACGTCCACGAGGCCCTCGAAGACCACATAATAAAGAAGGTTGGAGAGGAAGGTGGATGGGTTGGGATAGGCAGGTCAAGGAACGACCACGTCGCTACGGCCCTAAGGTTGAAGATGAGGGAAGAGTTGATCGACTTACTGGAGGGCCTCTTGGAGTTAAGAAAGGTGATATTAAGTAAGGCTAAGGAGTACAAGGACACGGTCTTTCCCTCCTTCACCCACCTTCAACCTGCACAGCCCACTACCTTTGGGCATTACCTGCTCTACGTGGAGGAGGAGTTGAGCTCAAGGTGGCAGTTCATCTTCAAGGCACTGGAGCTTTTGAATAGGTCACCACTGGGGGCTGGGGCAATAGTGGGGACTAACGTAAAGTTGAACAGGGAGAGGGAGGCGGAAATGCTCGGCTTTGACGGAGTAGTCACGAACACCATAAGTGCGGCGTCCTCAAGGGCAGACCTAATCTCCGCAGTAGCTGAGATAACTGTCCTCATGACGTCCTTGAGCAGAATAGCGGAAGACATGGTATTCCTTTCCTCCTCCTTTGTGGGCTACGTAAAGTTGCCCGACTCCCAAGTAAGCACTAGTAGCCTAATGCCCCAGAAGAGGAATGCGGTTACCATGGAAGTATTAAGGGCTAAGGGAGGGGAGTGCGCGGGGATTCTTACCTCGCTGTTGGCGATCTACAAGGGGCTCCCCTCGGGCTATGACCTAGACCTACAGGAGATGAACCAGTACTATTGGAAGTGCACGTCGATAGCTAAGGCGTCAGTGGAGGTACTAAAAGACCTCTTCCAGGGCGTCCAAGTTACCGTGAAGGGAATAGATAATTCCACGTTGGCCACAGACGAGGCCGAAACGTTAGCCCTAAGAGGAAAACCTTATAGGCAGGCTTACTTTGAGGTTAAGGAAATGGTTCTCAGAGGAGAGTTTACAACTAAGATCACCCCTGAGGAATCGGTAAGGCTCAAGGCAGTCACCGGCTCTCCTAACCCACAAATTCTAGAACGGGACCTCGAAAGTGCACTTACTAGGCTAGAGGGCGACTCAAGAAAACTGGAGGACTACGAGAACTTAATCGTAAGTAGAATGGGACAACTTAGGGTGGTGGAAGATGACATTATGCAAGAGGGGCTATAAGGGCTACCTCTACTTGGAAGACGGAACTTTGATTGAGGGCTGCGGATTTGGAGCCAGGGGAGTAAGGGCAGGGGAGGTAGTCTTCACCACCTCAATGAACGGATACCCAGAGAGCCTCACGGATCCGTCCTATAGGGGACAAATCCTAGTGGTCACCCACCCTCTTGTGGGGAACTACGGAGTCCCAAAGAAAGAGTACGAGAATGGGATCTTGAAGAACTTTGAGTCGGAAAACATCCAGGTTGAAGGGCTGGTGGTAACTGAGGAGACTGATCCAAGCAAGTGGAACTCCTCCAAGTCCCTCCACCAGTGGTTACAAGAGGAGGGGGTTCCAGGGTTATCGAACGTAGATACCAGGATGATCGTCAAGAGAGTAAGGACAAAGGGGACTATGATGGGGGTCATCGCAAGTGGTTACGAGCTCGATAACCCGCAGAAGTTCTTGGAAAAGAGATACGACGAGATAGACTTCACCCAGTTCACCTCTCCAAAGTCCCCGGTTATTCACCCCAACAACGGGAAGACCTTGGTCGTGGTTGACTGCGGGATTAAGCACGGAATACTTTACGAGCTCTACTCGAGGGGTTTCACGCTTGTGAGAGTTCCCTGCAACTTCTCGGCAGACGAGATCATGGACTACATGCCAAGCGGAGTAGTCTTCGGTAACGGCCCCGGTAATCCAAACTTGAAGGTGGAACTGGTCAACGCGGTAAAAGAGGTCTTGGAGTACAAGGTGCCAGTGATGGGGATTTGTCTAGGCCACCAAGCAGTTACCTTAGCCCTAGGAGGAAGGGTGAGGAAGATGAAATATGGCCATAGGGCAATCAACAAGCCCGTAGTCGAGCTGACCAGCAATAGGTGCTACATATCCACCCACAACCACGGCTACGGGGTCTACAAGGAAGACGTCCCCCCGTCAATGAAGCCTTGGTTCTACAACCCAGACGACGGAGTAATAGAGGGTATGTACCACGAGAAGTTGCCAATCATTACTACCCAGTTCCACCCCGAGGCTCGGCCTGGGCCAAACGACGTGACCTGGGTCTTTGATAAGTTCAAAAAGATGGTGATGTAAAGTGGTAGAGAAGGTACTGGTAATAGGATCTGGACCGATAAAGATAGCCGAGGCAGCTGAGTTCGACTACAGCGGGAGCCAAGCCCTTAAGGCCCTTAAAGAGGAAGGTATAACCACAATCCTTCTTAACTCCAACGTAGCCACAGTGCAGACAAGCTACAAGATAGCCGACAAAATATACATGCAACCAGTCACTTGGTGGTCTGCAGAGAAGGTAATAGAGCAGGAGAGGCCGGACGGAATAATGATAGGCTTTGGAGGTCAGACTGCCCTCAACGTTGGCGTGGAGCTGTACAAGAGGGGGATCCTGCAGAAGTACGGGGTTAAAGTCCTGGGAACTCCCATAGAGGGGATCGAGAGGGCGTTAAGCAGGGAGAAATTCAGGGAGACAATGATCCAGATAGGCCTCCCGGTTCCTCCCTCGCTCTCCGCTAGGTCCGAGGAAGAGGCGCTGAAAAAGGCAAAGGAAATAGGCTACCCGGTAATGGTGAGGGTAAGCTTTAACTTAGGCGGCAGGGGCTCAATAGTTGCCTGGGACGAGGAGACGCTTAAGAAGAACATAGGGAGGGCCCTATCCCAGAGCTACATCCACGAGGTATTAATAGAGAAGTACCTCTACCACTGGAAGGAACTCGAGTACGAAGTCATGAGGGACAAAAAGGGGAACTCCGCAGTAATAGCCTGTATAGAGAACCTCGACCCCATGGGCGTCCACACCGGGGAGTCAACGGTAATTGCGCCCTGCCAGACCCTAGACAACTACGAGTACCAAAAGATGAGGTCCCAGAGCATAGAAGTGGCCAGATCCATTGACCTAGTAGGCGAGTGTAACGTCCAGTTTGCCCTCAGCCCCAAGGGCTACGATGCTTTCGTAATTGAGACGAACCCTAGGATGTCAAGGTCAAGCGCCCTGGCCAGCAAAGCTACGGGGTACCCCTTAGCTTACGTCTCGGCCAAGTTAGCCCTAGGCTACACGCTAGAGGAGGTCATAAACAAGGTCTCTGGCTCCACCTGCGCCTGCTTTGAGCCCAGCCTCGACTACGTTGTAATTAAGATACCTAGGTGGGACTTGCAGAAGTTCGAGAACGTGGAAATGAGCTTGGCTTCTGAGATGAAGAGCGTTGGGGAGGTGATGAGCATAGGGAGGTCATTTGAAGAAGCCCTCCAGAAGGCCATCAGGATGCTGGATATAGGAGAGCCTGGACTAGTTGGCGGAAAGGTCTACAACTCCCCAGCGACAAAGGAGGAGATGCTGGAGAGGCTAAAGAACAGACATCCATACTGGTTCCTCTACGCAGCCAAGGCTTTCCAGATGGGAGCTACTGTAGACGAGGTATATGAGGTGACTGGAGTAGACAAGTTCTTCCTAGAGAAGATAAAGAAGGTGGTTGAGTTCTACGAGGACTTCAAGAGGATCAGGGAGTTCACTAAGGACATCTTAGAAGAGGCTAAGAGGCTGGGGATGAGCGACGAGCAGATAGCCCAAGCGGTATCCATGAGACCAGAGGACGTGACAAAGAAGAGGTTTGAGCTGAACGTCCTGCCAAAGGTGAAACAGATAGACACCCTAGCCGGGGAATGGCCAGCAGTGACCAATTACTTGTACTTGACCTACAGCGGCAAGGAGGACGACATAGAGTTCTCCGAGTCCCCAAACAAGTTACTCGTCATAGGGGCTGGAGGGTTCAGGATAGGCGTCTCGGTAGAGTTCGACTGGGGAGTGGTATCTCTACACGACGCTGCGAGCAAGTACTTTGACGAAGTTGCGATACTTAACTACAACCCCGAGACTGTGTCCACTGACTGGGACGTAGCTAAGAAGCTTTACTTTGACGAGATAACAGTAGAGAGGATACTAGACCTAGTCAAAAAGGAGAAGTTTAGGTACGTGGCCACTTTCTCAGCGGGCCAAATAGGGAACTCCATAGCCAAGGCCCTAGAGGACAACGGGGTTCAACTGTTTGGGACCTCAGGAAAGAGCGTGGACGTAGCGGAGGACAGGGAGAAGTTCTCCTCCTTGTTGGACAAGTTGGGGCTCAAGCAGCCTCCTTGGGTCTCAGCAAAGTCGCTGGAAGAGGTGAAGAAGTTCGTGGACTCCGTGGGTTACCCAGTAATTATAAGGCCCAGTTATGTGCTTAGCGGTTCCGCCATGGCGATTGCCTATACTGAGAACGATCTAGGTGAGTTCCTTAAGAGGGCTAAGGTCTCCACTAAGTACCCCGTGGTGGTGTCCAAGTTCCTGGACAACGCTATAGAGGCCGAGATAGACGCGGTGAGCGACGGAAAGGGAGTTATAGGCACAGTGTTGGAGCACGTGGAGGAGGCTGGGGTCCACAGCGGGGACGCTACAATGTCGATACCCTATAGGCAATTAAGGGAAAACGTAGTAAAGGAGATGGAGGAGTACGCACTGAGGTTGGCGAGGGAAATAGGCATTAAGGGTCCATTCAATCTCCAGTTCGTGGTAAAGGACGACTATCCTTACGTAATAGAGCTGAACTTGAGGGCGAGCAGGTCTATGCCCTTTACTAGTAAGGCAAAGGGGGTAAACTTAATAGAGAAGGCAGTCGACGGCATATTCAAGGGCCTGGGCCTTGACGAGTTCTACGACCCGCCCTCTAAGGCGTGGGCGGTAAAGTCCCCCCAGTTCTCCTGGGCACAGCTCAAGGGTGCCTATCCCTTCTTGGGCCCTGAGATGAGGAGCACCGGGGAGGCAGCGTCCTTCGGCTTTACTTTCCACGAGGCCCTACTGAAGAGCTGGCTCTCCTCATCTCCCAACAAGGTTCCCTCTCAAGGCAAAGTCGCCATCGTCTACGGTAAGGGCAACGAGGAGTACCTAAAGGCCACTGCCGAGAACCTCTCGAGGCTAGGGCTAGAAGTCCATACCCTCTCCGGGATGGAGGCCAAGGGCTTTGAAGGGAAGAGCCTAGGTGACCTCGTTGAGGAGATAACAACGGGCAAGGTAGACATAGTGGTGACCAACGGCTACCTCAAGGGAGTGGACTACGAGCTGAGGAGGACTGCGGTGGACTACAACGTTCCCATAGTGCTCAACGCTAGACTAGGTTACGAGCTCTCAAGGGCGTTTTCCCTTTCTTCCCTTTCCTTCTACGAGATGAAAGCTTACGGGGGTGGTGTGTGATTAAGGTAGCTCTAATAGTCGACATAATAAGACAGGAGGAAAAGTTAATCGTAAAGGCACTAAACGACCACAACATATCATACGACATAATTAACGTAGGGCAGGAGTTTCTACCGTTCAACAAGGCACTTGGCAGGTATAACGTAGCGATAATAAGGTCTGTCAGCATGTATAGGTCGCTCTACGCTGCCGCAGTGCTGGAGGGAGCTAACGTCCACACTATTAACTCCACTGACGTTATCACGGTCGCAGGGGACAAAATTCTCACGTACTCAAAGCTTTTCAAGGAAGGGATCCCCATACCCGACTCCATAATAGCCATGTCCCCAGACGCTACGCTCAAGGCATACGAGCAGATGGGCTACCCGCTTATTGACAAACCGCCTATCGGTAGCTGGGGGAGGATGGTGTCGCTCATAAGGGACGTGTTTGAGGGAAAGACCATAGTAGAGCACAGGGAGATGATGGGCAACTCCGCCCTCAAAGTACACATAGTCCAGGAGTACGTAAAGTGGAAGGACAGGGACATAAGGTGCTTAGTAATAGGCAATGAGCTACTAGGCTGTTACGCTAGGAACATACCACAAAACGAGTGGAGGGCTAACGTAGCGCTGGGCGGCACGCCTTCAAAGTTAGAGGTTGACGAAAAGTTAAAGGAAATAGCCTTGAAAGCGACATCGGTAGTTAAGGGAGAGTTCATCTCCATAGACATACTGGAGCACCCAAAGAAGGGCTACATCGTAAACGAGCTAAACGACGTACCGGAGTTCAAGGGCTTTATGCTAGCCACGGGAGTAAACGTGCCAGAAAAACTTGTGGAGTACCTGAAGTCAAACTTTTCCTAGGCTTGCCAAAAACACGTCGTGCCGGCTCTCCTCTAGGATCTTCCTCAGTTGATCTATTTTTTGCCTCAGTCCGGGCACAAGGGATTTAGGGTACTCCATTTTCCAGAGGCTTTCGTAAATTACGTCCATGTACTCCAGAATTTTCTCAGCCTCCTTTAGCTCGTTCCCCTTTCTGAGCTTCTCTAGTAACGCCCTCCTCATCTCCCCCACTGCGTCAGCGACGCCGGTTATGTAGTAGATGTCCGGGATTCCCAAGTCGTCAGGCAACTTCAATTCGACGTCAAAGTAAAAGGAAAGTACTATGGAGGCCTCAGCCAACTCTTGGAACGCAGTCCCTACGTCGCCGTAAAGGAGCTCCGGGTAGTTGGAGACTATCTGCTCAATCTCCTTCGCCTTGTTTAGGGCTTCTTGGAACCTCCTTAACGCCTCATCCCTCTTCTGCCTATGTGCGAGGGAAATGGTCTCTCCACATAGCCTTATGAGCTCCCTCGACTTGAGGAGTAGCTGTTCCCTGCTGTCAGACCTAGCAGAGAGCTTTGGCTCTACGGCGTTTAGGTACTCGACTATCTTTTCTACGTCCATAGAGGTCTATAGGGGCTATTAAATTAAAAATTAAACCTGAGAAATCTACTTATACTTCTTAAGTAGTATAAGTGACTATGATAAGGCGTGTAGCCGTAATAGGCGCTGGGCTAATTGGATCCGGTTGGGCTACACTGTTAGCAAGTAAGGGCTATGAGGTAGCCCTTTATACGGAAAAGAAGGACACGCTAGACAAGGGAGTATCCAAGGTAAAGGGATACTTAGAGGTAATGCGGAACCTCGGGCTAGTTGAGAGACCCCCGGAGGAATACATGAAGAACGTCAAGCCAACTACGAACCTCGACGAAGCTATTACTAACGCCGACTACGTTATAGAGGCAGTCATAGAGGACTACGACGCCAAGAAAAAGATCTTCTCGTACCTAGACGAAAGGCTTGGGAAGGAGGTCGTGCTGGGCAGTTCCACCTCTGGCTTACTGATGACAGAGATACAGAAGGCCATGAAGAGGTACCCTGAGAGGGGGGTCATTGTACACCCGTGGAACCCACCCCACTTGTTGCCCCTAGTTGAGATAGTCCCGGGGGAAAAGACATCACAGACTGCGTTAGACGTCAGCAAGGAGTTCATGGAGTCCTTGGACAGGGTAGTGGTTGTACTTAAGAAAGAGGTACCCGGGTTCATTGGCAATAGGCTCGCCTTCGCCCTATTCAGGGAGGCTGTATACCTAGTGGACGAGGGAGTAGCTACCGTTGAGGACATAGACAAGGTCATGACTGCTGCCATTGGCCTAAGGTGGGCGTTCATGGGGCCGTTCCTAACGTACCACTTAGGCGGAGGAGAAGGCGGACTAGAGTACTTCTTTAGCAGGGGGTTTGGCTACGGGGCAAACGAGTGGATGCACACGTTGGCTAAGTACGACAAGTTCCCATACACCGGAGTGGTGAAGGCAGTACAGCAGATGAAGGAGTACCAGTCTATCAAGGGGAAGACTTTCCAGGAGTTGTCCAAGTGGAGAGACGAAAAACTATTCCAGGTATACAAGATCGTGTGGGGAGACAAAACAAACAAGTAAAAAACCTTTTTCCTTATTCCTCCTTGAACTCGAGTATTCCCAAGTTCTCCAAGAGCCCTGAGTCAGTTACGTCGAAGAGTATTGCGTCCTCCTCGCCAGTATTGACGTGGCTGTGTACTGCGTTAGCGGGAACTACGAAGACGTCCCCTTCTTCCCAGTAGTACTTCTCACCGTCTATAAGTGAGTACCCCTTGCCCTTAACCACGAGGTATATCGACGCCATGTTGTGGGAGTGGGGCTTCGTGCTCATGCCTTTCATAATGTACTGGAATCCAGCCATCATTGTGGGGGTAAGTCCCCTAGACCTTCCGGTGGACGGAGAGTAGAGCATTATCTTTGCTACTCCCTTCTCCACTTTCCCTTCTTCAGCTATGAGCCTCAGCAGATTGACGACCTTGTCGAATTTAATAACCTTGGGTTTCACTTTCTCTGGAGGTGAAGTATACTCCATGAAAGTTACTACCTTTAGGTCTTCTCCCTCTATTTCCTTGACTAGGTCTTTTACCTTCTCGGCGAACTCGTCTTGCCTATCCACTCTTTTAAGGGTCTGCATTATGTTTATATGGTATAAGTAGTTTAAAAAGGTGATTGTATGTACATACAGTGTTATATTAAAAAGGAGGATAAAATTTGCGTTGAGATCTGCGGCAGGATAATATGCGACCCCGAGACGGTCAGAGATTACGGAGAGCTCTGCGAAAGGTGTAACAAGGGAGATGGAAAGGCGTGCCAGGAGATGACTAGCAGATTCGGGTGTTGGAGCACCACGGGATGGTGGCTATAATGGGTTGGGGCTTCATCGGACATCATATATTTTGATGTCGACCCTTAATCCTTGAGCTTCACAGGGATCAAGCGGGTTTTTGTTTTCACTCTCTTCCGCTCCATTAGTGGGATGAACCGTGCCCACCTAGACTGGTGCAGCCTAAGTAGGAGAACCTAGACATCTAGGGCTACGCAAGCCTTTCGGGATACATGCCCACACTTGACGTTATGCGAAAAACGTTAGAGAGTCATATGAACTTAATTCTCTCACTGAAACTGCTTCCCACGGCTTTTCACCTGCTTATTAACGCGGTTATTAAAACTGTCACTACTCCAGCCACAAGTATTATCATGCCAGAGGTTAGCTTTTCCTTGAGGTTTCCCTCGTAAAGCACTCCCAAGATAAACAACGAGGCTAGAGAGGAACCCACCCCAAACAAGATACTCCTGCTGTAGACGTAGATCAAGACGGGTATGAGCCCGAGGAAAGGCGAGACACCGTGGAGCAAAGCTGAGAGGACTATTGTGGACTTCATCCCATACTCGTACACTGTGCCCTCAAGTTTTCTCATCATCTGCCTCTCTAAGTCCCTGAACTCCTTTTGCCTCTCCTTTGCCTCCACTACTAACGCGTTCCACGCGGACGAGATAGCTATAGCTATAATACCGCTTATCACAGAGAGGAGTATGTCCTTGGGCGGTATTTTCACTGCACTATTGGAGATTAGTATCCCGGTCGCCAAAAGCACTCCGTCGAAAGCCCCAAGGATAGTGTACCTCCTAAGCACTGACTTGTCGTACTTAAGTGAATACCTTAGACCTTGGACTACCTTTTCCAGCAACCTCGTTACGCTCTTTCCATATACTGATTCATTTTAAATATTAGTGTTTTGAAGATACTCCGGACTATGAACAAGGCATTGCTCCTCGGCTTAGGCGTCTTAGTGCTAGTGCTTACCTTTGCTGGGGTTTACTTGGCGTCAAGTTATAAGACAACTTTGACTGTATCTACTATTTCCACTACGCCCAGTAACGGGGAATACGTCCTAGAGGTCAAGGTAATAATGAACTACGGGCCATTTGGAGGCGAGTCACCCCTAGCAAATGCAGTAGTCTGGGTAAAGGGGACAAACGGCTCCTTCTACCAGAACTACACTGGCTCAAACGGCGTGGCGACGTTCTACTTACCCCCTGGGGAATACACTGTGCAAATAACTCAGCTCCACTATACGATTAACGTTGAGCTAAACGCGGACAAGGAAATCACGTTGAACTACGCCTATCTCTACGAATAAAACGTTTTAATTCCTTAAACCTTTACATTTTACTATGAGCGTGAAAATAGACGTTGTAAGGATAGACATACCAGAAGGTACTAACGTGATATTGGGCCAGTCTCACTTCATAAAGACAGTTGAAGACTTGTACGAGACCTTGGCTTCGTCCTCGCCTTCTATTAAGTTCGGCATCGCCTTTTCAGAGGCCAGCGGTAAGAGGCTAATAAGGTACGACGGGAACGACGAGGAGCTAGTGAAGCTTGCCATAGAGAACTTAAAGAAGATAGCGGCTGGACACACCTTCATAGTCTACTTAAAGAACGGTTACCCGATTAACGTGTTGAATAGGATAAAGTCGGTTGAGGAAGTAGTGAGGATATTTGCAGCCACCGCCAACCCATTGCAAGTGTTGGTTGCTGAGACAGACCAAGGAAGGGGGATAATAGGGGTGGTAGACGGCTACACCCCACTAGGGGTCGAGGGAGAGGCCGACATAAAGGAGAGGAAGGAGCTCCTCAGGAAGTTTGGATATAAGAGATAAGGCGTCCTCCATTAACTTGTCAGATACCTCCACCTTTCCCTTCAAGAAGTTAATGAGGGAGGCACAGACTAGTATTAGGGCGTGAAGGTATTCTTTTTCTTCCCCTTTGGCTCTCCTCCACTTTTCCTCTAGGACTTCGTGGGCCTCCCAAAACCTGCACTGGTAGAAGAGGTCGGAGAACTTGTCCTTGACGTTGTTCGCATCAACGACAAAGAGTGGCTCTCCCAAGACCGCTATGACCTTTTGCGGGTCGTCCACTACGTCTATCTCGGTGAACCTGCACTTCCTAATGTCTATTACTTTCACCCCCTCCAGTTTACCGACTTCAATCGGAGGGTAAAAGAGGATGTAACGGTTAGGCATCTTTATATCCTAAGAACGCGAGTATATAATTAATGAGCAAGGAGGCAACGCTCTATAGAAAAGAGGACAGCAAGGTTAGGTGTCTAGCTTGCGCTAGGAGGTGCCTTATAGGCGAGGGGCAGATAGGGTTCTGCGGAGTTAGGTCGGTGAGGAACGGGAAGCTCTACTTGGACGTCTACGGGAAGGTGGCAGCTGCCCACGTAGACCCAATTGAGAAGAAGCCTTTAGTGCACTTTTACCCCGGGTCAAAGGTCTTTTCCTTCTCCACTTACGGCTGTAACTGGATGTGTATGTACTGCCAGAACTACGACTTGAGCCAGAGGAGGAGGGCCGAGGGGACTGAGCTCAGCCCAGAGGAGATAGTGGAGATGGCAATCTCCTACGAGAGCGAGGGGATAACCTACACATACAACGAACCTGCAATATTTGCGGAATTCGCGCACGACGTAGGGGTCTTAGCCAAGAAAAGGGGACTCTTCAACACAATGGTTACCAACGGCTACTGGACTCCCGAGCTAGTGGACTACGTTACGGAATTCCTTGACGCCGTAACCGTGGACTTCAAGGGCAACGGAGAGCCAAAGTTCATGAGGAGGTACACCGGGGCCTCGGGGCCAGAGCCCATCCTTGAGACTATTGAGGAACTGCACAAGAAGGGAATACACGTGGAGATTACTGACCTAATTGTACCACAGATAGGGGACAGCCTTGAGTACGCTAAGGTCCTCTTGAAAAAGATATACGACATACTAGGCCCAGACGTGCCAATCCACTTCCTCAGGTTCCACCCAGACTACAAGTTGAACTACCTCCCTTGGACCCCTGTTGAGACCCTAGAGGCCCACTACAAGTTGGCCAAGGAGATGGGGTTCAGGTTCCCCTACATAGGCAACGTCCCTGGTCACCCATACGAGAACACCTATTGCCCTAACTGCGGTAATATGGTCATAAGGAGGTACGGGTTCCAGATAGTGGAGTGGCACTTAACTAGCGACATGAGGTGTAAGTACTGTGGTTATAAGCTCCCAATAAAGGGAAAGCTGTCAAAACACGCCTTCGACGATAGGTTTGAACCGGTGTTCATATAAAAAATTACTTCCCCTGGAAGTTAGGCTTCCTTTTCTCCAAGAACGCGTTTACTCCCTCCTTTTGGTCGTTCGTGGAGAAGACGAACCCCCAGCCTAGGCTCTCCATGTTGAGACCGTCAATTAGTGGGGAGTCGTTGCCGTAGAGCACAACGCTCTTCATTATCGAGAGTATCAAGGGCGACTTTTCCATCAACTTCTGGGCGAACTTTACGGTCTCTTCCTCCAACTTCTCCTTTGGTACTACCTTATTTAGGAGACCTATCCTCTCAGCCTCTTGTGCGGTTATCCTGTCACCAGTCATCATTATCTCCAACGCCTTTGTCTTCCCAACTAGCCTCACTAGCCTCTGCGTCCCTCCAAACCCAGGGTATATGCCTAGGTTTATCTCCGGTAGGCCTAGCATTGCGTCCTCTGATGCAATCCTGAAGTCGCAGGCCATGGCCAGCTCAAGCCCTCCCCCTAGTGCGTAGCCGTTTATCATGGCTATTGTGGGCTTTGACACCCTCTCTATGTAGTCCATAAGCTCCCTCCCCTTCTTTGCAAAAGCCCAAGCAGTTGCAGGATTTAGCTCCTTAAACTGGGAGATGTCGGCCCCAGCACAAAACGCCTTCCCCTTCCCCGTGATCACAATAACCTTTACTTCACTGTCCTCCTCATACGCCCTAACTGACGTCCACAAGTCTTGGATCATTTCGGCGTTTATCGCGTTTAATCTATCAGGCCTATTTAGAAAAATCCACCCTATGCCGTTGTCCTTTTTAACTTCCACGGTGTTCATGTCATCATATCTCTACGAAAAGATATTTAAAATAACGCTTTAATTCTGAAACTCGGTAATATTAATCATGCAAGGGCTGGAAAAACGAGGTATACTAACTTCTTTGATCTCTCTAGTGCCACTGGCAGGTGGTCCCATAGCCGGCTTCTTACTTGGGAGGGAACTGAGGGACTTCGAGGACTCCCTACCTTACCTGCTTATCTCCTTCCCGCTATCCGTTCTTTCCTCTTCCTTGGTTTCCCTCTTGTTCTTCAGGAACTACTTGTACTTAGTCCTCATCTTCTCTGCAGTAACCCCTGTTTTGGTTGACTATTTAACGTCAAGAAAGTACGAAAACATGACCATAAACGTGAACGAGTATTATATTGAAATCAAGTTCGACATACCTGTAGACATGGAAAACTTCAGCGACCCTAACGAGGTATTTGAAAAGTTGCTGAACAAGGCGTTGAAGAAGATGAGGAACCCATACTATTACTACAAGTTAAAGTCTTCCGGCTCGTGCTCCAGCCTAAAGATCTCGCTATCTGAGAACAAGATTGTCCTGAGGAAGAGGTGCGGAGATCTCGTTATTGAAATAGAGATAACCAACAAGAAGATAGCCAACATGAGGGTCTCAATTTCCTATTAGTCCTAATAGAATTTCATATGAAGAGTTCTGACCAGAACGGCCTCCTTTCTTCCCCAAATTCTTGAAATTTAGATTATGCTTAACAGCTTTATTACTATTATAGCT